>JBBRFN010000052.1:0-19009 GCA_038224265.1 Lysobacterales bacterium
GAGTACACATTGGTCGTCGATCTGGATGGGATCGACTGCACCGACATCGTGCGTGCATTCCGGGTCGGCCCTGCGCCCGCCGCAGTGCCCATCCCTATGGGCCGCTCGTCAGCCGCAGTGATGATGGTGCTGCTGTTGTTCAGTGGCCTGTGGATTCTGCATCGGCAGCGCCGGGCTGTGGATAGGCGAGTTCGACCCAGCGCTTCGCGGCGGGCTTGACCGGATACTGGTGCACCACCGCCGGGCGGCGGCCGTCGATGGTGCGGAAGCCGTCGGCGTCGGTCGCGATCTCGGCATCCGGCACGTTGTGCAAAGTCCACACCACGTCCCCGTTGCGCACCGTGACCGCATTCGGCAGCGCACCCGAATGCAGTAGCACGTTGTGGATGCCCTGGTCGTAACCGCGGTAGCGGGCCATCCGCGAGGCCAGCTCAGGGCGTCCTTCCCACAGCATGCGCTCCAGATAGTCGCAGATGGCTGCATGGCTGCCGATCGTGGTGCCCGAGCACGAGATCGGCTTGCTGCGATGGCGATCGAGCACCTCCGCGCCGTACAGCTGTTCGATCCAGAGTGCATTCGCCGGGCTGGCGCCGATCGGGGTGCGCTCGTCCTCAAGGAACAGCAGCAGCTCGCCGCTGGGCAGCCCGACGAAGGGGTCGGCCTGGAACAGCACGTCGCCGACATCGCTGAACATCACCCGCTCGTAGGGTTCGCCGGCATCGCGCAGCCACTCCCCGTAGCGGACGTAGCGCGCGAACTGCAGGTCGATGGGCATCCAGTAGCTGCAGTCGAAGGTCACGCCGCGCACGCGATGTTCGCGCAGGTACGCTGCGAGCTCGGTGCCTGCGCGGCTGCTGATCAACAGTGCGACCTCGCCATCGTAGTGACGCCGCAGTGATTCGACGAAGACGCGGACTTGCGCAACGTCGTAGTTGAACGCGGTGCCGAGGATCAGGTTGCGCGACATGCGGTAATTGCAGTCCTCCGTGCGCGAGCGTCACGGTACGCCGCGCATCATCGCACCTGTCGCGGGGTGCCGATACCAACCCGGGTGTTCAGCCGGGCTCGAAACCGTCGGCGTGGACGAACCCTCCCGTGTCCCGCTCGTAGGCACCGATATCGATCGGATTGGCCAGCGGGCGCAGCAGCGCCGAGCCCGCGGGCAGGACAGCGCGCGGCGGTGGGTGGCGCGCGGGTGGGAACAGCGGATTGGCCAGGTCGTAGTCGGGCGCGGTCACCGTCGCGGCGGTGCCGGTATCGATCAGCTGGCTGCCGTTGGCCGGCGAGAGATCGAAGGCGGCGACGTTGCTGAAACCGGGTGCGCTGCCGGTCAGCGAGCCGCTCAGCAGCACCGGCAACTGCGCGGGATTGAACGTGAAGCCGGACTTGATCCAGTTGTTGCTGCCGCGCACCCGCACCACGCCGCCCGGGAAGTCCGCCTCCACGCCGCGCACCAGGGTCAGCGAGTTGGCGCCATCGCGCCAGATCACGTTGTTGTGGAACTCCAGCGCGGCGATGCCGTCGAACAGCCGGAACACCGTCGGCGTATCGGCGCCGCCCAGGCGCACCACGGTGTTGTTGACGAAGCGATAGCGGCCGAAGGTCTGGCCGGTTCCGTCGCCGCCGAAACGCAGCACGCTGCCAAAGGCCGCAGTGTGCACGATCACGTTGCCGACCACGTCGGAGTCCTCGCGCGCAAGACCCTCGCTCCAACCGCTCGGCGCGCCGCCCGGGTCGGGTCCGATCAGCTCCAGCTCATGGAAGTACGCGCCTTCGAGCCAGTTGTAGTAGATCTCATTGCGCTCGGCGCGGCTCTTGACCAGGTTGCCGCCCTGGACTGCAGCGTCGAACTGGCTGTCGCTCAGATAGCTGTATTGCAGGCGGAACACCGCGCCCGGATAGGCGACCTCGTCGGTGGCCATGTAGATCGCATGGTTGCCGCCGTTGGAGCCTGCGTTGCGGATCTCCGAGTACTCGACCGTCAGCGAGCCGGTGTCGGTGTCGCCGCCGAGGATGCCGTGGCGCGGGCAGTCGCGCACCAGCACGTTGCGAATGGTGATGTCGTGCGCATGGTGGTAGATGCAGCGAAACGTACCGGTGCTGGTGTTGCCAGTACCGGTGACCTCGAAGTTGTCGAACAGCACATGGTTGGAGGATCGGAACTCGATCGTATTGATGCCGCCGCGCAGGATCGGCCGCTGGCCGCCGACCGGAATGCCGCGCACGATCACCGGATTGCCCGCCGCGCCGCTGTCGGCCGCACCCATCACGATGCCGGGCGAGGCCACATCGTAGGTCACGCCGCCGGCGACCTCGACGATATCGCCCGGACCGAGGTCGAGTGCATTGAACGCCGCGCTCAGCGTCGGGTACGTGGCGCCCGGCCCCACACTATAGGTCGCCGCTTGCGCACATGCGATGCTAAGCAGCAGGCCAGACATGAGCACGCATCGAAGCATGGACGCAATCTCCCGGAATTTCTTGCAGCAAGCATTGCAGAGCAGCCTCCGCACCCGCATGACGCGGCGCACCGTGGCCGGCTTGCGCATGCTCTCCGTGCGCAGGCCGGTATGCTGATCGTACCGCTGCACCGGCGCCCCAGCTGGGCCACCGCGCCGTGGGTCACGCTGGCCCTGATTCTGGCCAACGTGGTGGTCTTCTTCGGCCTGCAGTCGGGCGACGATGCGGCATTCGAGCGCGCCGGCGACTACTACCGCAGCTCGGGCCTGGCCAGCGTCGAGGTGCCGGCGATTGCCGCGTATCTGCGCGGCAGCGGCAAACCACAGGTTGCGGAGTATCTCGAAACGGCAGCCGAGCCCGAACGCAGCGCGCTGGCGCTGGGCGTGACCGCGCGCGATCCCGAACTGGCCGCGCGCATTCGCGATGCACGCCTGATCGAGCCGGGCCATGCCGAGCACGCCTATTGGGTCGAGCGACGCGCGCAACTTGCCAATCTGCTCGGCGCGATGTTCACCAACAGTCACCTGTTGCGCTACGACGCGCCACGCGCGATGGCGCTGCTCAGTTCCGCATTCCTGCACGCGGATTTCGAACACCTGCTCGGCAACATGGTGTTCCTGCTGCTGCTGGGCCTGCTCGTCGAGGCCGCTCTGGGCGGCACGCTGTTCCTGCTGCTGTACCTGCTTGCCGCTGTGGGCGCATCCGCATTCTCGCTGCTGCTCAACCACGGTCAGCCCAGCGGGCTGCTCGGCGCGTCGGGCGCGATCGCCGGCCTGATGGGTGCGTTCTGCGTGCTGTGGGGTGTGCGCCGTGTGCGCATCTTCTACTGGATGTTCGTGGTCTTCGGCCATGCGCGCGTGGTGGCGCTGTGGCTGCTGCCGGTGTGGCTAGGCTGGGAGCTTCTCAACTGGGCGCGCAACGATGGCGTTGGCGTGGCCTTCGATGCGCATGCGGGCGGCATCATCAGCGGCGCGCTTGCAGCACTCGCGATCCGTGCCGCGCGCCTCGAGCGCCGCGACTATCTGGACAGCGAAAGCAGCGAAGATCGACGCACTGCGCTGCAGGCTGACGTGCGCCGTGCGCTCGGCTTGCTGGACTTCGGTCGCGCCCGTGAACACGCAGCGCAGCTGCTGCTGATTGCCAGCGGCGATCCAGCTGCCCATGAGCTGAGCTATCGAGCCTGGCGCGGCATGCCACAGCTCGCGGCCCTGCACGACAGCGCGCGCTGGCTGCTGCTCGACCTGCGCCGTGGTGGGCGCACGCCGGAAGAACACGTTGCGCTGTTCAACGACTACATGGAAGCGACCCTGCGCAAGCCGCGCCTGTCCGCGTCCGAACTGCTGACGCTGGCGCGACGCTGGATCGCGGCCCGGCAGCTGCCCGCAGCCGAACGCCTGATGACCCAGATGGCGCAGCGCCAACCCGGCATGCAGGGTTTGCCCGAGGCCTTCTTCGACCTATGGCTGGCGCTTCGAATCGGCGCCGACGGCAGCGATGCAAAGCGCGTCGCTGCCATCATCGAACGGCTATTCCCGGGCTCCGCACAGGCAAACAAGACCAATGGGGACGGGGGGAGTTAAAGGCGATCCGTCCGTCGCCCCGCGTTACTGCGTGCGCTTGGGTGCAGCACTCGCGACCAGGCCTTCCACCACCGTTGCATAGGCGGCGATCTCTTCAGCCAGTGGATGTTGCGGATAGTTCTGCTTGAGCTGGCGCAGCAGGTCCAGCGCCTCGCTGTCGCGGCCGAAGCGATCCACCAGCAGGCGTGCGGCGAGCAGGTAGTTGCGCGCGATATCGACGTGCTTTGGAAACGCCTTGTGGAATCCCGAGGTGCCCTTGAGCGCCAGCTCGGACATGCCCAGTGCCGCGGCCTTCTGCGCCAGTCGATGCACCATCGCCGGATCGCTGGGCCAGAAGCCGGCATCCAGCTCGCGACACTCGCGCCAGATCTCGACCGCGCGGCGCTCGTCGTCGCGCGCGAGCAGCACGTTGATCCAGTCGCGGCCATCGGCGAGCAGGGCCAAGTGGTCGCCGCGCAGGCGCAGCAGCTTGCGATAGCGCGCGCGCAGCGCATCGGAGCCGCCGCGCTCGCGGATATGCTCGCGCAGGATCGTCTCGGCAGCAGCCAGTTCACCGTCGGCCGCCAGCGCCTCCGATTGCGCGAGCAACTCGCCGTCGGCATCGCCCGGACGCACCAGCGGTGCCTCATGCGGATCGACCGCAAAATCCAGCACCTCGTGATACTGGTAGACCACGTAGCCCATCAGGTGGAAGGTTGCGATCAGGGCGTAGTTGCCGATCAGGCCCGACACCACCACCGCGATCGGGCCGGGCATCAGCGGCAGCATGAATTCCTGCGCATTCGCCTTGCTGATCACGATCAGCAGACACAGGCCGGCCAGCAGCAGATAGGGGATGCCCAGCCGCAGCATCACCTGCAGCCACAGCAGCGGATTGAGCGCATGCAGCCAGTCGCCGTCGATCGCCGCACTGATCAGGGCACCCGGGGTCGCCAGCGCGACGAACGCCACCACGACCACGCCGAGGACCGGCGCCTCGAGCGCTTCGCCGAGGAAGGCGCCGAACATGGCCAGCACGAACAGCACCAGCTGCACCCAGAACAGGGTCCAGCCGCGCTGATCGTCGGCGCTGTAGCCGGCCGGCGGGTCCATCTTGCCGTGCGCGGTGCGATACAGCACCTCGCCCGCGTAGCGCAGGATCGCGATGGTCACCATCAGATCGAGCAACCAGCCCAGCACGGGCACGTAGACCACCAATCGCATCACCGCCAAGGCAACGATGGTGAACAGCGCCTCGCGCTGCAGCGGATAGGTGGTGATCTGCGACAGGCGCTGCCAGAACGGCTCGATCGCGCGGTTCCGTTGCGCGCTGCGGGTGCTTCCCATGCGACGGCTCCGTGGGCCGTACCGACCCGAGTGCGTAATGCTAACGGGCGCGAGAGTTACCCGCCAGCCGATCCCGCGCTACTGCCGCTCGCGCAGCGCGATCGCCTCGATGCCGCTGTCGGACAGCGTGCGGCGTGCCTCGTCGAGCTCGCGCGCGGTGCCGAATGGGCCCACACGAACACGATGCCAGGTCGCGCCATTGACCGTGACTGCGACCACGCTGGCGCGCTGTCCGAGCAACGCGAGCTTGGCCTTCATCTGCTCGGCCTCGGGCTCGGAACGGAAGGAGCCTGCCTGCAGCAGCATGCGCGCGGTGACGGTGCCCGCATCGGGCGCGGGCACCTGCGGCTGCTGTGCCTGTTCCCTGATTTCGGACTCGGGGATCACGACCTCCATTTCCGGCAGCACGCTGTAGAAGTCGTACTTGGGTCTGCTGTCGGCAGGCTTTGCCGCTTCGGCCGCGACACCGGCGTCGCCCCCGCGCGGCGCTGCCGCCTGCGGATTCGGTTGTGGCCCGGAACCACCGCGCAGCGACGGCACCCAGTCGCGATACAGCGCCACGCCCGCCAACGCGAGGCCGAGCCCGACACCGGCGAGCAGCCAGATCCAGAACGGAATCGGCTTTGCCTGTTGCCCGCCGCGGGTCGCTTGGGATTTCGATTTGGCCATCGGTGGGCTTGCAGTTCTCAGACGCGCGGAGTGCGCTGCAGATTGTCGCAGGTTCGGCTGAATGGAGGCTTGGCCGAGACCGTGGCGAATGGCGAGCTTGCGAGTGTTGACTTGCGGGGGCTGCCGGAGACCGCTGTGGGAGCCGGCATGCCGGCGACGGCGGACCTTCAGGTTGCCGCAGTCGTCGCTACCCAAAAGTTCCCTACATCGACTCCGGCGCAGACACGCCCAGCAGCGCGAGTCCGTTGACCAACACCTGCTTGACCGCCTTGCACAGATACAGGCGCGCGCTGCGCAGCGCATCGTCCTCGACCAGGATCGGTACCGCGTTGTAATAGCTGTGGAAGCTCGCGGCCAGCTCGCGCAGGCCGTTGGCCACGATCTGCGGTGAGCGGTGCTCGGCCGCGGCGATGATCAGCTCCGGCCAGCCGAGCAGCTGCTGCATCAGTTCTTGTTCCTGCTCATGCACCAACCGTTCGCGCGCCGCATCGCCGGATGCGCGATTGAAGCTCAGCCCCTTCTCGGCGAGCTGGCGGAACAGTGCGCACACGCGCGCATGCGCGTACTGCACGTAGTACACCGGGTTGTCGTTGGACTGCGAGCGCGCCAGATCGAGATCGAAATCCAGGTGCTGGTCGTGGCTGCGCATCACGTAGAAGAAGCGCGCCGCATCGGAGCCGACTTCCTGACGCAACTGGCGCAGGGTCACGAACTGCCCCGCGCGGGTCGACATCTGCACCTTCTCGCCCTTCTCGAACAGCACCGCAAACTGCACCAGCTGGATCTCCAGCCGTGCGGGATCCACCCCCAGCCCCTGCGCGGCAGCCTTCAGGCGCGCGATGTAGCCGTGGTGATCGGCACCGAACACGTAGATGGCGCGATCGAAACCGCGGTCGAACTTGTTGAGCAGGTAGGCGATGTCGGAGGCGAAGTAGGTCGTCGCCCCGTTTTCGCGCACCACCACGCGGTCTTTCTCGTCGCCGAAATTGGTCGCCTTGAACCACAGCGCGCCGTCGCGCAGCTCCATCTGGTCCGTCGACTTGAGCGTATCGATCGCTTTCTGCACCGCGCCCGATGTGGCCAGCGAGCGCTCGCTGAACCAGTTGTCGAAGCGCACCCCGAACTCGCCGAGATCCTGCTTGATATCGGCCAGACACCAGTCGAGGCCGGCGTTGAACACGTTGCGGTAGTCCGCATCGCCGAGCAGCTGCTTGGCCCGCGCGATCAGCGCATCGACATGGGTTTCCTTGTCGCCACCTTGCGATTCGTCCGGCGGCAGGCCGTCGCCGACGCTGACCGAGGTACGCCGCAGGCGGTCGCCCTCGCGGGCGCGCAGGGAGCGCGCGATATCGACCACGTAGTCGCCCTTGTAGCCGTTGTCGGGAAACCGCACGACGACGCCGCCCAATTCCAGATAGCGCAGCCACACGCTGGCGCTGAGAATATCCATCTGACGGCCGGCATCGTTGACGTAGTACTCGCGCTGCACGCGGTGGCCGTGGGCCTCGAGAATGTTGGCCAGCGATGCGCCGTAGGCCGCGCCGCGCCCGTGGCCGACATGCAGCGGGCCATTCGGGTTGGCCGAGACGAACTCCACCGTCACCGACTCGCGCGATTCTTCGGGCTGGCTGCCGTAGCGCTCGCCCTGCTCGATGACCCGTCGCACGCTGCCCAGCAGGCAGGTCGGGCTCAAATGGAAGTTGATGAAGCCGGGTCCGGCGATCTCGGCACGCGCGACCAGTCGCGACTCCGGCAGGGTATCGAGCAGGGCCTGCGCCAACTCGCGCGGATTGCGACCCACCGATTTGGCCAGCAGCATCGCCACGTTGCACGCGTAGTCGCCATGCGCCTTGTTGCGCGTGCGCTCGACGGTGAAGCTCGGCTCGTCGCCGGCCGGCAGCTTTCCGCCCCGGCGCAGGTCGAGCACTGCCTGCAGCACGATTTCCCGAATCAGTTCTTTCACGACGCCCTGGACCTGCACAAAGTCGCCTAGTGTAGTCGGCGCGACGCTGCCGGTTAAGCGGCGTGATCAGCGCGGTGGTCGCCTCCACACTTCATGTGCTTTCTCAGGAACGGGAATCAACTGTCTGTCCGTGTAGGGAAAGTGTCTTTTATCCACACAGGCTGTGGATAAGCCTGTGCGCAACCCACCGGCAGCAGGCCGCCGAGCCTGCGCGCTGGCCCGCGCGACCTCTCCGGTCATTTCTTGGCCAGTTTGCAAAAATGCAGCTGGATCAGGGACTTGCATCGAAGCTGGCGATCCCCGCGGGTGTCGGCCGCGCGCCTGCCGACGGTGCATCGCAGCATGTGCATAAGCACTCGCGGCAGCGCGCTGTCATCAGACAGAAACATTCGGGTCACGAAACTGCAAGTGAACGTTCATAGGCTGCCGGACATCCCGCTGCCGTGGACCCGTCATCTGGGCACGGCAGGATCGCAGTAGTCCTTCGGAGTGGCCCATGTCCGCATCCCGCGCGTTTCGCCCGCGCTGCATCCTGTTTGCCCTCGCGCTCGCGCAGGCTGCGGTGGCGCCCGCCTTCGCCGACGACGCCAGCGAGCTCTCGCAGCGCCTGATCGCCTTGCGCGGCGAGGTCGAGACGCTCAACAGCGAGCTCGAGCTGCTGCGCGAGGAGCAGCGCACCAGCCTGCAGGGGCTGGCCGCGCAGAAGGCCGAACTCGAAAACAGTCTGAAGCGCCAGCAGGTCGCGCAGCTCGAGGCACGCGCCAAGGTCGCAAAGCTCGAAGAAGAGCGCGTGGCTGCCGGCACCGCTGGCGATGCGCTGACGCCGATGCTGCTGGCCGCGATCGACAACCTGCGCGCGTTCGTCGCCGCCGGCCTGCCGTTCAAGACCGACGAACGCCTCGCAGCGCTGGATGAGATTCGCACGCAGCTGGCCAGCGCGCAGCTGCCCTCGCGTCGCGCGGCCAACCGCCTGTGGGCCTTCTACGAAGACGAGTTCCGCATCACCCGCGAGACCGGTCTGCACAAGCAGACCATCCAGGTTGGCAATGAGCGGGTGCTTGCCGACGTGGCCAAGGTCGGCTCGGTGATGCTGCTGTTCAAGACC
Source organism: Lysobacterales bacterium (assembly GCA_038224265.1). GTDB lineage: Bacteria > Pseudomonadota > Gammaproteobacteria > Xanthomonadales > Ahniellaceae > UBA4656. The sequence continues at coordinate 9,104 of JBBRFN010000052.1, forward strand.
GACGACAGCCGCTTTGGCGCGGCGCGGCGCGGACCGGGCGGCTGGAGTTTCGTGGTGGCCGAGAATGCCGCCGAGCAGGCCCGCATCGCAGCGCTGTTCGACGCACTCGGCAAGCAGATCCGCCAGGGCTATTTCGAATTGCCAGCTGCGCTGGCCGTCAGCGGGGGCTGATCCGATGAAATCCATTCGACTGCAATCGATCGCGCTGCTGTTGCTGCTGGCATCCGTGCCGGCATTGGCGCAGCAACCGGCAACGCCCGCAGCAGCAGCGCCGCCGGCAGCACCGGCAGCAGCGGTCGCACCACCACCCGCACCCGAGGTGGATCTCGCCGATGCTTACCGCAAGGAATTCGCATTCCTCGAAGCGCAGAAACGCGAGCTGACCGCACGCCTGGCGCAGACCCGCGGAGCCTTCGAAGGCGATCGCAGTCGCCTCGAGCGCGAGGTGGATGCGCTGGAGAATCGCGTGCTCGCCGCACGCGCCGATACCGATGCATCCAACGAGCAGCTGGTGGTCGCCGAGCGGCAGCAAGTGGTGGTGGCCGAAGGCACCGACCTTCTCGCCGGCACCATCGCGCAGGCGCAGGCTTCGCTGGCGTCCTCCGGCGACACCACTCCCGACAGCGACGCGTTCAAGGCGCTGGGCGACGGCGACAAGCTCGCCGAGCTGCTCGCCGCAGGCCTGCGCAAGCTCACCGAGTTCTCATCCGTGCGCCGGGTGCCGGGCACGTTTTATCTGCTCGATGGCACCGAAGTGCAGGGCACCATCGTGCTGATCGGCAATGTCGCTGCACTCGGCACCAGCCCACAGGGTTCGGGTGTGTTGGCACCAGCTGGTGGCGGTCGCTTCAAGTTGTGGAACATGCCGGCATCCGATACCGCCGAAGCGCTGGCTGCCAACCGCCAGCCCGAGGTGCTGCGCGCATACATCTTCGAGTCCACCGCGGTGGCGGTCGAGCCGCCTGCCGACAAGAGCTTCATCAGCGAAATGCGCAAGGGTGGCGCGATCGGCTACGTGATCCTCGCACTCGGCGCACTCGCGCTGCTGCTGATCATGGTGCGCGCGATCTTCCTGCAGCGTGCAGGCGCGTCGGTCAACAAGATCCTCGACGCGGTCACCCAGCCGGTCCGCGCGGGCCGTATTCCCGAGGCGATCGAAGCGGCCAAGCGCTTCAAGGGTTCGGCCGCGCGCGTGGTCACCGCTGCACTGCGCAATGCCGACCGCGATCGCGCGCATCTGGAAGACATCGTGTCGGAATCGATCCTGCACGAATCGACCCATCTGAACCGCTTCGGGTCGATGATCTCGACCATCACCGCGGTCGCACCCCTGCTCGGCCTGCTCGGCACCGTCACCGGCATGATCCAGACCTTCGACGTGATCACCGAGTTCGGCAACAGCGATCCGAAGATGCTCTCCGGCGGTATCGCGGTGGCGCTGGTGACCACCATGCAGGGTCTGATGGTCGCGATTCCGTGCCTGCTGCTCGGCAGCCTGCTCAACGGGTGGGCCGACGGCCTCAAGGACGACATGGAAAAGGGTGCGCTGAAGATCATCAACCTGTACCAGGAAACGCGCGCTGCGGCTGTCAGCCCGCGCGCTGCCTGATCCGGCATCTGCGCTGAGCATCCGCCATGCTGGAAAAATTCGCCGAAGCCGGGAATCTATGGAGCGCCGTACAGGCGTTCCTGGATTACCTGTTGCAGGGTGGTGCCGTGGTCATGGTGCCGATCATGCTGATCGGCGTGGTGCTGTGGTTCGCGCTGGGCTATCGCTGGGCGCTGATGCGGCGCGGCAGCCGCAAGAATGTGCGCGTGCTGATCCGCCGCGCGCTGGATGGCCGCTCCAATCCGCCGAACGGGATTGTCGACGAAGCGATCGCGCGCGGCATCGCGATCGTGCAGCGACCGCGTCCACATGTGCGCCGCTATCTCGACGAATCGTTCTTCGATTTCCAGGCCGAACTCAAGCGCTACACCACGACCATCAACGTGCTGGTGTCGATCGCGCCGCTGATGGGCCTGCTCGGCACCGTGATCGGCATGATCGAAACCTTCAATTCGCTGGGCGACATGACGCTGTATTCGCAATCCGGAGGTATCGCGGCCGGCATCGCGACCGCGTTGTTCACCACCCAACTGGGGCTGGTGGTGGCGGTGCCCGGCGTGATCGCCAAGAGCCTGCTCGACCGCCGCCAGTTCCAGATCGAGAACGATCTCACCGCGATCAAGGACATCCTGCTCAGCGGCGGCACCGAGGCCGCGGCATGAGCATCCGCATTCTGCATCCGCACGCACCGCGCGAATCCGCGCCGGGAGCCATCGCATGATCCGCCGCGAACGCAAACTCGCCGAGACCACCGTCGATCTCACGCCGATGATCGACATGACCTTCATCCTGCTGATCTTCTTCATGGTCGCCACGACGTTTCAGAAGGATCTGAAGATCGACATCAGCCGACCGGGCGCCTCGTCGGGCGTGGTCGCGTCGACCAAGGCGATCAAGGTGTATGTCGACAAGCAGGGCCAGGCCTACCTGGAAGGCGAGCCGGTGCAGGTGTGGGTGATCCAGAGTCGCTTGCGCGATTTGCTCAAGACGCAGACGCAGAAATCCGTGCTGGTGGTGACCGACGAAATCGTGCCCTCGGGCAAGCTGGTCGAGGTGATCGATCAGGCGCGCCTGGCCGGCGCCGAGGACATCGGTGTCGCCACCGGCGCCGAAGCTGGCGAAGGCTGAGCCGCTGCCATGGCCACCGCCGGCATCCGAGGGCTTCCCGAACCTCAGCGTCGCATGGCGATCGGCGTGCTGTCGGGCTTCATGGGACTGATCCTGGTGGGCGGCTCGGTGGTGTTGATGAACCAGCAGGCCGGTCTGCATCGGCAGCAGCCCGACAGCTTCGGCACCCAGATCCAGGTCGAACGCACCGAGAAGCCCAAACCGCCGCCGCAGGACCGGCCCAAGCCGCCGCCGAAGCGCCAGCAGCGCGCGCGGGTCAATCCGGTGGTTGGACTCGAAAGCTCGCTCGCAGGGCTGAACTTCGGCCTGCCGCAGTTCGAGCAGTCCGATCTCGGCGATGCCGCCTCGATCCTTGGCGAGGGCAGCGGCACCATGACCGACGATACGGTCGATTCGCCGCCGCGCCCGATCGTGCAGAACCCGATGCCGTATCCGCCGCGCGCCAAGGCGCAGGGCACTACCGGCTATGTGCTGCTGTCGGTCCTGATCGGGCCGACCGGCCAGGTCGAAAAGGTCAAGGTGCTGGAGGCCAGTCCGCCGGGCATCTTCGATGATGCCGCGGTACTCGGCGTGCAGGGCTGGAAGTTCGAGCCGGCCAGCTACAAGGGCGAGGCGGTGCGCGTGTGGGCGACGCAGAAAGTGCGTTTCGACCTCGGCTAGGCGGAGAACAGCATGAGCTTCCTGCGCGCGCTGCGCGATTGTCTGCGGTTCGCCTGCTTCAGCCTCGTGCTGCTGGCGGCGACCGCGCAGGCGAAGAAGAACGAAGAGATCGACTGGCTGTCGGTGGCACAGACGCTGCTGCGCGATGGTGCGCTCGATCGCGCGGAGTCGGCATTGGGCAATGTCGACCCGGCAGCCGAAGGCGTCGACGTGCCGCAGTACTGGACCGTCAAGGGTCTGCTGGCGATGGCGCGCAATCAACTGCCGGCTGCGGCGGAGGGATTCGAGAAAGCGATCGCTGCCGGCGCGGTCGAGCCACTGGTGCAGCTGTATCTGGCGCAGGCGTACTTCGCGCAGGAACAGTGGCCGAAGGCCATCGCCACCATCGAAGGTGCCGGCGCCGTACTCGCCGACATCAGCGCGGCATGGTCGATGCGCGCGCACGCGAACTGGATGGCCGGGCGCAAGCAGCAGGCAATGGACGTGATGCGCGCGGCCACCCTGAAGTTTCCGGCCAACAACACCTTCACCCGCCGACAGATTTTTTACCTGATCGAGTCGGGGCTGTACCAGGAGGCCTCGGTGGTTGCGCGCGAATTCCTGACCCGCAGCGATGTCGGCGCCGACGACTACGCCGCGATCGGTTCGGCCCTGCGCCGCGCAAAGAGTTTCAGTGAGGCGAAGCTGATTCTGGAGTCGGCGCGCTTGCGCTATCCCGACAACGACAACATCGGCAAGGCGCTGGCGCAGACCTATCTGGAAGATGGCAAGGCGCTGGCCGCCGCCGAGCTGTTGGGCGTAGTCGCCGAACGCGATCCGACACTGTTGCCGGAAGCGGCCGAACTGTATCGCCGCGCGGGCTTTCCGATGCGCGCACTGGCCTTGAACCAGCGCGTGACCGATACCCGCAAAAAACTCAAGCAGCGCGTTGGCATCCTCGCCGAACTGCGCCGCTACGAGCAGATCGTGGGCATGCGCGATGCGCTGGTGCGCGCGCGCCTGCTCGATGATGAAGATGTGCGCTACGCGCTCGCCTACGCGACATTCCGCGGCGGCGATTTCGCCGGCGCCGAAGTCCATCTGGCCGCGCTGCGCCGGCCGGATCTGTTCCGCAAGGCCACCGAGCTGCGCCAGATCATGAACGACTGCGCGGCCGCGCGCTGGACCTGCGTGTGATCCCGTCGATCCCACATCGCCGGTGCAGGAGCGCGCCCCGCGCGCGACCGCAACCTCTCGATCTTGTCGCAACCGTCGGTTCTGCGGTTGCGCACACGGCGCGCTCCTGCACAGCCCGTGCTTCGGAACTGCTCATGAAACGCACCCTCGGAACCCTCGCCGTCCTCGTGCTTGCGATCCGCAGCGCATTGGCCGCAACACCTGCCGAGCTCAACGTGGTCGCGTTCGAGGACTCCACCCCACTCGCGCAAGCCATCGTTGAAGTCGACGGCGACGACATCGGCGCGACCAATGCCGACGGCAGTGCGCAGCTGCGGCTTGCACCGGGCAAGCGCGTGCTGGTGCTCAAGCGCGATGGCAAGGAACTGCTTCGCTACGAAATCGAAGTCGCCGAAGGCGAAACCGCCGAGCTGATCGCCACCTTGCGCGCCGGCCGGCCGCCGCAGATCGCGGTCGAAAGCTCGCTCGGCGATGGCGCCGATCGCGGCACCGCGAACACCGCGCCCTCCGCCGCCGATGCCGGCCCACCCGGTACCCTCAAAGGCCGCATCGTCAGTTCCGAAAACGGCGCACCGATCGCCAACGCCCGCGTCTTCGTATCCGGCACGCCGCTGGACCTGCGCACCAATGCCAATGGCGAATTCCAGGCCAGCGTGCCGGCCGGCGCCTACGCGATCTCGGTGATCGCCGCCGACTATTCCGCACAGACCATCGACGGACTCGCCGTGGTGGCCGAGCAGGAAACCACCCGCGACATCGAGCTCACGCCGGCAGGGTTGATGCTGCCCGAGTTCGTGGTGCTGGAACCGTACATCGAAGGCTCTCTGGCGGCATTCGTCGAGGAGAAGCGCACCAGCTTTGCCGTTACCGAAATTCTCGGCGCCGAGCAAATCTCCCGCGCAGGCGACTCGGACGCTGCATCAGCACTGCGTCGCGTAACTGGCCTTACGCTGGTCGATGGAAAGTTCGTCTACGTGCGTGGGCTTGGCGAGCGCTACTCCAGCGTGTTGCTCAACGGCGCGCAGATACCTTCGCCGGATCCGACTCGAAAGGTAGTTCCGCTGGACCTCTTTCCAACAGAGATCCTTTCCGGAATTGTGATACAGAAGACGTTTACCGCCGATATGCCGGGTGAGTTCGGAGGCGGAACCGTGCAGTTGCGAACGAAGAGCTATCCAGACGACTTCTTCTTCAAGCTCTCCGGCACCTTGGGCTATGCACAGGGCACCACAGGTTCAGACGGGCTGCGCTATGACGGCGGCTCACGCGACTGGACCGGTTATGACAGCGGCGATCGCGATCTGCCAGCGTCCATCGCGCAGGCTACTGCCGCTGGTGCGGCGCTGAGACTGGGCACTCCGCCCAATGGCTTCAGTGCAGATCAGCTGAATTCTTTTGGCCGCGACCTAGCGAGCAACTACAACACGTCAGTCGAAACGATCAAGCCGAACACAGGATTCACTGTTTCGATCGGCGACTCGTTCGACCTGCCCGGTGAGCGAATCGTTGGCTATCTAGGTTCTGTGCGTTACTCGCAGGGTTGGGATACGACTGATGAGATCCGGCGCGGGTTCGCACCAACTGCCAACAATGTGCTCGTGCAGACCTCTGAGCTCTTGCGGCAGAAGACAGAGCGCAGCATCGAGCTGTCGGCATTCTTCAATGCAGGAATCGAGTTCGCACCTGGACAGTCGCTGCGCTCGACGACCGTGTTCCTGCGCCAGACGACCGACGAGGCGCGCGTGGATGAAGGCTATCCGGAAGACCCGAATGATGTGGCGCAGTTCACCAAACTGGAATGGGTCGAAAACGAGCTGTTCGCCCAGCAGCTTGGCGGCGAACACGAGTTTCCGAACTGGTTGGGACTTGTCGTCGACTGGCAGTACACCTACGCGACGGCCGCGCGAGATGCGCCGAATACGCGCGAGTATCGTTATGAACTTAACCAGCAAGCGAACGAGTTCATTCTGTCGAGTCGTTCCGACGGCAACCTCACGAGTTTTGGCCTTCTGGACGATACCAACAAAGATGCGCTGATCAACCTCAAGCTGCCGATCGAGTTCGATAACACGTCGACGATCACGTTGCTCGCTGGTGCACAGCAACTGGAAAGAAGTCGCGAATCGGGGATTCAACGATTCCAGTTTCTCGCCGACTCCCGCGACGGGTCGTTGGCGCGTAGCGTCGAATTACGACGCAACCGGCCGGATGTGATCTTTGCGCCGGAAAACTTCGGGCCGAACGGCTGGACCGTGCGCGATGCAACCCGCCCGGACGATGCATACACGGCCGATCAATCGTTGGATGCGGTCTACCTTGGTATCGACGGCGATTGGCGCGACGAGTTTCGAGTGACTGTCGGCGCGCGACAGGAGAAGAACGATCAGAGTGCCCGATCGCGCAGCTTTGATGGGTCGGAGGCGCCACTGCTCAGTGAAATCGCAACAGACGACGTTTTGCCGTCGGCAAGTGCAGTTTGGGTTCAGTCCGAAGCGTCGCAGTGGCGACTCGGCTACTCCGAAACAGTCTCGCGACCGGAGTTTCGCGAATTGACCCCGGCAGCGTTCATCGATCCCCTTCTCGATAGCACGACGCTGGGCAATCCCGACCTTCTGCCAGCGTCGATCACCAGTTACGACTTTCGCTGGGAGTATTACTTCTCGGACAGCGAGAGCCTGACGATCGCCCTGTTCCTCAAGGATTTCGTCAACCCGATCGAGCAGGTCCAGTTGGCCGGTAGCGGCGAACTGTTCTCCTTCGCCAATGCTGCGTCAGCGACAAACTATGGCGCTGAGGTCGATGTATACAAGACCTTCGGGTTTGCGAACGATTGGGACTGGCTCGATGGTGTCTGGATGCTGGGTGATCTCGACTGGAGCAAGTTCTATGTCTCCGGCAACTACGCCTACATCAAATCGGAGGTCGATCTCGGCGCCTCGGCGGGCATTGGAACCAACGCGCAGCGACCATTGCAGGGGCAATCGCCCTATGTCGTCAATCTGCAGTTGGGATGGCAAGACCCGGACGCAGGCACCGACTGGACCCTGCTGTTCAACCGCTTTGGCGCCCGTATCTCCACCGCTGGGACTGCGGGAGCGCCTGATGTCTATGAAGAGCCTTTCGGCCAACTCGATTTCGTTTTCAGTCAGTCGCTGCCCTACGACCTGAAGCTCAAGCTGCGCCTGCGTAATCTGCTTGATCCCACCGTGCTTTTCACTCAGGGCGCAGGTGTTACACGCGAGTACAAGAAAGGCCGAGAGGTCATATTGTCACTTGAGTGGGCGCCCTAGTCAGCGTGGCCGTGACATCTAATTGTCACAAGAAAGCAATCTTGATGTCACCGCCAAGTTCTAACGTAACACTGTGCGACGTGCCGACTGACGGCATGTCTTTCTCCACCGGATACCGAGGGTACCTCGATGTTGACTAGACTCAAGAAAACCGTGCTTGGCAGTTGTGCAATCGCCGCGCTTGGCATGGGCTCTGCAAATGCAGCCTTTACGATCACTGAAGCGTCTGTCGATGGTTCGTGGTTCAATACAGCTCAGGTTGGCCGTGGGGCAGTCGTTGACTACATCCCCACCGGTGGTGTTTCCGGGGTACTGTTTGTTGCGCTCTATGCACACGACACCACGGGCGCGCCAACGTGGCTAACGATCCAGGGTAACGTTACGGAAGGGCAGTTCGCCCTGACCGGCGTTCCGGTGGGCCGCACGACCGGCGGTACGTTCGCCACCGCGAGTCCGAATGTCACGCCCACTCAGGTGGGTACCGCGTCAATAACCTTCAACACTTGCGAAGACCTCCGCGTCAGTCTCACTCTGACCACCGCCGGCCTTCCGAACCTGCCGGCCAACCAGCCGGTCGAATTGACGTTCTCCCGCGGCGGCTTGGCCGGGCCGCAGTGCGTCTACAAGCAGGCGTTTACCGCGTGCCCCGCCGGTACCACGGCGGTTGCCTCGCAAGCCCGAACCTGTCAGCTGCCAAGTGCGATCAACACGAATCTTCAGTTGACCAATGACGCTACCTACGTCATTCGCGGCGCAACCGCTGTCGGCAGTGGCTTCGGCAGCAACGGCACCGCAAGCGATGGGCTGATTGCCACCCGCGCGACCTTGACCATCGATCCGGGCACGCGACTGCAGGGAAGTGGCGCGGCGGGCTCGCTCGACTATCTCTTGATCAACGCTGGTTCCCGCATCGTTGCCGAAGGTGGAGTCCAGGCTCCCATCGTGTTCACTGGTCCGACCGAGACTCCTGGGTCGTGGGGCGGAATCGTGATTTCTGGCCAAGCGATCGCTAACAACTGTCTCGTCACCGGCACCACCCTCGCGGGATCGTGCACGTTCGAAGCTGGTGCTGCGATTCGATATGGCGGCAACAACGCAGACGATTCCAGTGGCGTCATCCGTTACGCCCAGATTCGCAATGGTGGCCAAGTCATCGCACTCGATCGCGAGTTCAATTCTCTGACGCTCCTTGCCGTCGGCCGCGGAACCGTGATCGACCACGTGCAGACGCACGCAGGAATCGACGACGGCTTCGAGATGTTCGGCGGTTCGGTGAACCTCCGCTACGTCGTAGCTTCGGGGACTGAAGACGACAGCTTCGACTTCGACAACGGTTACAACGGCAAGATCCAGTTTGCCTACGGCCGTTCGGGTGGCGCGGTCAACTCAGATTCGAACGGAATCGAGTCGGACAATCAGCCTTCGAACGGCAACTTCGACGCGCTGCCGCGGACGCAGCCCACGATCTCCAACATGACCCTGGTCGGTGTGGCTGGCGGCAACGAGGGTATCCGCCTTCGCCGCGGCAGTGGCGGCAACTATTGGAACGTAGTCGTCGAGGGATTCGCTGGCGAGTGCTTTAACTTCAACGACAATGCGACCTTCACCGCGGCCGGCACGGCAGCGGCAGCGGGTCCTGCATTGACGGTTCGCAACAGCACCTTGGGCGTTTGCACCGGCGGTCCCTTCGAGTTGGCTGGAACCGACCCGTATCAGCTCAACACCTGGTTCAGTGGGCAGCCTGGCAACATCTCCGGTACGTCAGCCGGTTTGGTGGATCGCCGCTTCCCTGCCGCAAACTCGCCGGTTCTCGGTACCGGAGCAGCAGTGACGATCATTGGAGCCTCCGCCCCAACACTCGATCCGTTCTTTGACGTGACGGACTACAAGGGCGCATTCCGCAATCGTGAGGCCGATTGGACCGTCGGCTGGACGTTTCCGGGCTCGCTCTGATCCGAGTCGATCCGGAAATGCTGGCGCCAGCTAACGCCTGAACTTTTCCCAAGTCGTATCTGACAGCTATTGAGGAAGCCGGCCCAAGGA
>JBBRFN010000053.1:0-18624 GCA_038224265.1 Lysobacterales bacterium
TACGCGCAGACGCCCGAGTTGACCGTGCTGGCCGCAACCGCGGGCGAGTTCGGCGGCGGCTACATCGCGCACCTGCGCAGCGAGGCGGATCGATTCCTCGAGGCGCTGGACGAGCTGATCGGCATCGCGCGCAGTGCCGGAATGCGTGCCGAGGTGTATCACCTCAAGGCCGCCGGGCAGCACAACTGGCCGAAGATGGCGCAGGCGATCGCGCGCATCGAGGCGGCGCGCGCAGAGGGTTTGGCGGTGTCGGCCAATATGTATACCTACGTGGCCGGCGCTACCGGACTGGATGCGGCAATGCCGCCGTGGGTGCAGGAGGGCGGACTCGATGCGTGGATCGCCCGCCTGCGCGAGCCCGTACAGCGTGCGAAGACGATTGCAGCGATGCGCACGCCCTCGCCGCTGTGGGAGAACCTCTACCGCATGGCCGGCTCGCCCGATCGGGTCAAGTTCATCGGCTTTCGGAGCGCGGCGCTCAAGCCGCTGACCGGCAAGACACTGGCCGAGGTGATGGCACTGCGCGGCACCGATGCGGAAAACACCATCATCGATCTGGTCATCGAGGATCGCTCGCGCGTCGATACCGCGTATTTCCTGATGAGCGAGGACAACGTGGCGCTGGGCATTCGCCAGCCGTGGGTCAGCTTCGGCTCCGACGCGGAGGCTAGCGCACCGGAAGGCGCATTCCTGCAATCTTCCACGCATCCGCGTGCCTACGGCAATTTTGCGCGACTGTTGGGAAAATACGTGCGCGAGGATCGGGTGCTGAGCCTGTCGGAGGCCGTGCGCCGCCTGACCCGGCTGCCGGCGGAAAACTGGGGTCTGGCGTCGCGCGGCTGCATCGATCAAGGCTGTTTTGCCGACATCGTGGTGTTCGATCCGCAGACGATCACCGACCACGCGACCTTCGACCGCCCGCAGCAGTACGCCAGCGGCGTGCAGGAGGTGTTCGTCAACGGGGTGCAGGTACTGCGTGCCGGTGAGCACACCGGTGCCACGCCGGGACGCTTTGTGCGCGGGCCGGGTTGGCGCGCACCATAGCGACTCCCGCTCGCTGATCTGATTGCGCGCGCCCGCTGCAATCAACGACGCTGCAATCAACGACGCTGCAATCAACGACGCTGTAATCAATTGGGGCCACCAACTACGGCAAGCGACCTTCCAGCGGGCTTCCGTAGCGCGGCCGGATGTTGTCCCACGCGAGCACGCCGCTGCCGAGCAAGGTCCCGATCCGGCCGGCGATACTGCCCGCGAGCATCGCGGAATCGGCACCGGGTGCTACCAACAGTCCGGCCCACGCGTTGCGCGCATGCTGCTTGACCTGGTAGACCGCCGCGTCGGCAAGCTCCAGCGCGATTGTCCACGGCACCGCCTGCGGCGACGAGGGCAGCGGCGGATACAGCGAGTAGCCGACCGAACTGGTCAGCACCATCGGCTTGCCATCAGGTGCGGTGTGGATATGTTCCAGCGCCTGCCGCCAGAGCTGGTCGGCCCTCGCGCGTGCTTGGGTCCTGTCCACGCAGCGCAGTACCAGCAGGAACTCCTCGCCACCCCAGCGAACCACCACGCCCTGCTCACCCACCAGACGCGCCAGCAGCTGGCTGAACTGGACCAGCAGCTTGTCTCCGCCGGCGTGGCCATAGCGCTCGTTCATGCGCTTGAAGTGGTCGAGGTCGAACAGCAGGAAAACGCAACACTGTGCGGGCGAATGGGCAGCCACTGCCTGCTGCAGCCACTCGCCCAGGTGGGTCAGCATCCAGCGTCGGTTCGGCAAGCCGGTGAGAGCGTCGGTCTGGTTTTCCTGTGCCAGCGATTGGTTCGCATCGCGCAGGCTGGCGTTGGCGCGCGCCAGTTCCTCGGTGCGCTGATTGACGATCCCCTCGAGCACCAGCTGTCGACCCTCGAAGCGGCGGGTTCGCCAGCCGCTGACCACATGGACCAACAGTGCGATCAGGCTCGCAATTGCGCCCAGCAGCGCAATCCGGGTCGCAGTGCGCTCGTGCCAAAAGGGCAGCACGCTGATGCGAAAGGTGGCATCGCGCTCGCTGAATTGGCGCGCCGAACTCTCCGCGCGCGCGTGGAACGTGTAGTCGCCCGGCGGGAGGTTGGTGTAGAACGCCTCGCGTCGCGATCCCGCTTGCACCCAATCCTGGTCGTAACCCTCGAGCCGATACTCGAAGCGCAGACCGGTTGGATCGCGGAACGCCAGGGCGGTGAAACCGATCGCAAGATCGCGCGACGCACCGTCGACAAGCAGCGGATCGAGCCCCGGTGCGGTTGGCGCCTGACCCCTGCGCTGCACCGACTCGATCACCACCGTTGGTACCTCGGTGGCGACATCGAGCCGGTCGAGGTCGATGGCGAGTGCGCCCTCCAGCGTCGGGTACCAGATCCGCCTCCCGTCGACTGCCGCGCGCGCGCGTGCCCCGCCGTTGCAGCAGCGGGTACGCAGGCTGCCGCGCAGGGTGCCGCAAATGCTGGCCGGAACGCGCCAGTCGATCGGCGTCGCTCCAGGCGCGCGCCAGTGCTCGCGCAGGCTGTGGATGGTGGTCGAAAACGCGCCGTTGGCGGACGACAGGAAGACCGTATCGCCAGCGCGTCGCGTGGTGAACACATTGCTGTTGGGTAGGCCATCCGCGAGTCCGATCATCGCCAGTCGCTCGTCGATCAGCACGCCGAAGCCGCTGTCGAGCGTGGTGACCATCACCATGTCCGGCTCGATGCGCTCGATCCCGGTGATGAATTCGCCGGCCAGTGGTTTCGCCCATTCGGGTGCGGACCACTGGCCGTCGTCGGCGATGAAGACGCCGGCTTCGGTGCCGACGAGCGCACGCTTTCCTTGCAGCGGCAGGATCGAGCGCACTGCACTCGACGGTGCCGGGCCGCTTGGGCCCACCCGGATCGCTGTTTCATTTTCCCAGCGGAACAGCCCGTTCGAGGTACCCAGCCACAGCTGTTCGTCATCGCCCTCGATCACCACGTTGACCTGGGGACGACCTACCGCATCGATGACTACCGGATTCGGGCTGCCTGGATCGAGCCGCGCCAGGCCTGCGCGGGTGCCGATCCACAAGCGGCCGCGGCGATCATAGTTGAGCTCGTAGGCGGCCGGATTCGGCAATACGCTGCCGTCGACGAGCACTTGCATGCCGGCTGCAGTGCGGACCATCACATTGCTGTTGGTGCCTACCACCAGCTGTCCCGCGGGATCGAGCACGACCGACCATGTCAGTGGATCGGTCAAGCCGTCGCGGGTGGTGACCCGCGTGACCCAGCCGTTCCACAGGCGAAACAGGCTTTCGCTCTGGCTGCCGATCCACAGACTGCCGTCGCGGTCCTCGAACAGCGCGGTCACCCACGGGTTGGCGATGAATTCGCCCTCGGCATGGCGCGTGAAATTGCCATCGGGCGTTCGCCGGATCAGTGCGGTCGCAGTGCCGATCCACAGGCTGCCCATAGCGTCGCGAAGCAGGCTCTCGACCGCCGCGTCCGCAACCGATTGCACCAACGTCGGCGGCTGCGATGCGCCTTGATCGAGCTCGAACAGTCCGCGCGAGCTGCCAATCCACAGACGATCGCCAGCCAGCACCAGGTCGGTGACCATCGGTGGTGGGTCCGCAGGCAGCGTGAAGCGGGTTGTCGCATTACCGTCGATGCGCACCACCGCACCCGCGATGCCGGCCCACAGCACCCCGCCCGGCGCGGTCATCAGTGCGCCGACCGCTTCGCCATCGAGCTGCCACGGCACCAGTCGTGCACCATCGACCTTCACGATGCCAGTGGTCGTACCTGCGATCGTGCTTCCGTCGGCGGTTTGCGCCAAGGCGGTAATCGGCAGCGGGGCTGGGGTGGTCTGATAGCCATGGAAGCGGGTGCCATCGAAGCGCAGGATGCCGCGGTCGCTGCCGAACCACAGCGCACCATCGCGGCCGCGCAGGCTGTGGCTGACCATCGTCACCGGATAGCCGGCGGCCTGGCGGTCGAAACTGATGAAGCGCATCCCATCGAAGCGGGCAATACCGTTTTGCGTGCCGACCCAGATGTAGCCGGTATCGTCCTGCACGATGCTCAATGCCGACACCTGCGGCAGGCCCTCGGGCAGACCCCAGCGGTCGCGCACGTAGTCGCCGAAGCGCTGCGACGGATCGAGCGCCGAAGAGGGCTGGGCATGCAGGCAGGCGAGGGCCAGCAGGACACGGCTGAAGATGGTTCGCGCAGTAGTCACGGTTTGGGCGCAAGACTTGGGCTGACGCTGGAGCGGCGTATCGAAACCAGTGTGCCGTTGGCGCACCGCCTCCCTGTCGACACAATACAATACCGCTTCGGCGCGGCGGTTCCTTGGCGCTTCCCACAAACTCTCTGGCGCATGGATCAGGATCCGGACGTTCTTGTACTCGGTGGTGGCGCGATCGGGCTGGCCTGCGCGCTGTACCTGCTGCGCTGCGGGCGCGCGGTCACGGTCATAGATCGGCAGGCGGTGGGCATGGGTGCCTCGCACGGCAACTGCGGCACCATCACGCCCAGCCACGCGCCGCCATTGGCGATGCCGGGCATGGTCGGCAAGGCGCTGCAGTACATGCGCCAGGCCGATGCGCCGTTCCGCATCGCGCCGCGCTTCGACCCGGCCCTGCTGGGATGGATGCTGCGTTTCGCGCTGCGCTGCAACTGGGCCGACTTCCGCAAGGTGACCCGCGACAAGGCGCCGCTGCTGATGCGTTCGCGCACGCTGCTGGAAGACCTGCTGCGCGAGGAGTCGATGCACTGTGGTTTCGAGACCAGCGGCACGCTGTACGCGTTTCGCGATCCGCGCGCCTTCGAGCAATCGCAGTGGTTGCCGCGGGCGCTGGCCGAGGTGGGGATCCCGATCGAAGCGCTCGATGGCACTGCAGTGCGTGCGCTGGAGCCAGCACTCAACGACAGCATCGTGGCCGCCTACCGCAACCCGGTCGACGCGCATCTGCGCCCGGATCGTTTGGTGGCCGAGTTGGCGCGCCGCGTGCGCGAGCTCGGCGGGCAGATCGTCGACACCGCGGCCATCGAGGGTTTCGACACACAGGGGCCGCGTATCAAGGCGGTACGCGCGGGCGGTCGCAGTATTGCTGCGCGCGACGTGGTGTTCGCATTGGGCGCGTGGTCGCCGCTGCTGGCGCGCCAGTTGGGTATCGGGCTGCCGATCCAGCCCGGCAAGGGCTATTCGATCACCTTCGAGCGCCCGCAACTTGCGCCGCGCATGCCGGTGGTATGCAAGGAGCGCAGCGTCTGCGTCACCACCTGGAACGATGGCTATCGACTCGGCAGCACCATGGAGTTCGCGGGCTACGACGAAAGCTTGAACCGGGTGCGTCTGGATGCGCTGGTACGCGGCGCCAGCGAATATCTGCACGAACCGGTCGGTCCGCGGCGGATCGAGGAATGGTACGGGTGGCGCCCGATGACCTGGGACGATCTGCCGATCATCGGTCGCAGCGCACGCTGGTCCAATCTGATGTTGGCTACCGGTCACGGCATGCTCGGCATCACCATGGCGGCGGCCACCGGCGAGTTGGTGCGCGATCTGATCACAGGCCAGGCGCCGGCGCTGGATCCCGCGCCGTGGTCGCCGGCGCGCTTTGGCGCGTGAGCCGCGTGGGCGCGATGCAGCGTTCGTTGCAAGCGTCAACCCCATCGCGTCGGCTGCCGATCCTTTCGCGTATCCTGCCCCACGCCGACCGTGCAGGTTCAGCTCTGCGGCTGGTTGAACCCCGTCCAGTGCCTGTGGTCGAAGCATCCAATCGCAACCAGGGAATCGCCACCATGCGCGCCACGCTACTGATGCTGCTCGTGCTATCTGCCACTGCAGGCGCCGCCGAGGTCACGCCTGCGCCGCAGCCGGCAGCGGTCGCGTCCGCGCCGGCACCAGCAGCAAAGCCCCCAGCGCCAGCGCCGATGCCGATCTTTCCTTCGGTGCAGATCGATATCGAGCCCGGCAGCGACACCGGCACCTTCGTGGCGACCGCGCGCGTGTTCGACCTGAACAGCCGCAAGATCCTGGCCGGGCCGCAGCTGAACTTCCAGCAGGGTCAGCCGGCCAGCACCGAGGTCGAGGGCCCCGATGGCAGCTTCAAGGTCAAGATCGAGGTCGGCGTCGATGCCACCGGCACCAGCGCGCAGTGGAGTTTTTCGATCACCGAACAGGGCGTGCTGATCGCCGATTCGCGCGGCACCGTGATCCTCTCGCGACCGCGCGAAGCCGGCTACTGACGCGCTGGCGCGCGCACGGCTCACGCCGGGCATAGACTGCGCGCATGCAAACCTTCGTGCTCGAACGCGGCCGCGCGCCGCTGCTGGTCAGCCTGCCGCATGACGGCAGCTGGATCCCCGATGCGCTGGCCGAGCGTATGAGTCTGGCCGCGCGCGAGGCGCCGGATACCGACTGGCATGTTGGCCGGCTTTACGCGGTGGCGCGCGCCTTCGATGCCTCGATCATCCGGCCCTTCGCTTCGCGCTATGTGGTCGATCTCAATCGCGCTGCCACAGGTGGCGCGCTGTATCCGGGCCAGCGCGAAACCGGCGTGGTGCCGCTGACCACATTTGCCGACGAGCCGACCTACCGCGCCGGTGCCGCGCCCGATGCCGGCGAGATCGCCCAACGGGTGGTGCAATGGTGGCAGCCCTATCACCACGCATTGGGCGAGGAGCTCGCGCGACTGCGCGCGATCCATCCGCGCGTGGTGCTGTGGGATGGGCACTCGATTCGCTCCGAGGTGCCGATGCTGTTCGACGGTCGCCTGCCGGATTTCAATCTCGGCACTGCCGATGGCGCCAGCTGCGCGCCGCAGCTGCAGTCGCGCCTGGCCGCGGTGCTGGATGCGCAGGCCGACTACAGCCACGCGGTGAACGCGCGCTTCAAGGGCGGCTGGATCACCCGCCACTACGGGGTCCCCGCAGACGGCATCCACGCGGTGCAGCTGGAACTCGCGCAGCGCAGCTACATGGACGAGCACTCGCTGGCGTGGGATGAGGGGCTGGCCGGCGCTGCGCAGCGCGTGATCGGAGGCCTGCTTGCCGCTTGCGTGACATTTGCGGAGCAAGCGGGGTAGAAGCCTTCTACTGATTTGCGATTGGATGCGCCTGCTGCGAGCTGCCATGGCAGCGACTGGTGCAAGCCATCGGTGCTGCGATCGCCGGCATGCCGGCTCCCACTAGGAGGAAGTGGGCTTGAGGCCAGCAAGGAGGAGGTGGGCTTGCGGCCAGCAAGGAGGAAGTGGGCTTGAGGGCAGCAAGGAGGAAGTGGGCTTGCGGCAATTGAATGAGGAGGTGGGCTTCGCGCATGTCCTGGAGCGTGGAGATTGCGGTGCGACTGGTTAGTCCTTGTGGGAGCTGCCATGGCAGCGACTGGGGCCAGTCATCGGTGCTGCTATCGCCGGCATGCCGGCTCCCACAAGGAGGAAGTGGGGTTGAGGCCAGTGCTGCTGTCTCGGGATTGCAGTGCGACTGGTGCAAGTCGTCGGTGCTGCGATCGCCGGCATGCCGGCTCCGGCACGGCAGTCCGCGGTCAGCGCTTGGCGGCCATTGCCAACTGCCGCACCACCGCCTCGGTCACCACGCTGGTGCCGACACCTCGTGCACCGCCGAGATCGGGTGTCCACAGGCCGTCGGCGATGACGCGATACACCGCATCCTCCACCGCCAGCGCCGCCTGCTCGTGTGCGAGCGAGTGGCGCAGCAGCAGGGCCACCGACAGGATCGTGCCGCAGGGATTGGCGATGCCTTTGCCTGCGATGTCCGGTGCGGAGCCATGGATCGGCTCGTAGAGCCCCGGCCCGGAGTCGCCCAGCGATGCCGAGGGCATGAGGCCCAGCGAGCCTGCGACCGCTGCCGCTTCGTCGGTGAGGATGTCGCCGAACAGGTTCTCGGTCACGATCACGTCGAAATCGCGCGGCCGGCTGACCAGGTACATCGCCATTGCGTCGACCAGCAGGTGTTCGACCTTCACCGCAGGAAACTCGCTCGCCATCAGGCGCGTCACGGTCTCGCGCCACAGGCGCGAGGTCTCCAGCACGTTGGCCTTGTCGACCGAGGTCAAACGACCGTCGCGCGCCTGTGCCATGCGTGCCGCGATCCGCGTTACCCGTTCGATCTCGCCCACGCTGTAGGCGCATTCATCGGTGGCGCGCTCGGCAGTGCGCGTGCGCGCGCCGAAGTAGATGCCGCCGGTGAGCTCACGCACCACCACGAAATCGACATCGCGCGCGCGCTCGGGTTTGATCGGACTGGCATCGAGCAGGGCAGGGTGCACCCGCACCGGGCGCACATTGGCGTACAGCCCCAGTTCGCGACGCAGTGCGAGCAGACCGGCTTCGGGGCGGATCGCGACCGGCACCGTGGCCCACTTCGGGCCACCTATCGCGCCGAGCAGGATCGCGTCTGATGCGCGGCAGGCGGCGAGCACATGCAGCGGTAGCGGCTCGCCGTGGGCGTCGATCGCAGCACCGCCAAACGGGTGTTCTTCGAACTGCAGGCCCAGTTCGAAACGCTGCGACACGTGCTCCAGCACCGCGCGCCCGGCCGCCACTACCTCGGGACCAATTCCGTCGCCCGGCAGCAGCACGATGCCTGCACTCATGCGCTCGTCCTCATGCGCGCGCCTCGTAGCGGTCGATCAGTTCCGCGCGCTGGCTCAGGTAACCCAACTCGTCGATGCCATCGAGCAGGCACTGGCGCACGAAGGGATCGAGCGTGAAGCGCACCTGGCGGCCGTTCTCGCGGGTGATGGTTTCGCTGGCGACGTCGATGAGCAGACGCTCGCCGGGATGCGCGAGCAGTTCGGCGTGCGCGACCTCGTCGATGACCAGCGCGAGCAGGCCGTTCTTGAGCGCATTGTTGCGGAAGATGTCGGCGATCGCACTGCTGATCACGGCCTGGAAGCCCGCATCCAGCAGCGCCCACGGCGCGTGTTCGCGCGAAGAACCGCAGCCGAAATTGCGTCCGGCGACCAGGATCGCGGCACCCTCGGCCTGCGGCTGGTTCAGCACGAAGCCGGGTTCCGGCGTGCCATCGGCACGCCAGCGCCAGTCGTTGAACGCGTGCCGACCGAGGCCGGCGCGGGTGGTGGTGGTGAGGAATCGCGCGGGGATGATCTGGTCGGTATCGATGTTGTCGATCGCCAGCGCGACACTGCGTGAGCGCACGGTGCGTACGGGATTCATGCGGCCTGCCCGGTGGCGGTGAGCGTGCGATGGTCGACGATGGCACCGGCTACCGCGCTGGCGGCAGCGGTGGCGGGGCTGGCCAGCACGGTGCGCACGCCCTTGCCTTGGCGGCCTTCGAAATTGCGGTTGCTGGTACTGACCACCAGCTCGCCCGGTCGCGCGATGTCGCCGTTCATGCCGATGCACATCGAGCAGCCCGGCTCGCGCCATTGCGCGCCGGCGGCGAGGAACACCTCGTGCAGGCCTTCCGCTTCGGCTTCGCGCTTGACCCGTTCAGAGCCGGGTACCACCAGCATGCGCACGCGCGGACTGACCTTTCGGCCGCGCAATACCGCGGCGGCATCGCGCAGATCCGACAGCCGCGAGTTGGTGCAGCTGCCGACGAACACCACGTCGACCGGCTCGCCGGCGATCTGCTGGCCTTCGCGCAGGCGCATGTAGTCGAGCGCCTTGCGCGTCGCTGCGTCGCGCACGCCGGGTAGGTGGCCATCGATGGCGACGGTCTTGCCGGGATCGGTGCCCCAGGTGACGGTGGGCACGATGCGCGTGGCATCGATGCGCACTTCGCGGTCGAACGCGGCATCGGGGTCGCTGGCCAGCGCCAGCCAGCGCGTGGCGGCGGCGTCAAAGGCTTCACCCTGCGGTGCTTCCGAGCGACCGCGCAGCCATTCCACCGTGGTCGCATCGGGCGACACCATGCCGGCGCGCGCACCCATCTCGATGGACATGTTGCACAGGGTCATGCGCTGTTCCATCGACAGCGCGCGCACGGTGCTGCCGCGGAACTCGATCACGTGCCCGCTGCCGCCGTCGACGCCGAGCGTGCCGACCACGTGCAGGGTCAGGTCCTTGGCGCTGACGCCGGGTGCGAGCGCGCCGTCGATGGTCACTGCCAGCGTCTTCGGCTTGCGCTGCAGCAGGCACTGGGTCGCCAGAACATGGCCGACTTCGGTGGTGCCGATGCCGAATGCCAGCGCACCGAATGCGCCATGGGTGCTGGTATGGCTGTCGCCACAGACGATGGTCATGCCCGGCTGGGTGCGGCCCAGTTCCGGCGCCATCACGTGCACGATCCCGCGATCCGGCGAATCCCAGCCGCGCAGCGCGATGCCGAACTCGACGCAGTTGCGCTCCAGCTGGGTCACCTGCGCGAGCGTGGCCGCGTCCAGATACGCTCGCGAGCCGTCGGCGTTGCGCGGCAGCGTCGGTGTCGAGTGATCCAGCGTGCCGAGCGTGCGATCGGGTCGCCGCACCGGCAGCCCGCGTTCGCGCAGCACCGAAAACGCCTGCGGCGTGGTGACCTCGTGGATCAGATGCAGGTCGATGTAGATGACACTCGGGCGACCGTCATCCGGCGATTCCACCAGATGACTGTCCCAAATGCGGTCGAACAGGCTGCGTGCACTCATGCCGCGCCTCCGGCGAACATCGGGGTGGCGAGGCCGGCGCGATGGCGCGCGCGCGCCGCACGGGTGGCGGCGATCCGGTTGACGGCCTCCAGCAGGGCCAGCGCGGATGCCTCGATCACGTCGGTGCTCACCGCCTGGCCGCGATACTCGCGGTCCTCGTGCACCACGCGCACCGTGGCCTGGCCTTGCGCGTCGACGCCGCCGGTGAGGCTGCGCACGTGGTAATCGCGCACGTCGAAGGCGATGCCGGTAGCGCGCGAGAGCGCGTTCGCGATGGCGTCGATCGGGCCGTCGCCAACCGCGGCTTCGCGATGGATGCGCCCGTCGCCATCGCGTACGGCAATGCTGGCGGTCGGTTCGCTGCGCGCGCCGATCGCGGTGGTGACCTGCAGCGACTCCATGGTGTAGCCGATCGCGATGGTCGGATCGACACCCAGCCACAGCGCTTCGAGGTCGGCGTCGAATACTTCCTTCTTTTTGTCCGCCAGCCGCTTGTAGGCCACCATCAGCCCGTCCAGCGCGCCGTCTTCAACCGCATAGCCAAGATGGCCGAGGCGTTCGCGCACCGCAGCCCGACCGCTGTGCTTGCCCAGCACCAGCTGCGAGCCGGGAACGCCGACATCTTCGGGGCGCATGATCTCGTAGGTGCTGCGATCGGCGATCATGCCGTGCTGGTGGATGCCCGATTCATGGGCGAAGGCGTTGTCGCCGACGATCGCCTTGTTGCGCGGGATGGTCGAGCCGATCAGCGTCGACAGCAGGCGCGCGGTCGAATACAGCCGCTGCGTGCGGATGGCGCTGTGCACGCCATAGCGCTCCGGACGCGTGCGCATGGCCATCACCAGTTCTTCGAGCGCGGCGTTTCCGGCGCGCTCGCCGATGCCGGTGATGGTGCATTCGACCTGCCGCGCGCCGGCCTCCACGGCGGCCAGACTGTTGGCCACCGCGAGCCCCAGGTCATCGTGGCAGTGGGTGCTGATGCGGACCTTGTCGACGCCGGGCACCTCGCGCTTGAGCAGGCGGATCAGCTCGAAGTA
Organism: Lysobacterales bacterium; assembly: GCA_038224265.1. Taxonomy (GTDB): domain Bacteria; phylum Pseudomonadota; class Gammaproteobacteria; order Xanthomonadales; family Ahniellaceae; genus UBA4656. The sequence goes on from JBBRFN010000053.1 coordinate 11,641, forward strand.
CTCGCCCGGCGTGGTGTAGCCGACCGTGTCGGGCACGTTGATGGTGCTCGCGCCCGCCGCGATCACGTGGCCGAACAGCTCGATCAGGAAATCCGGTTCCGAGCGGGTGGCGTCCTCGGCCGAAAACTCCACGTCCTCGACGAAGCTGCGCGCCTGCCGCACCCCGGCCACCGCGCGTTCGATCACCTGCTGGCGGCTCATCTTGAGCTTGTGCTCGCGGTGGATCGGGCTGGACGCGATGAATACGTGGATGCGCGACTTTGCGGCCGGCTTGACCGCAGCTGCGGTTGCCTTGATGTCCGACTCGTTGCAGCGCGCCAGTCCGCAGATGATTGCACCTTCGACGCTCGCGGCGATTTCGTGGACCGAGCGGAAGTCGTCCTCGGATGCCGCCGGGTAGCCGGCTTCGATCACGTCCACGCCCAGTTGCGCCAGCGCCGTCGCGAAGCGCTGCTTCTGCGCGGGATTCAGGCTGCAGCCCGGACTTTGCTCGCCGTCGCGCAGGGTGGTGTCGAAAATGATCACGCGCTCGGTCATCGGGAGTTCCTCGGCAGGCGGCGACGAACCGGCACTGGCACCGGCAGCAGTGCCGGGCGCGGTGCGAACCAGCGACGCAGGCGTTCGAGCAGGGCGGTCATGGTGCGGTCCTCTGGTTCAGGTCGTCAAAGCAGGGCAAAAAAAAGCCCCGCGCCGTTTCCGGTGCGGGGCTTTTGATTCGGATTCGATCGGAAGTCGGCCGGACTAAAGCAACACGCACCGTGTGGGCGGCGTAAGAAGCAGTCCGATAAGGTACGCCGCGTCGCTGCCCGAACAGGCAGGAGAGGACGTCCAGAGTGTGGTGCGCTGCGTCATACTGCTGACGATGCGCCTGTGTCCGTGCGATTGTCAAGGGGCGCGCCTGCAGGAGTTCGGCGCGGGCGGTCGCTCCAACACCCGTGCCAGGCGGGGCCGGATAGGTGGATAGACCTTGACAAGCGAAAATGCGCTGGACTACCGTCGGCCGATGTTCTCGCACCGCAGCATTGGAACCACCGTAGTTCTCAACCCTGAGGGGGCGGGATCTTCGCGCCCGGACGATGTAGTCCTTGGCCCGGTAGTACTCATTACGCGCGCACCGTGCGGGATGAGGGCGTGAGCTGATCCAACGCAACAAGGCTCCCTCAAAACCCCCGCACCGGCGACGGCAGCGGGGGTTTTGCGTTTATGGGCTCGGCAAACACCACGGAGTATTCGTTCAATGCGCAGCGACGCCATCAAAGCCGGTCCCGATCACGCCCCTGCGCGCGCCATGCTGCGCGCCACCGGTCGCGACGATGCCGCCATCGCCAGGCCCTTCGTCGCGGTGGTGCATACGTGGTCCGACGTGTCGCCCTGCAATCTGACCCTGCGCATGCTGGCCCAGCACGTGCGGCGCGGCGTGGAAGCCGCCGGTGCGACGGCGATCGAGTTCAATACGATCGCGGTCACCGATGGCATTGCGATGGGTACAGCCGGCATGCGCGCCTCGCTGGTGTCGCGCGAGTGGATCACCGATTCGATCGAGTTGGCGGTCGACGGCCACAGCCTCGATGCGATGGTGATCCTGTGCGGCTGCGACAAGACCATCCCGGCCGCCGCGATGGCGGCGGCACGCTTGAACGTGCCGGCGGTAGTGCTGTACGGCGGCACCATCGCGCACGGCACCCATCGCGGTGGCGCGATCACCATCCAGGAAGTATTCGAAGCGGTCGGTGCGTATGGCGCAGGCCGCATCGATGCCGCCGAACTGGAGGCGGTCGAAAAGAGCGCATGCCCAGGCGCCGGTGCCTGCGGTGGGCAGTTCACCGCCAACACGATGGCGATGGTGATGACAGCCCTCGGCCTGTCGCCGATCGGTGCGAACGACCTGCCGGCGCTGCACCCGGACCGACCTGCCAGTGCCGCGCGTGTCGGTGAGCTGGTGGTCGAATGCCTGCGCGAGCAGCGCCTGCCGCGGGACTTGATGACGCCGGCGGCGTTTCGCAACGCCATGCGATTGCTCGCCGCAACCGCCGGTTCCACCAACGCGGTGCTGCATCTGCTGGCGATTGCGCGCGAGGCCGGCGTGGCGCTGGCACTCGAGGATTTCGAACGCGCTTCTGCCGGCACGCCGGTGATTGCAGATCTCAAGCCCGGCGGCCGCTTTACCGCCGTCGAGCTATTCGCCGCGGGCGGCACGGCGCGCGTGGCGCAGGCGCTGCGCCATGCCGGCATGCTCGAAGATCACCCGGTGGTCGAGGGTGGCACCATGTTTGCGGCGCTCGATCGCGTGCAGTTCAGCGCGCAGCCGGAACTGGTGGTGCACACGGTGGCACAGCCGCTCAAGCCACGCGGCGGGTTCTCGATCCTGTTCGGCAACCTCGCACCCGAAGGCTGCGTGGTGAAGCTCGCCGGCCACGGGCGCAATCGCCAGCAGGGCCCCGCGCGGGTATTCGACGGCGAGCCGGCGGCGTTCGCGGCCGTGCAGGCCGGCTTGATCCAGCGCGGCGACGTGGTGGTGATCCGCCATGAGGGGCCGGCGGGCGCGCCGGGCATGCCCGAGATGCTGGCGGTCACCGCCGCCCTGATCGGACGCGGTCTCGGCGACGATGTCGCCTTGATCACCGATGGCCGTTTCAGCGGCGCCACCCGTGGTCTGATGGTTGGCCACGTCGCGCCGGAAGCCGCGCGCGGCGGGCCCATCGCACTGTTGCACGACGGCGACCCGATCGTGATCGATGTCGACACCCGTACCTTGTCCACCAGCGCCGACCTCGAAGCGCGCCGTGCCGCATGGATCGCGCCACCGCCGCGCGTGACCCACGGCGTGCTCGCAAAATACGCGCGCCTCGTCGGTTCCGCCTCCGAAGGTGCGGTCACCAGCCCCTGATCGCGTCAAGACTGCTTTCCCATTCGCCATTCGCCAACAAAAGGAACCTGCATCATGTCCGCCCAAGAAACCAATTTCCTCAAAGGCCAACGCATCGCCATCGTCGGCTACGGCAGCCAGGGCCGCGCCCACGCGCTGAATCTGCGCGATTCCGGTCTCGATGTGGTGGTCGGCGCACGCAAGGGCGGCGCGAGTTGGGACAAGGCCAAGGCCGACGGCCTGCGCGTGACCGAGTGTGCTGCTGCCGCCGCCGAAGCGGATCTGGTCGCGCTGCTCACGCCCGACATGCAGCAGCCGCAGGTCTACAAGGAGTCGATCGCGCAGCAGCTGCGTCCCGGTGGCGCCCTGCTGTTCGCGCACGGTCTCAATGTGCACTTCAAGCAAATCGAACCCGATGCGCGCTTCGACGTGATCCTGGTAGCACCAAAGGGCCCGGGCGCGCTGGTGCGGCGCGAGTACGAGGCCGGCCACGGTGTGCCGAGCCTGATCGCGGTGCACCAGGACGCCTCAGGCAAGGCGCTCGAGCGCGCGCAGGGCTACGCCTTCGGCATCGGCGGCAACCGCGGTGGCCTGATCACCACCTCGTTCGCCGAAGAAACCGAGACCGATCTGTTCGGCGAGCAGGCGGTGCTGTGCGGTGGCGTGACCGAACTGGTGGTGCAGGGTTACGAGACCCTGGTCGAGGCCGGCTACCAGCCCGAAGTCGCCTACTTCGAGTGCATGCATGAGCTCAAGCTGATCGTCGACCTGCTGCACGAGGGCGGCATGGCCAAGATGCACCAGTTCATCAGCGAAACCGCGCAGTACGGCGACCTCACCCGCGGCCCGCGGATCATCGATGGCACTACGCGCCAGCGCATGCGCGAGGTGCTCGAGGAGATCCGCAGTGGTCAGTTCGCGCGCGAATGGATCGCCGAATACCAGACCGGCAACAAGCAATACATGGCGCTCAAACAGAAAGACCTCGACCACCCGATCGAGAAGGTCGGTGCGGCGCTGCGCGCGAAGATGCCGTGGCTGAATCCCGGCAAGCCTGCCGCTTCCGTGGACGCGGCCAAGAAAACCGGTACCTGAGCGAGAACACCTGCGCGGCATCGAGGACAGCAGCCTGGCGATGAAGACCTCCGAATGGATCTGGCACAACGGCCAGCTGGTGCCGTGGCATCAGGCCACGACCCATGTGAGCAGCCATGCGCTGCACTATGGATCGTCGGTGTTCGAAGGCATCCGCGCCTATGCCACGCCAAACGGTGCGGCGGTGTTCCGGCTCGGCGACCATATCGATCGTCTGTTCGAGTCCGCGCGCATCTACCGCATGCCGGTCAAGTACACGGCGGCACAAATCCGCGCGGCCTGCCACCTGCTGATCCGCGACAATCATCTGGGCAAGGGCGCTTACTTGCGGCCGATCATCTTTCGCGGTGCTGGCGAGTTGGGCGTGATGCCCGGGCCCAGCGTGCCGATCGAGGTATCGATCATGGCCGTCGAATGGGGTGCGCTGCTGGGTGCGGACAGTCTCGAGCGCGGTGTGGACGTATGCGTGTCGTCGTGGCAGCGCGCAGCGCCGAATACCTTTCCGATGATGGCCAAGGCGGGCGGCAACTATCTGAACAGCCAGCTGGTCACGATGGAGGCCAGCCGCCACGGCTACCACGAGGGCATTGCGCTCGGGGTCGACGGCATGCTCAGCGAGGGCGGCGGCGAGAACGTGTTCGTGGTCCGCAAGGGCGTGATTTACACGCCTCCGATCGGGGCGGCGATCCTTGCCGGAATCACCCGCGACACGGTGATCCAGCTCGCACGCGGGCTTGGTTACAGCGTGCACGAGCAACCACTGCCGCGCGAGGCGCTGTACCTGTGCGAGGAGGCGTTCTTTACCGGCACTGCCTGCGAGATCGCGCCGATTCGCGCAGTGGATGGCCTGGTCATCGGCGCAGGTACTCGCGGGCCGGTGACCAAAGCGCTGCAGGATGCGTTTTTCGGCTTGTTCGATGGCCGCACGCCGGATCGGCATGGCTGGCTCGATATCGCGCGCGATGGCGAGGTCGGGGTGGTGCACGATCCGCCAACGGCGCTGGCGTGATGGTGCCGGCGCAGGCTGCGACCGGCGCGGATCGACACCTGCCGTGACGCGGCCGGTGGCGCCACTGGCATCGCCTGCACATGCGCTCCACGGGCAGCGCGCGGAGTCCGCTGCAACGTCGCGTGAGCCCTACCTCGAACGAATCCTGAAGGCAGCGGTCTACGACGTCGCCATCGAGTCTGCGCTGGATCCCGCGCGGCGCCTGTCGCAGCGTCTGGGCCGCGAAGTGCTGCTCAAGCGCGAAGACCTGCAGCCGGTGTTCTCGTTCAAGCTGCGCGGGGCGAACAACAAGATCGTGCGCTTGAGCGAGGCCGAGGCGGCAGCCGGCGTGATCTGCGCCTCGGCCGGCAACCACGCACAGGGTGTGGCGCTGGCGGCGCGGCGGCGCGGCATCCGCGCGGTGATCGTGATGCCGGTGACCACGCCGCGGATCAAGGTCGAGGCGGTGCGCGATCTCGGCGGCGAGGTGCTGCTGCACGGCGACGACTTCGACGCGGCCAACAGCCACGCACGCGCGCTCGAGCGCGCCGAGGGATTCACCTTCGTGCATCCCTTCGACGATCCCGACGTGATCGCGGGCCAGGGCACCATCGCGATGGAGATCCTGCGCCAGCGGCGCGGCGATTCGATCGCGGCCATCTTCGTGCCGATCGGCGGTGGCGGGCTGATCGCCGGCATCGCGGCCTATGCGAAGTCGCTGTATCCACAGATCCGCATCATCGGCGTGGAGCCGGTGGACGCGGCCAGCATGCAAGCCGCGTTCACTGCCGGGCATCCGGTGCGACTGGAGCGGGTCGGGCTGTTCGCCGACGGCGTGGCGGTGCGCGAAGTCGGTGCGGAGACCTTTCGTCTTGCACGGCAGTATGTCGACCAGATCGTGCTGGTCGACACCGACGCGATCTGTGCGGCGATCCAGGACATCTTCGAGGATACCCGCACGGTGGTGGAGCCAGCCGGTGCGCTGGCGGTTGCCGGCATCAAACAGTGGGTCGCGGAAAACCCGGCGGGCGAGGGCGCTCTGGTGGCGATCAACTGCGGCGCCAACATGAACTTCGATCGCCTGCGACATGTCGCCGAGCGCGCCGATCTGGGCGCACAGCGCGAGATGCTGCTCGCCGTGGAGCTTCCCGAACAGGCCGGCAGCTTCCGCCGCTTCTGCGAGGTGATCGGGCGTCGCGCGGTGACCGAGTTCAACTATCGCTATGCCGATGCGCAGCGCGCGCGGATCTTCGTAGGCCTCGCGATCGACCCCGGTGGCGAAGACCGCGGCCGGGTGCTTGCCGCGATCGAGGCTGCGGGTTTTCCTGCGGTCGATCTGAGCGACAACGAGATGGCCAAGCTGCACGTGCGCTACATGGTCGGCGGGCGCGCGGCCGGCATCGCGGATGAGCGCCTGTTCCGCTTCGAGTTTCCAGAGCGCCCCGGCGCGCTGGTGAAGTTTCTCGGCGCGATCGGATCGGACTGGAACATCAGCCTGTTCCACTATCGCAACCATGGTTCGGATCACGGCCGGGTACTCGCGGGGATCCAGGTGCCGCCGGACAGCGCGAAGGAATTCGCGCGCCACCTCGACGCGTTGGGCTACGTATTCGTCGAAGAGACCATGAATCCCGCATATCGCGCGTTCTTGTGATGCGTGGCGTGTCTCGTAACGCGGGTCGGGGCGACCCGCGCTACGGCGGTGGGTGCGACGCATCGGGAAACGCGGGTCGGGGCGACCCGCGCTACGGCGGTGGGTGGGACGCATCGGGCGACGCGGGGGGGGGGGGCCCGCGGGACGGGCTTGGGGTGGTGGGGTGGGGGTGGGGCCCGGCGGGTGGCATAGTATGGGGGGTGGCCCCGGCCCGCCCTGGGGCAAAACACCAATGGGGCGAGGTGGCCCGTTGCCTGTGACGCAACGCTGCCAGGCTTCTGCGGCGGATACGACTGTGGGCGCGGCCAAGGCCCTGGGGTCACCTGACTACTTCGGGAGGTTCCACCCGACCCTGGCCGCTTCTGAAGCGTCCGCGATTAC
>JBBRFN010000054.1:0-18450 GCA_038224265.1 Lysobacterales bacterium
CAGGTAGTCGCGCTGGTCGTCGGACAGGCGCGTCGAGAGCAGGATGTCGAGCAGCGGGATGATGCCGTTGAGCGGCGTGCGGATCTCGTGGCTCATGGTGGCGAGGAACTCGCCCTTGGCCATGGTGCCGGCCTCGGCCTCTTGCTTGGCGCGGGTCAGCTCGCGCTCGACCTCGCGCACCCGCTCGAGCTCGCGACGCGCCTCCTGCAGCTGGATGGCCAACGTGTGTTCACCGACGGCCGGTTCGCTGGGCTGCGTGACCGTCGCGTGCTGCGCTGCTGCCGCTTCGCCGTCGAAGATGCCGCCGCGCCAGGCGAGCGCGGCACAGCCGATGCCAAGTATCAACGCCACGATCAGCCATGGCGCATGGGCCGGCATGTTCAATGCAGCGACCAGCAGCGCCACCGCCATGATGACCAGCCCGGCAACTGCCAACAGCGGGACGTGGCCGATGCCAAGCTGTGTGGATCGCAGCGCGCGTCGCGGCACGCTGGTGTTGGGCTGCTTGCCTGATGGATGCACCGGTGATTCCGTCCCTTGATCGTGATGGTTTGGTCGCATGGCGCTAGCCCGCGGATGCGCGGAAATCGAATTCCAGGTCCTGGGTCGCCTGCTGCACGAAGTCGCCCTGGATGAAATCGACGCCGGAAGTCCACAACCCCGCGGCGGTCTTGGCGTCTTCGACCAGCGGCGCGATGACCCGCATCGAGCGCTCGTGGGCGAAGGCGATGATCTGTTCCAGATCGCGGCGCGCCTCCGGCGTATCGGCAACATAGCGCCCGCTGAGCTTCAGATAGTCCACTTGCAGGTGCTGCATCATCTGCAGCATCGCCGCGGTCCCGTCGAATGCACTCAGGCCGATGCCCATACCCGCGCCGCGCACGGCATTCGACACCACCACCGCAAGGCGCAGTTGCGCGAGCACGTCGTCGGCGCGGAATTCCAGTACCAGGCGATCGGCGGCCAGCTGCTTGGACTGCAGCTGCTGGGCCAGCCACGACAGGCGCTGCGGCTCGGCCACGCCCGCCACCGACTGGCTGACGAACAGGCGCACCGGGCGGTCGATGCGGTCGCGCTCCTGCAGCACCATCATGCAGCGCGACAGCACCCAGCGATCGACCTCGCCGATGATGCCGGCCTTCTCGGCCAGCGGCACCACCTCGGCGGCGGTGTACAGGCGCCCGCGATCGCCGCGCAGGCGCAACAACACCTGGAACTGTTCTTCGGTACTGCCATGCAGCGAGGCGATCGGCTGGAACAGTAGCTGGAAGCGGTCATGGCGCAGGGCATCGTTGATCGCCGCCAGCAGGCCCTCGCCTTCGGCCGCGGCGATCGGGACACTGCTGCGCTCGAATACGCGCACCTTGCGCTCGGCCGAGGTACGCGCCAGCGCGCAGGCGCGCTCGGCCGCATTGAGCATCGACGCCGCGTCGTCCCAGCCGGTCGCGAAGGTTGCGATGCCGACACTGATCGCAAGCGTCAGCGACTTCTCGCCGGTTTCGAACAGATGGCGCTCGAAGCGCGCGCGGATGTCTTCGGCGAACTTCAGCATCGCCTGCTCGCCGTGGCCCGGTGCGAGCACGATGAAACTGGTATCGCCGTAGCGCGCGGCGTGGTCGGTGCCGCCGATGAGGCCTGCAAGCAGGGTGCCGGCCTGCCCGAGCAGGCCATCGAAGGCAGAGAGACCGATGCGTTCGCGGATCGCCTGCGCGCCGTCGATGATGATGAACAGCAGGCCGCCGAGATTGGTTCCATCGGCCGACTGCAGCGCCGCACCGACCCGCGCGATCACGTGCGCGCGGTCGTACAGACCGGTGATCTGGTCGCGCGGGTTGAGCGCGACGACCCGCCGGGTCAGCGCGCGCGCGCGGCGCACACGATTGGTGACCGCCGAAATCAGGTACTTGGGGCGAATCGGCTTTTCGAGATAGTCGTCGCCGCCGGCCGACAGCGCATCGAAGCGCTTGTCGGCATCGTGCTCGCCGGACAGGAATACGATCGGGGTGCTGATGAAGCGTTCGCGCTCGCGGATCAGCGCGGTCAGTTCCATGCCATCGCAATTGGGCATGTACAGGTCCATCAGGATCAGTTCGGGTACGAACTGCTCCAGCGCGTCGAGTGCGGCCAATGGATCGGTGACCGCGCAGGTTTCCATTCCGGCCTTGCGCAGGATCGACTCGGCGAACAAGGCCTGGGCGCGGTCGTCTTCGATGATCATGACGCGGAACGGCTCGCCCTCGTCGGCATCCAGCAGCTCGACCACCCGCGCCAGCACATCGCTGGCAGCCACAGGCAGGGCCACGAAGGAATCGGCGCCGGCGCGCATCGCCTTCAGGCGGGTCGCCACATCGCCCTGGTTGGCCAGCGCGAGCAGCGCGAGGCGACCGCTCGCGCGCGGTCGCGCCAGACGGATGACCTGGCCGATTTCTTCGAGGTTGGCGGTGAACACCGCATCGACGATGACCAGGTTGGGGGTCAGCGCGCGCACCATTTCCTTGAGCTCTTCGACGCTGTCGAGCAACTGCAGTTCGTGACCCTGTGCGTCGAGGCGCTGTGCGATCTCGGTGGCCAGCGCATTGGCATCCGACAACAGGTAGATGCGGCGCCCATCGATGCGCGAGCGCACCTCGCGTGGCGCCGCCGGCGGGCGGCCAGCAGGTGTCGACGCCACCGGTACATGCGAGGCGACCAGCTCTGACGGCAACTCGGCTGCGAGATCGGGAGACAGGTCCTCAGCGGAGATCATCGTCGCAGGCGCCGCTCGCGGCACCACCGTCGGCGCCCGCGCATCCACGGGTCTGGCGAAGCGCTCGATGAATGACAGCGGTGGCGCGATCGCCAGCGGGATTCCGTCGGCGGTGTGCGGCAGCTCGAAGCGCTCGGCGCGGCCACGATGGGCACCAAAGGGTGCTGCGGCAGGTGTGCGCGGCGTTACCAGGCTCGCGAGCGCCGCTTTCAGGGCATCCGCCTCGGGCTCGGACGGAATCGCCAGCGATTCGAGCAGGGGCTCGACGATCGCGAGCACCGCGTCGACCTGAGCTGCCAGCGCATCGACCCCATGCAGGCGAGCCTGGGCGGCGATCGCCTGCGCATCCTCGACCATCAGGGCCAGCAGATTGACATCCCAGCCGCGAGTCAGGTGCCCGGCGCGCCGACGCAAGGCGTCCAGACGCTTCGACAGGAAGCGAAAGAACGCCTGCCGATGCCCATCGTCGCCCAAGCTGTCGTCGTGAGCCAGCATCCCCAAGCGCTTTCCGGAATCCCACCGAACTATAGCAAGCGCCTGTTATAGCGCCAATTTTTTCCCTTGGCCGACGCGCGCGAGTGGCCGAGGTTCCACGCGCGCGCTGCACCTGCACATGCCGAAACCCGCCCGTACAGCCGCGCGCAGCGCAGAAGTTGCGTGGAACTGCGCTGGAATGGTGCTCGCGATGCGGGGCTTGCGAGTCGCGTCGCGCGCCGGTAATTTCGCCGGCCGTCTTCGCGCCGCAGCGCGCGAAGAACTTCAATCACAACAAGAAAACAGCCCAGCCCGCATGCCCTCTGCCGCCCACACCGTGGTCCAGCTCCGTGCTCCGTCGGCCTCCGACGCAGCCATCGCCCCCGCCAGCTTGCGCGAGGCGGTTACCCGATCGGTACGCCGCTATCTGGCCGATCTGGACAGCCATCGTTGCGACGACCTGTATCGGGTCGTGCTCAGCGAGGTCGAAGGCCCATTGCTCGACGAGGTGCTGACCCACTGCCGTGGCAACCAGACCAAGGCCGCGCTGATGCTGGGCATCACCCGCGCGACGCTACGCAAGAAACTGGCCGCCCTCGGTCGCCATTGATGTCCGCAGCGGCCGCACTGCAGGCCGCACTTGGCTTCTATAATCGCGCGCTTGATCTTTGCCGGGCGCACCGCTGCGATGAATGCATCTGAACGGGTAGCGATCCGTCGCGCCCTGCTGTCGGTATCCGACAAGTCCGGACTGCTGGAACTTGCCACCGCGCTGGCGGCAGCCGGGGTCGAGCTGCTGTCGACCGGCGGCACCGCGCGGGCCCTGCGCGCGGCGGGTCTTGAGGTGCGCGATGTCAGCGCGGTGACCGGCTTTCCCGAGATCATGGATGGCCGGGTCAAGACCCTGCATCCACGGGTGCATGGCGCGCTGCTCGGCCGCGCGGGTATCGACGATGCGGTGATGGACGAGCACGCGATAGCACCGATCGATCTGCTGGTGGTCAACCTCTACCCGTTCGAGGCGACCGTGGCCGATCCTGCGGTCGGCATGGATGCGGCGATCGAGAACATCGATATCGGCGGACCGGCCATGCTGCGCGCGGCGGCCAAGAACCACGAACGCGTGACCGTGGTGGTGGAGCCGGGCGACTATCCACTGGTGCTGGCAGCACTCGACGCGGGCGGCAGCCAGCTCGGCGAGCGGCGCGCGCTGGCGGCCAAGGCCTATGCACATACCGCACGCTATGACGGCGTGGTCGCCAGTTGGCTCGGTGCGCGCAGCAGCGGCGATGGCCAGGCACAGCGCTTCGCGCCGAGCCTGCAGCTGTCGTTCACCCGTGCGCAAACCCTGCGCTACGGCGAGAACCCGCACCAGGCCGGTGCGCTGTATGTCGAGCACGCAGCGCTCGCGGGCAGCATCGCCGGCGCGCAGGTGCTGGCAGGCAAGGAGCTGTCGTACAACAACATCGCCGATGCCGATGCAGCGCTGGGCTGCGTGCAACAGTTCGGCGAGCAGCCGGCCTGCGTGATCGTCAAGCACGGCAATCCCTGTGGCGTGGCGCTGGCACACAACCTCACGGCGGCCTACGCGCGCGCCTACGCCACCGACCCGGTATCGGCCTTCGGCGGCATCATCGCGTTCAACCGCACGCTGGATGCGGATACCGCACGCGCCATCATCGAGCGCCAGTTCGTCGAGCTGGTGGTCGCACCGCAGGTCGACGCAGCGGCCCTTGCGGTGTTTGCCGGCAAGCCGAACGTGCGCGTGCTCGCTTGCGGCGATGCCCGGCTGCCGCGACCTGCAAGCCTCGATTTCAAGCGCATCGCCGGCGGCATGCTGGTGCAGGACGCCGACTTCGACAACCTGCACGCAAGCGACCTGAAGATCGTCAGCCGGCGCGCGCCGAGCAGCGCGCAGCTGGCGGACCTGCTGTTCGCCTGGCGGGTCGCGTTCTACGTCAAGTCCAACGCGATCGTGTATGCGCGCGATGGCGCGACGGTCGGCGTGGGTGCCGGCCAGATGAGTCGCGTGGTCAGCGCGAAGATCGCAGCGCTCAAGGCCGAGGAAGCAGCGCTAGCAGTTCCCGGCAGCGTGATGGCCTCCGACGCGTTCTTTCCGTTCCGCGACGGCATCGATGCGGCGGCGGCCGCCGGCATCGTCGCGGTAATCCAGCCGGGCGGCTCGATGCGCGACAAGGAAGTGATCGCCGCGGCCGATGCGCACGACATCGCGATGGTATTCACCGGCATCCGCCACTTCCGCCACTGAGGGGTGCGAGCATGAGAATCATGGTGATCGGCAGCGGTGGTCGCGAACACGCGCTGGCGTGGAAACTCGCGCAATCGCCGCGGGTGTCCGAGGTGATCGTGGTACCCGGCAACGCCGGTACTGCGAACGAGCCGGGCCTGCGCAACGTGCCCGCCGATGTGCGCGACCTCGAGGCCTTGCTGGCACTTGCACGCGCCGAGAACGTGGCATTGACCGTGGTCGGCCCTGAAGGTCCGCTGGTCGCAGGCGTAGTGGATGCGTTTCGCGCAGCGGGCCTGCGCATCTTCGGTCCGACTGCGGCCGCAGCCCAGCTTGAAGGCTCCAAGGCCTTCGCCAAGGCATTCCTGCACCGCCACCACATCCCTACCGCCGCCTACGCGGTGTTCACCGAACTTGCCGCGGCACTCGCATACGTGCGCGCGCAGGGCGTGCCGATCGTGATCAAGGCCGATGGTCTGGCCGCCGGCAAGGGCGTGGTGGTGGCCACCACCCTGGCCGAAGCCGAGCAGGCGCTGACGCACATGCTCGATGGCGGCAGTCTGGGTGCGGCCGGCGCGCGCGTGGTGATCGAGGAATTCATGGCCGGCGAAGAGGCCAGCTACATCGTGCTCAGCGACGGCGTGCATGCGCTGCCGATGGCGACCAGCCAGGACCACAAGCGTTGCTACGACGGCGATGCCGGCCCCAACACCGGCGGCATGGGCGCCTACTCGCCGGCACCGGTGGTGACCCCGGCGGTGGATGCGCGGGTGATGCACGAGATCATCCGCCCGACCCTGGCCGGAATGGCCGCCGACGGCGTGCCGTTCAGCGGATTCCTGTATGCAGGCCTGATGATCGATGCCGACGGGGCACCGCGGGTGGTCGAGTTCAACGTGCGCTTCGGCGATCCCGAAACGCAGCCGATCATGCTGCGCCTGCGCTCGGATCTGCTGGACCTGATCGAGGCCGCGCTGGACGCTCGGCTGGATACCGCGCACGCCGACTGGGACCCGCGGCCTGCACTGGCCGTGGTGCTGGCCGCCCACGGCTATCCCGCAGAGCCACGCAGCGGCGATCCGATCCATGGCCTCGATGCAGCGCTGCCCGTTGGCGCGAAGATCTTCCACTCAGGCACGCGGCTGGACGCAGGCAAGGCAGTCAGCGCCGGCGGGCGGGTGCTTACCGTGTGCGCACTGGGCGACGACATCGCGCAGGCGCGCGAGCGCGCCTACGCGGCAATGGGGCCGATCCGGCTCGACGGTTCGTTCTTCCGCCGCGATATCGGGCATCGCGCACTAGCGCGCGATTGAGCGCGATGTATTTGCGCTAGACGCCGGCTACGCCCAGTCGCCGCGCAGCTCGCGCACCTTGCGCTCCAGATATTCCGCGGTGGCGAGCTCCGGCGGGATCGGATCGCCGATCACCAGCGCAATCCTCGAGCGAAAGCGGCGCGGCAGGCGCAGCCGGTCCTTGCGGCTGAACAGACTGCCCCACATGCCGCGCAGCGCCATCGGCACCACCGGCACCGGCCGCGAAGCGAGAATCTTGTCGACACCGGGACGGAACGGCAGCAGCTGGCCATCGCGGGTGATGCCGCCCTCGGGAAAGATGCCGACGATCTCGCCGGCGGCCAGCTCGCGATCGACCTCGGCGAAGGCGCGCAGCATCAGCCCTTCGTCCTCCTTGCGGCCGGCGATCGGTATCGCGCGTGCGGCCTTGAACAGCCACTTCATCACTGGAATCTGAAAGATCTTGTAGTACATCACGAAGCGCGTGGGCCGCCGCACCGCGCCCATCAGGATCACCGGGTCCATGAAGCTGACGTGGTTGCACACCAGCAGCACGGCCCCGGTGTCGGGAATCTTTTCGCGCCCATGCACTTCCAGCCGGTACATCAGGCTCACCATCAGCCACGCCACGAAGCGCCACAGGAACTCCGGCACCAGGGTGTAGATGTAGATCGCCACCAGCGCATTGAGCAGGGCGATCGTCAGCAGCAGCTGTGGGATGCTCAGCCCCGCTACGTTGAGCAACACGATCGCAAGTACGGTGGAGGCGACCATGAACAGCGCATTGAGGATGTTGTTGGCCGCGATCACGCGCGATTGGTGGCCGCGCTCGGTGCGGGTCTGGATCAGCGCGAACAGCGGCACGATGAAGAATCCGCAGAACACCGACATCATGGTCAGGTCGAACACCAGCCGCCACATCCATGCCTGGGTGAGCAGCTGTTCCAGCGCCACGCCGTTCGCGCTCGCAAGATGCGGGTGCGCGAAGTACAGATCGATGCCGAACACCGTCATGCCCAGCGAGCCGAACGGCACCAGGCCGATCTCGACCTTGTGGCCAGACAGCCGCTCGCACAGCATCGAGCCGATCGCCACGCCGACCGAAAACACCGCCAGCAGGAACTGATACGTGGTGCCGGTCGCACCCAGCACCTGCTCGGCATATTTGGGCAACTGCACGAAATACACCGAGCCGAAGAACCAGAACCACGACACCCCGAGTGCTGCAAGGAACACCGTGCGATTGCTGCGCAGGTATTTCAGATTGCGCCAGGTCTCGGCGAACACGTTCCAGTTGATCGCCAGGCCCGGTGTCGCCGGCGCCACCGACGGCATCGCCAGCGCGGTGCCCAGGCCCGCCAGCGCCAGGCCGATGCAGGCGGCAGCGACCAGCCATGGGCCGTGATCGGGCACCTGGATCAACGCCGATCCGAGCAGGGATCCCGACAGGATCGCGATGAAGGTTCCCATCTCGACCAGTCCATTGCCGCCGACCAGTTCGTCGGTGCTGAGCACCTGCGGCATGATCGAGTACTTCAGCGGCCCGAACAGCGTCGAGTGCAGGCCCATCATGAACACCATCGCGAGCAGGAACTCGACGTGGTGGGTGATGAAACCGGCCGCGGCCACCGCCATGATCGCGACTTCGAGCAGCTTGATCGCCTGCGCGAGGCGCGCCTTGTCGTATTTTTCGGCGAGCTGCCCGGCGCTGGCCGAAAACAGGAAAAACGGCGCGATGAACAGCGCTGCGGCGAGATTGGTCAGCAGGGTCTGGTCGCTGTCGGACAAGTCCACCATCACGAAGGTGACCAGTGCGACCAGCGCATTCTTGAACACGTTGTCGTTGAACGCGCCCAGCGACTGGGTCAGGAAAAACGGCAGGAAGCGCCGCTGGCGCAGCAGGGCAAACTGGTTCGATCCGCTCATGCGGACTCCGGCCATGGCAGGACCTGCAGGGTAACAAAGGCCGCACAGGTCACGCTGGTAGACTCATCGACCGCACGGCGCCAGACGCGCTGCGTTGCATTCGAACCCGCCACGGCCAGCTGCCCGCCCATGAGATCGACCTCGTTCCTGATCCGCGCTTTCGCGGCCTGCCTGTTGTTGTTGCCGTTGCTCGCGCAATCGGCCGCCGAACTGAAACCTCTGGCCGCGCCCGATCTGTCTGCGCTCGACCCGCAAACGCGACGTGAGCTGGTCGAGGCACGCGAGCAGTTCGATGCGGCACGCCCGAGCCTGGTCGGCGTGTATCTGGCCGAAGCCTTTGCCCGACTGGGCGGCATCTATGCGCGCAACGGCCAGCTTCCGCCAGCTCGCACGGCGATGCACAACGCAGCGTCGATCGCACCGGAGGACGGACGCTTCGTGTATCTGCAGGGCGTACTCGCGGGCATGGCCGGCGAGTTGCCTCAGGCCCGCGATCTGCTGCGCAGCGCGCTTGCGCTCGATGGCAACTATCTGCCGATCCGCTATCGCCTGGCTGCCGCGCAGCTCGAACTGGGCGAACTTGCCGACGCACGCGCCACGATCGAGGCTACCGCCACCGCGCGCGCCGATCTCGCCCCCGCAGCGGCCCTGCTCGGTGAGATCGCGGTGCGCGAAAAGCGCTGGGCCGATGCCGAGCGCTGGTTTGCGCAGGCGCTCAAGGCCGATCCGCAGGCCACCGCGCTGCATGCGCAGCGCGCCGATGCGCTGGCAGCACTCGGCAATGCCAGCGCCGCGGCTGCCCAGCGCAAGCTGGCCGGCAAGCGGTCGCCGGGCTATCCCGACCCGCTGCTCGAATCGATCTTCGCCGCACCACCGCAACCGCCTGCCGCTCAGGCACTGGCGCTCGCGGCCACCGGCGCGCACGCCGAGGCGGTCGCGCTGCTCGATACCGCGTTGGCGCAGCAGCCCAACGATGCCGAACTGCTGGCCGCCTACGCGCGGGTCGAGGCCGATCGCGGCAATCTCGCAGCAGCCGGCACGCGCGCCGACGCCGCGCTCAAAGCCGCACCCGGCTCGGCCGCGGCACATCTGGCCAAGGGCATGGTGCTGGAAGTCGGCGGCAACGAGGACGCAGCGCGCGCGCAATACCAGGCCGCCGTGGGCGCCGAGCAGCAGTCCGTTCCAGCGCGCCTGGCGCTGGGCAACGCGCTGATGCGATCCAGGCAGTGGCTTGCAGCGGCTGAACAGTACCGCGAGGTGGCGAAACTGGATGCGTCGGCGAGCGTGATCGATCGGCTGGCCGCAGCGCTGGTCCAGGCTGGTCGCTGCGCCGATGCGCTGCGCGAGGTCAACCAGCTGCTGCGTACCCGCCCACGCGATGGCGACCTGCTGCAGACCTTCGTGCGGCTCGCGGCCACCTGCCCGGCTGCCAGCGACGGGGAACGCGGGATGGCGGCCGACTACGGGCAGGCGCTGTACAAGCAGCTGCCGAATGAGGCCAATACCGAGGCGCTGGCCATGGCGATGGCCGCACTGGGTCGCACTGCGGACGCAGTCGACTACCAGGCGCAGGCGATCTTCGAGTCGGTCAAGCGGCGCGACACGGCGACCGCGGCGCGACAGCGAACCGAGCTCGATCGCTTCAAGGCCGGCCAGCGGGCGACCCAGCCGTGGCCGAGCGGGCATCCCGCGATGGCGCCGCCGCGGCTCAAACCATCGGCGCGCGCTGCCGCCGGCTGAAGCGTGGTTTGCGCGCGCCGGGCGCTTGCGCCACCATCGGCATATGTCGTTCTGGCGCCGCCTGCGTGACCGCATCACCCGCAACCGCGCCGCCCGCGATGGCGCGGCTCCGCGTGCTGCCGTACCTGCCGCTCGACCGCGGGTCGCGGTGGCCTTCGACTCGACTGCCCATACCTGGCTGTTCCGGATTGCGCGCGAGCGGTCGGCGATCTCCGAGTTCTGCGCAGCACTCGAGCGACGCCTGCCAGCGGACTACGCGAGCGCCGACACCTTGCGTGCATTCCAGGTCGCCTTCGACGAGCTGCTGACCAATGTGGTCATGCACGCCGATGGCCCGCTCGATGCGCCGATCGAGGTGCTGCTCAAGCGCGACCCGGTCGAGGTGACCGCGCTGCTGCGCTACCGGGCCAGTGCCTACGATCCGACCGCGCGCGCGCCGCCCGATATCGAAGCATCGATCGCAGATCGCGATATCGGCGGGCTGGGTGTGCATCTGGTGCGCCAGCTGATGACCCGCTTCGAGCATCGCTATGTCGATGGCTGGAACGAGCTGACCCTTTCGCGCCCGCGCGACTGAGCCGCGCCCGGCGGCAGCGCACGCAGCGCTACCGGCCAGGATACGGCAACCGGCGCGCTCGACCCTCAGGCCGCCACCACGAACAGCGCCACCACGCAGCCCATGCCCAGCGTCCACACCACGCTGCGCAACAGCTGCTGGTCGGCGATGTACAGCGCGCCATAGGCCAGCCGCGCGGCAATGAAGCCCAGCGCCAGCGCATCCACCAGCGCCTGCTCGGCGCCCAGCTGATGGGCGATGATCACGCCGGCGGCGAACGGCGGAAATGCCTCCAGCGAGTTCAGGTGTGCCCAGTGCGCACGCTGGCGCATGCCGCTGAGCTGGGCCTGGAAGTCGCGCGGCCGGCGGTTGTTGAAGCCCGGTCCGCTGAACTTGGCGATGGCGGTAAACAGCAGCGGCAGGAATGCGGCAACCAGCACGCACCAGTAGGCGATCGACATCGGCACGACCTCGCTCAACGGCGGGCCGTAATGGTGCCACGGACCGATGTGCCTGCGCAGCATGGCGGGTGTGGCACACTGCGCCACGCCATGCGGAAAGCGTGCCGATGCCCGAGTTGGTGGTTGCAGCCGGCCCCCTGGCCGGAGCCAGTTTCAGTTTCGATTGTCTGGTGACGATCGGCCGCGGTGAGCTGGCCGAGGTGCGCCTGGACGATGTCACCGTGTCGCGCCGGCATGCGCAGATCCGACCCAACATGGGCGCATGGGAGCTGGTCGACCTGGGCAGCGCCAACGGGGTATTGGTCAACGAGGCGCGGGTCGGTGGGGTGACCCGGCTGGCCAACGGCGATCGCATCGACATCGGCCAGATCACGCTGCGCTTTGCCAGCGCGCGGCCAGCGGCCGCCACCCCGACCCCGGTAACCCCGCTTCCGGCGGTGCCGGCCGATGGCGCGGCGCGGGTATTCCAGGACCTGTTGTCGCGGGTGCGGGTGTTCTGCGATCTGGGCGAACTGGGCAATGACAAGCTGGATGCCGATGCGCTGGGGCGCCGGGCGCTGGAGATCGTGCTGCGCGGATTTCCGCGGCTGGACCGCGCCGCGCTGTTCCTGGTCGCACCGGTCGGTCATGGCTTGAACCTGCTCGCCCAGGCCACTGCCGACCAGCGCCCGATGCAGGTCAGCGCGATCAACCTGCTCGCGCATGAGGCGCTGCGCCACGCCAACGGCCTGATGCTGCTCGACGAACGCGAGCGCCACCAGCTGACAGAACGGCTGCGGATGGCCCCGCTGTACGGGGCAGCCGCAGCGATTCCACTGCGCTACAACAGAGAGGCGATCGGCGCGCTGTATGTCGACAGCCTCAAGGATGGACATGCAATGCGTGCGTCCGACCGCGAGGCGCTAGTGGCGATCGCCAACCTGGTCGCCTGCCTGTTGGCACCGTCGCGCGAACCGAAACGCGACCATGAGGTCGAGCGCCACGATCTGGCGCTTGCCCGGCGCATCCAGCAGCGCTTCCTGCCGCAGGCACCACCGTCGCTCAGCGGCTATGCGATCGTCGACGACTACGCAGCCGCACGCGTGATCGGCGGCGACCACTACGATTTCGTCGCACTGTCGGATGGCCGCCAGGCGCTGGTGGTGGCCGATGTGTCGGGCAAGGCGGTATCCGGTGCGCTGTACATGGCGCGTCTCGGCATGGTGCTGCGCCAGGCGGCAACCCGCACGCGGCGCGCCACCGAACTGCTCGAAGACATGAACGGCACCCTGTACGCGGAGCTCGAGGCCGGCATGTTCGTGACCATGCTGGTGATGGTGCTGGAGCCGCGCACCGGCGCGATCGAGCTGGCCTCGGCCGGGCACCCCGCGCCACTGGTGCGGCGCAAGTCCGGCGCAGTGGACGAGATGGCGATCAGCGGCGGGCCGCCGCTGGGGGCGATGTCCGAACCACGCTACGAAGCGACCCGACACCAGCTGGAGAGCGGCGACTTCGTGCTGCTGTATACCGATGGCCTCGACGAAGCGCACAGTCCGGCCGGTGACTTGTTCGGGCTCGACCGCGTGCGCGCAGCGCTGGCCGATGCGCTGACCGCGCAGCAGGCGATCAGCGCATTGCGCGAGTCGCTCGCGGCTTTCGTCGGCAATGAGCCGCAAAGCGACGATCTGACCTTGCTGGCGGTACAGCGACTCTGAGCGGCAGTCTGCCGTTGGCGCCAACGGCGTCGCCTGCGACCCGCAGCGGAACTACTTGCGGAAGATGCCGAGCAGGCGGGCGAAGAAACCGCGCGGCTTGCCCGCTGGCGGCGCTTGCGGCGCTGCCGCTGCCGGTGTCAGTGGGGTCTTGAGCGACTTCAATGCGATGGTGCGGTCGGTGCTGCCGCCTGCCGTGGGCGCGGGCTTGGAGATCGCCGCAGGTTTGGCCGCGGGCTTGGCACCAAGCAGGCTGGCAGCACGTCGCGCCACGTCGGCCTCGGCGGAGTCGACGTCGGGTTGGTGCACCTTGGCGCCCATCAGGCGCGAGGCGAGTTTGCCCATCTCGGGCGCGGCCTCGGCCAGATGCGGGTGCTTGTCGAGGGCGCCCGCACGGTCGGCAAACAGCTGGAACAGCTTGCTGAAACCGGCAACGTCGAATACCTGTTTGACCTGCGGATTGAGACTGCACAGACGCATCGTGCCCTTGCCACCCTCCAGCTGCTTGGCGGTCATCAGCAGCACGCGCAAGCCGGCGCTGCTGACATAGCCGATGCGGCTGAAATCGATCACGAAATGGCGCGCGTCGATCGCCATCAGGTCTTGCAAGGCAAGCTCGAGATCGGTCGCCGAATCGGTATCGAGGCGACCCACCGGGGCGAGCACGCTTACCGCACCGACCTGATCCTGCGCGATCTCCATCGTCGCGCGCCGCTCAGCTGGTGCGGAACACGAAACGCGCAGCGCCCACCTGCACCACGTCCTCGTTGGCGAGCACGCGCTCCTTGACCTTCTCGGCATTGACCCGGGTACCGTGCCTGGTTTCCAGATCCAGCAACTGGTAGCCCTTGGGCGTCGGCACGATCTGCGCGTGGCGCGGCTCGACCCCGGGGCCGCCGATGGGGGTCTCGGTGGCCGCCTCGGCACCCCTGTTGTTCGGGGTGTTGGTGAGCGCGGGGGTAGCCTTGCCGGCCTCCGGATTCTGCGGCACCAGGCGCGCGGGGCGGAACATGACGGTCGCTTCGTTGACTCCAGCGGGCGCCCGCACCGGCGGCGGTGGCGCGGCGAAGCCCGGCGCCGGCATCACCATGGTGCCCTCGAACGGCGCTGCCGGTGCTGCGGCCCGCGCAGACGGCATTGCCGGCACGGCGGGCATCACCACGGTCGAGCCGACCACAACTTGCGGGATCTCGGCGGTGACCTCGGCGCGCGCGGCTGGCGGCTGCTGGATTTCGGCCGTGGTGTGCACGCTGGCGGCGGGGGTGGGTATGGGTGTGGGCGCAGGCACCGGTACGGGCGTCGCTGCGCGCGGCGGCGGCGCGGACTGCAGCTCGGTCTCGGCGCGCACCGCGCCGAGGAAACGCTCGCGCAACGCGCGCGCCTGCTCGTGGGCGGCACCCCTCTCGGCGGCCACCGCGGCGATCGCCTTCATCCGCTGGTCGTAGGTCTTCTTGTCGAATTCGCCGAGCTGGTGACGCAGCTCGATCTCCTGCTGGTCGAGCTTGACGGTTTCGTGCGCGGCCTCGAGTTCGTCGAGGATCTGCATCAGGCGCGCGTATTCGACCCGCGCCTTGTCGCGCAGCGGGCGCGACTGGTCCTCCAGCCCGTTGCGCTTGGCCGCGTAGTCGGCGCGCACCCGCAGGTACACCGCCTCGGCCACGCTGGACTTCATGTCGTCCATCGCCTGGATGCGCTGGTCGAGCACGTCCTGCTCGTCCTTGAGTTGCTTGAGCGAGTCGATGCAGCTGGCGTCGATCTGCGCGATGTCGTCGGCCATGGGTAGCGCTCCTCGAATGCGTTTCAGGCGGCGACGTCGATTTCGACGGAACCGAACTTGAGTTTGTCGCCGGCCTTGAGGGCCACCGGCTCGCCGGTCTTCAAGCGTACGCCGTTGACGAAGGTACCGTTGGTGGTGCCGACATCCTCGCGCAACTGCACGGCCCCATCGGCGACGACGATCTTGGCATGCCGACGACTCAGACTGCGCGAGAGGTCGAGCGGACCGAGGTTGATCTCGGGATTGATCCCGGTGACCGGGTCGGGGCGGCCGACCAGGAACTCGCTGCCACCGGCCAGCGCGAACTTCTGCCCCGAGCCGGCATGCAGCAGATGCAGCGGACCGCCGGCAACCGGCGCTGGCGCTGAGACCGGTGGCGGGGCCGGCTCGGCACGCCCGACCAGCTTCTTGCGGAATTCTTCCAGCGCGCCGTGCGACTCGGCGGCGCGCTGCTCGGCGCGGCGCAGGCGCGCGGTGAGCTTGCGCATGATCCGGATCGCGATCTCGACGTTCTGGCTGAGCACGTCGCCGAACGCGGCACGGTCGATGCGCAACAGGCGCACTGCGGTGCGCGCCGTGGCGGTCGCGAAACGCGGCTGGTCTTCCAGCACGGCCATCTCGCCGAAGAAATCGCCCGCCTCCAGGGTGGCCAGCGGTTCGCCGCCGCGACTGTCGCGCAGGATGTCCACGGTGCCGGTCTCGATGATGTACATCTCCGACCCGGCATCGCCCTCGCGAAAGACCGGCTGCCCCGCTGCCACCTGCAGAAACGGATCCTTCCCCCCACTCATGCAGCCTCCCAGCGCATTGGGCGCCTTGACGTGAGCCCCGATTATCGACGCCGTACGTGGCAGGCGTCCAGCAGCGTGCTGCTGGCAATCGGCAACCGGCGGGCACACACTGGCCTGATGCCCACGTCGCGCTGCCAGTGTTGGCTCATCGCGCTGCTGCTGCTGTGCGCTGAAAGCGCCCACGCGCAGGGCCTGGCGGCCACTGCCTGCGCCGGCGATCGCCTGCACAGCGGCAGCTTCGAGGCGCATGAGGTTCCCGATGCCAGCGCCGGCAGCGCGGCACCGGCGACCGGCGATGTGGCCGCGAGCGTATTTGTGATCGACACCGGCTTTACCCGGCCGTTCCACCTGCGGGTGCCCGCGCAATACGACCCCGGGGTCGCATGGCCGCTGCTGGTGGCACTGCATGGCGCGCCCGGCAGCCCCGCGCTGTCGGACAGCTACGCGCGCGGTGTGCGCAGCGAC
The DNA here is from genome assembly GCA_038224265.1 of Lysobacterales bacterium. Lineage (GTDB taxonomy): Bacteria > Pseudomonadota > Gammaproteobacteria > Xanthomonadales > Ahniellaceae > UBA4656. Next base: position 16,168 of record JBBRFN010000054.1, read on the forward strand.
TGGGCCGCGCTGGCCGACACCCGCGGTTTCATCGTGCTGGCACCGGTCGCCAGCGGTCCGAGTGCCGGCAGCTGGAACCCGCCAGCCGATACCGCCGCAGTATTCGCCATGATCGCCGAGGTCGAGTCCCGCTATCGCATCGACCGTCGGCGCCGCTATCTGTGGGGATTCTCCGCCGGCGGCCACTATGGGCATGGCGTGGTGCTGGGCAATGCGAACTTCTTCGCCGCCTATGGCGTGAATGCCGGCGTATTGCAGGGCTATGCAGGCAATTCGGCGCCAGCGCTCGCGACGCGGCGGATCCCGGTGTCGATCCGGGTCGGCGATGCGGACAGCCTCGCACCGTTTGCCCGCAGCGACCGCGGCGTGTTCACGGCCGCCGGCTGGCAGGACGGCATCGAGTTGCGCTATGCGGAATTCTCCGGTGGCCACACCTACAGCGGCGGCGATCTGCAGGCGCACTGGGATGCGGCCTGCCGCTGGTCACGACCCTGAGCGAACACGCTGCCTGCAAGGCATGCTCACCTGGCGCCGACAAATTAGGGTGTCGCCACGAACGCCCAACACCTGCAGCCAGCCCTCAGCAACGCCGCCTAAGTCGTTGGTGCTTGGTCGGCGCGGACGCTCCTGCGCAGCCGGTTGTTGCGAATGCACATTCTTTCTTGCGCGCGCAGCGCTGCGGTTGTTAGACTTTCGCGGCTTTGCAGGCCGGGTTCGTTCCGGTCCGGCAGGCGATTCGACCTTCCCTTTGCTGCCTTAACACCGTGAGCAATGCAAGTCACAGCGGCAGGCAACTGGCCATGCGGGCGGTACTGCTGCAGGCCCTGAGCGCGGTGCTGGTTGCCGGCATGTTCGGTCTGGCGGGGCTGGACGCCGCGCTGGCGGCGCTGGCCGGGGGTTTGATCGTGACAATCGGGACAGCGATTCTCGGCCGACGGATGTTCGCGGCAGGCGTCGTGCCCGGCGAGGTGCTGGTGGCCGGATCCTTGGCCGCGACGGCGCTGCGCTGGTTGTGGTTGATCGGGGCCATGTGGTGCGCGCTGGCTGTGCTGCGCCTGCAGGCCCTGCCCCTGATCGCCGGTGTGGCTGCGGCCTATCTGGCATTCGGATTTGCAACTTTGCGACCCAGGTGAAGCAATGTTTTCGATGTCGATCGCAAGCGAAGGCGGCGAGTCCGGTGACACGATGGGCGAATACATCGCGCACCATCTCAAGCACCTGGCGAGCGCCAAGCAGCAGGGCCTGCTCGATTTCTCGATCGTGCATTGGGACACCCTGTTCTTCTCGCTGCTGTGTGCTGCGGTAGTGCTCGTCGTGCTGCGCATGGCGGCCGGTCGCGCCACCGCCGGTGTGCCGGGCAAGCTGCAGTGCGCAGTCGAGATGCTGGTCGACATGGTCAACGACCAGGCGCGCGCGCTGGTCAAGGGCGACCTGACCTACATCGCGCCGCTGGCGCTGACGGTGTTCTGCTGGGTTGCGGTGATGAACGCGATCGACCTGCTGCCGGTCGACTGGTTCCCGTGGATCGCGCACAACGTCTTCGGCCTGGACTACCTGCGCCCGCTGCCCACCGCCGACCTCAACGCGACGCTGGGCATGGCGCTCGGCGTACTGGTGCTGGTGATCTGGTACAGCATCAAGATCAAGGGTATCGGCGGCTGGATCCACGAGTTGCTGTGCGCACCCTTCGGCATGAACAAGATCACCCTCAACCCGCTGACCTGGCTGGGCGCAGTGGCGCTGGCGTTCGCGAATTTCGGCATGAACATCGTCGAGTACATCTCCAAGACCCTATCCCACGGCATGCGCCTGTACGGCAATATGTACGCGGGCGAGCTGATCTTCTTCCTGATCGCGGGCCTCGGCGGCTCGATGACGCTGCTCGGAATCCTGGGCCATGTCATCACCGGCACCGTGTGGGCGATCTTCCACATTCTGATCGTGCTGCTGCAGGCTTTCATCTTCATGATGCTCACCCTGGTCTACATCGGCCAGGCGCACGAGCACCACTGATCGCATTCCAACGCTTCCACCCTTTACCTGGAGAACTTCAATGACTGACGTAGGATTTGTGGCCCTCGCTTGCGGTTTGATCATCGGCCTCGGCGCGATCGGCGCCTGCATCGGCGTGGGCATCATGGCCGGCAAGTACATCGAAGCCTCGGCGCGCCAGCCGGAACTGATGAACGTGCTGCAGACCAAGGTCTTCCTGCTGCTCGGCCTGATCGACGCGGCATTCATCATCGGCACCGGTATCGCGCTGTGGTTCGCCACCGCCAACCC
>JBBRFN010000055.1:0-18088 GCA_038224265.1 Lysobacterales bacterium
TGCAGGGAATCGACGGGCGCCAGTTTCGTGCGGCCGACGATGCTTACGTGCTGGCCAGCGCGGCCACGCCGGACGCCGACTTCGCCACCGCATACCGCTGGTCGATCCACGCGCGCGACGACGGCCGCTTGCTGGGTCGACTCGACTCGCCCTATGCCTACGCGCCGTTCATGGTCCGCGGCAGCCTGATGGTCTATCGCGCAGAGCCCACGCTCGCACTGCAAGGCGAGGCGTACGTCGGACAGTCCTCGCGACTGGTTGCATTCGATCTGGCGACCGGCGCCGAACGCTGGTCGGTGCCGGTGCGCGAGGCGGAGTATCGCGGGCCGGTGCCGCCGTAAGGCACCGGTTGTATCCGTGCAGCGCGCTGCTCGCGCCGGGCAGCAGCGCCGAACGGCTCGGCAGACCAATCGGTGAGCGTGGGACCCGCTGCAGTCCGCGCGTCGGCGCTGGCCTGACCGACGCTGCCAGCAGTCACTCGAAGCTGTTGGCGAACAGACCGCCGGTGGCGACCCGGAATGCCGCCACGATCGGCGCAGTCTGGTTTCCCGCACGCGCATTGTCGCGTTGATCGGCGATGCCGGTGGCCGCACCCTGGAAGACGACGTTGGGGTTGGAGAAGTAGGGGCGGCGCGTGCAGCCGCCGACGCAGCCGCTGGAGTAGCTCATCACGGTGCGGAAGTTGCCGTCGACGAAGTGTCCGTAGGCATAGGCAAAGGCAGGCCCGCTGCCGTTTGCAGGGTCGTGCTGCAAGCCCATGTTGTGACCGTGCTCGTGGGCGTAGGTGAGGTTGCCGATGGCGCAGTTGCGCGCGGTGACCTGGAATCCCGACGGGGCGAAGCCCGCGCCGGGTGGATTGCCCATCAAGTATCCCACTCCGCAGGAGCCGCCGAACTCGGAGATCATGCCGACCAGATCCGCACCGACTTGATTGCGCCAGCCCGCGACTTCGGGGTCGCTGCGCAGCCAGCTCAGATCGCTGCCGCCAGCGCCAGAGTCGGCGCGGGTGGTGAAGCGCGTCCCGGCGAGGCGGAACTGCGCCGCCATCTGACTGTTGTCGAACGAGAGATTGGCCGAATCGACGGCGCCCTGCGCGAAGGTGCGTGCGGCGGCTTCTCCACCAAGCTGGGTGGTGGCCGCCGGCGAGAACACGATCAGTACGTCCATGATGTTGGGTCCGCCAGACGGCGCGCTGTTCGCGGTGCTCGCCATATCGTCGAGCGCACTGGCGGTAGGGATCGCGCCTGCGCACGGCGGAAAGCGTTCGGTGTCGAGCTTGAGCAATACCGGTCCCTGTGCGGTGGGGGTCAGCTCGTAGATCGCATCGCGCAGACTCAGGTACGCGGTCAGGTGCTCGCCCACGCGGGTGATGAGGACCTGCTGCTGCGGATCGGCATCGACGTGGCCGACCCAGCGATAGCTGTCCGCAGCGCGCAAGGTTGCTGCGCCCCGCGTGGCGACAAGCTGGCTGCCATCGGGCAGCGGCAGGATGACGGTCTCGCTGTTGGCATGGATGGCGTCGGCAGCGAGCTCGACTCGAACTGCGGCAACTGCCGCGGGGCTGATCATGCTGGCGCGCTGCGCGGTCAACGCCTCGGCAAGCTGCCACGGCGAATTCGCAGCGGCCGCATTGGCGGTCATCAGGGTCAACCAGAACCAGTGCCTCATGGGGGCGGCTGCCGCGCAGGAATCGGATCGGCAGGATATTGCAGCGCGCGGCGGACGCCAAACCGGGCTCCGAAGGATTTCCGAACAACGCACAGCGCAGCGTCGAATGCCCGAGATTCTGGTTCTGAGGCTCCCACACAGTCGAATGGCCTGGCTGCATTTCGCGCGCAGCATTGGGCGTTTCCTCGGCCGGTGCCCGAATGCGCGATAATGTGGGCCCATGCCGCGACCAGAGCGCGACCGATGAAAACCCCCAAGGGCCTGCAGGAGTTGATCGATGACGGGATCATCGACGAGGTTCTGCGCCCGCTCAAGAGCGGCAAGGAAGCTGCAGTGTACGTGGTGCGCTGCGGCGCCGAGATCCGCTGTGCCAAGGTCTACAAGGACATGGCGCAGCGCAGCTTTCAGGCTCGCGTGCAGTACCAGGAGGGGCGCAAGGTGCGTGGCAGTCGCGAGGCTCGCGCGATCGGCAAGGCGACCCGCTTTGGCCGGCGCGAGCAGGAAATCGAGTGGAAGAACACCGAGGTCGATGCGTTGTATCGGCTGGCAGCTGCGGGCGTGCGGGTGCCGCAACCGCACGGTTACTTCCACGGCGTGCTGCTGATGGCGCTGGTAACCGACGAGCATGGCGACAGTGCGCCACGCCTGGGTGAGGTCGAGCTCTCCACGCAGACCGCGCTCGCCTATCATGCGCAACTGATCCGCGACGTGGTGCGCATGCTGTGCCTGGGACTGATCCACGGCGATTTGTCCGAGTACAACGTGCTGGTCTCGCCGACCGGACCGGTGATCATCGATCTGCCGCAGGTGGTGAGTGCCGCGGGCAACAATGCCGCTCGCACGATGCTGCTGCGCGATGTGCACAACCTGCGCGACAGCCTTGCGCGGTTTGCACCAGAGCTTGCTGATACCCACTTCGGCGAAGAGATGTGGGCGCTGTTCGAACAGGGTGAACTGCGCCCCGATTCTGTTCTGACCGGCCGCTTCGTGTTCGACCAGCGGCAGGCCGATGTCGGTGCGGTGATGCTGTCGATCGAGGACGCGCGGCAGGAGGCAGCGATCCGTCAGCAGGGGCGCGAGGAAGCCGAGCGGCAGGACTGAGCGCAGCACCCCGCGCAGGCCGCGATTCAGATTCCGAACAACCCCGGGGCGAGCAGCCGCCGTACCGGCGCGAAACTGCGTCGATGCTCGGGGCAGGGCCCAATGCGCTCCAGTGCGAGCAGATGCTCGGGCGTGCCATAGCCCTTGTGCGCATCGAAGCCATAGCCGGGGTAGCTGGCGTGCAGACGCAGCATGTAGCGGTCGCGCGCCACCTTGGCAAGAATCGACGCAGCGCCAATCGCCGCTTCCAACGCGTCGCCATCGATGATGGCGGTTGCACTGCATGGCAGATCGCGTGGAATTTGGGTGCCGTCGATCAACGCATGGACAGGTGCCGGGTCGAGTCCGAGCAACGCATGGCGCATGCCGAACAGGGTCGCCTGCAGGATGTTGATGCGGTCGATCTGCGCGACGGCGACCGTGACCACCGCATGCGCCAGCGCGCGTTCGATGATCAGGTCGAACAGCTTCTCGCGGCGTGCCGCGCTCAGGGCCTTGGAGTCGCCGAGGCCGGCGATCGGGCGCGCGGGATCGAGGATCACTGCGGCCACGACCACCGGACCTGCGAGTGGTCCGCGGCCGGCCTCGTCGACGCCGGCGACCAGGCGCTCGCCGCGTGCAAGTTCGGAATCAGCCATGCAGCAATTCGGCGATCGCTGCAGCCGCACTGGCGCTCGCATCGCGGCGCAGCTGCTGGTGGATCTGCAGGTAGCGCGGCTGCAACGCGGCCACCGCCTGCGGCTCGCGAAACCAGCGCAGTACGGCCGCGGCCAGGTTTTCCGCAGTGCACTCGTCCTGCATCAACTCCGGCGCCAGGACTTCACCGGCCAGCACGTTGGGCAGCGCATAGCGGTCGATGCGCATCAGGCCGAAGCTGCGCACGATCCAGTAGGTGAGCGCAGCGATCCGGTAACCGACCACCATCGGCCGCTTGGCCAGCATGCCCTCGAGCGCCGCGGTACCGGAGGCCAGCAGTACCGCGTCGGCCGCGATCATCGCCTGATGGGCCTGACCGTCGATCAGCCGCACGCGCGAGCCGGCACTGGCCAGCGTCGGATCGATCGCCTCCAGCGCCGCACGGCAAGCCGGGTTGGCCATCGGCGCGAGCACCAAGAGGCCGGGAATCTGCGTTGCGAGTCGACGCGCAGCATCGAGAAAGATCGGTCCCAGACGCGCGATCTCGCCCAGCCGCGATCCTGGCAGCAGTGCCAGAACGGGTGCCGCGTCGGGCACCCCCAGCGCGCGCCGCGCCAGCGAACGATCCGGGTGCAGCGCGAAACTGTCGGCCAGCGGATGGCCGACGAAGCGCGCATCGACGCCGTATCGGGCATAGATCGCCGGCTCCATCGGAAACAGGCACAGCACGCGATCGGCACTGCGCCCGATACTGGCCGCACGCGACTCCCGCCACGCCCATACCGAGGGACTGACATAGTGCACGGTCCGCACGCCGCGCCGCTTCAGGCGGCGTTCGACGCCGAGATTGAAATCGGGCGCATCGATGCCGATGAACACGTCCGGCCGCCATGCATAAGTGCGCGCCAGCAGCGCGCGGCGCAACGCGAGCAGGCGCGGCAGGTGACGCACTACCTCGATGATTCCCATTACCGCCAATTCGCTGCAGTCCCACCATGCATCGAGCCCCGCGGCGTGCATGTCGGGACCGCCGATGCCGGCGAACTGCGCGTTCGGATAGCGCTCTCGCAAGGCCCGGATCAGACCCGCGCCGAGCAGGTCGCCCGACGCTTCGCCGGCAACCAGCGCAATGCGTAAAGGCGCAACTGGAGGATTGGGTGACGACATGCGGTTCGCGCGGCAGGAACTTGGTCGGCAACGGGCTGGTCGATCGCCGCCCACCATACACACGTCTGCGCACGGCGGGGATTTGTTGAGAAGCTCTCAATTGTTTCGCGGCTGCGCTTGCCGCGAACGACTGTTGGGTGTGCTTACCCGGATCGTATGGCGTGTCTTCGCACCACCAACGCGTTCGTCGCGCTTGGCACGCGATTTCCGCCAGGCGGTCAGCGCAGCAAGGAGCGTTCGCTGCGATCGATGAAGTCCAGCAGCAGGCGCAGGTCCGGCGCGTCGCCGGCGGCGAGCGCCAGCTGGGCACGCGCTTCGGCCAGCGGCAGGCCGGACGTGTAGAGGGTCTTGTAGGCGCGCTTGATTGCGGTGATTCGCGCAGCGTCGAAGCCGCGACGCTTGAGCCCTTCGGAGTTGATGCCGCGCGGTTCGGCGAAGTTGCCGGCCACCGTAACGTAGGGCGGCACATCGCGATTGATGATCGAACCCATCGAGGTGAAGGCGTGCGCGCCGACCTGGCAGAACTGATGGATCAGCGAGAAGCCGCCGAGGATCGCATAGTCGTCGATGCGCACGTGGCCGGCCAGCGATGCGGCGTTGGCGAGGATGGTGTGGCTGCCGACGGTGCAATCGTGCGCGATATGCACGTAGGCCATGATCAAGTTGTCGTTGCCGATGCGCGTTGCGCCGCCATCCTGCACGGTGCCGCGATGGATGCTGACGAATTCGCGAATGGTGTTGCCATCGCCGATCTCCAGCGTGGTCGGCTCACCGGCGTACTTCTTGTCCTGCGGCGCGGCACCTACCGATGCGAACTGGAAGATGCGATTGTCGCGGCCGATCCGGGTCGGGCCATCGATCACCACGTGCGGTCCGATCACGCTGCCGGTGCCGATTTCCACCTGCGCGCCGATCACGCTGAACGGTCCGATGCTTACGCCAGCTTCGATCCTTGCGCCGGGGTCGACCAGCGCGCTGGGATGGATGCCGGCCGACACCTCAGCGGCTCCGCTCGGCGCACAGGATCTCCGCGCTGGCCACTTCCTTGCCATCGACCGTGGCGCGACATTCGTACAGACCCATGCGACGCAGCATGCGTTTCTGTTCGACATGCAGTTCCAGCTGGTCGCCCGGCACCACGATTTTCGAGAAGCGTGCCTTGTCGACCTTGACCAGGTAATAGACCGGCTTCTCGACCCCGGGGCCGCCGTCGGACAGCTGGGTCAGTACGCCCGAAGCTTGCGCCAGCGCCTCGATGATCAGCACTCCCGGCATGACCGGCAGGCCAGGGAAATGGCCCTGGAAAAACGGCTCGTTGATCGTGACATTCTTGATTGCCGTGAGTCGTTTGTGCGGCTCGAAGGCGACTACCCGATCGACCAGCAGGAACGGATAGCGGTGCGGCAGCATGCCCAGGATCTTGTTCACGTCGACCGGCAGTTGCACCGTCGCGGCAGTCTTGTTCTCGTTACTCACTTTCTTTCTCCTGCCTGTGCCTGCCGATTCGGCGAGCCAGCGCATCGAGCTGGCGAAACCGTGCGGCGTTCTTGCGCCACAGGCGATTGGCCTGCAGCGGCGTGCCCGAGGAATACTCCCCCGGCTCGCGAATGGTGTGGGTGACCAGACTCATTGCGGTGATCGTGACGCGGTCGCAGATATCCAGATGCCCGACAATACCGACCCCGCCGCCGATCAGGCACCAGCTTCCGATCCGGGTGCTGCCGGCAACTGCCGAGCAGCCGGCCATGGCGGTATGCGCGCCGATCCGCACGTTGTGCCCGATCTGGATCTGGTTGTCGAGGCGCACGTCGTTTTCGAGCACGGTGTCCTCGATCGCGCCGCGGTCGATGGTGGTGTTCGCGCCGATCTCGCAATCATCGCCGATCCGCACGCCACCAAGCTGCGGCACCTTGGTCCAGCCCTCGGGCGTGGGCGCGAGTCCAAAGCCGTCGGCCCCAATGACCGCGCCAGGGTGGACCAGTACACGCTGCCCGAGCTTTACGCGCTCGACCAGGGTCACCCGAGCAACCAGCCGCGAATCGACGCCGACCACGCAGTCGGCGCCGATGATGCAGGCCGGCCCGAGCTGCGCGCCGGCGGCAATCCGGGCGCCCGTGTCGATCACGCAATGCGGGCCGATGCTCGCTGTCGAATCGACCTCGGCATCTGGCGCGACTACAGCCGTAGCGTGGACGCCCACCTGCGCGCGCGGCCGTCGCTCGAACAGTGCAGCGATACGTGCGAAGTCGGCGTAGGGATTGCGGCTGAGCAGGACGCCTGCGGGTGCGAGTACCGCGTCGGCTTCGCGCAATACGATGGCGGCTGCGCGGCAGTCGCCGACCTGGCCGCGGTAGCCCGGATTGGCGAGAAAGGCGATCTCACGCGGTCCGGCACCCGCCAGCGTGCCGACGCCATCGATCGCCAATGCCGGATCGCCGTGCAGCACCAGATCGAAGCGGGCCGCGATCGCGCCGATCGTGAACTCGTGGCCGCTGTTCATTGCGGTGGGCGAGCGGCAGCGGCCTTGCTGCGCAGGCGTTCGAGGACTTCGTCGGTGATGTCGATCGCCGCGCTCGCGTAGATCACCGGCGATTGCACGACCAGATCGTAGCCATCCTCGCGGGCGAATTCGACCACTACATCCTGGATTTCGCCCCAGCGCTGGCGCGTTTCCACGTCGGCCCGTGCACCGAGTTCCTCGCGCAGCTTGGCGCGCAGGCGCTCGATGCTGCGGCGCAGGGTGTTGATCTGCGCTTGCTGCGCATCGGCAACGTCCTTGGGCAACAGTGCCCCCTCGCGACGCTGGCGATCTTCCAGCTGTGCCAGCTGCTGCTCCTGCTGCTTGAGCTCGGCGTCGCGCTGGGCGAACTCGCGCTGCAGTGCATCGCGGCCCGCCGCCACCTGGGGTGCATTGTCGAGCAGGCGTTTCATGTCGACATAGCCGATGCGCCCGCTTTGCGCGGCGGCGTCCACAACCAGCCACGGCAGGCTCGCAACTGCGCAGGCCAGCAGCAAACCGATGGCGGACCACCGGCGGTCACTGCCGGTGTGCGGCCGGGCTGCCGGTGGTTGCCTGTGCATCGGATCTCGCGCCGGTCTGCGCGATGCTCAGAACGTGTTGCCGAACGAGAACTGCAGGGTCTCGGTCCGATCGCCGTCCTGCTTGCGCAAGGGTGCGGAGACGTTGACCACGATCGGACCCACCGGCGCCTGCCACTTGAACGAAAGGCCGACCGAGCCGCGCAGCTCACCTGCGCTCCACGCATTGAAGTCGGTGAACACGTTGCCGACATCGAAGAAGGCCGAAATCTGCGTCGAGTCCTCGTTGCGCTTGGCGAACGGTGTGGGGAAGATCATCTCGAGGCTGCCGGTGGTCTTGAACGCGCCGCCGAGCGGCTGGCAGTCGCCGCCGAATGCCAGCAGGGTCGCATCGCACGGACCCAGGGTATTGTCCTGGAAGCCGCGCACGTCGCGCGTGCCGCCGGCGTAGAAGTTCTCGTAGAACGGCAGCCCCGTGGTGTCGCCATAACCGTCGCCATAGTTGACCTCACCGCGGGCGAGCAGGGTCATCCAGCTGTTGACCGGAAAGTAGCGCGCGGCCTGATAGGTGATCTTGTAGAACTCCAGATCCGAACCGGGCATCGCCACCTCGGCGCCGAAGCGCTGGAAGGTGCCGCGGGTCGGCGCGAAGAACTTGTTGCGCGAGTCGCGCGCCCAGAACGCCTTCATGGTCCAGGTGTTGATCGTCCAGCGACGGTTGTCGCCCGGGTTCTGGCAGGTCTCCGGCAGCACGCCGCCAGCGTCGGGCAGGTCGAGGCACGGGGTGCGCTGGCGATCGCCCAGTTCCGTGACCAGGAAGTCGATCAACGCGTTGGGAGTCAGCCCATCGATGGTGGTCAGGCGGTTGCGATCGAGCCCGAGCGAAAGTTGCACGGTATCGGTTTCGGTCAGCGGCACGCCGAAGATGACTTCGCCATTGGCGATGTCGGAGGTGTAGCTGGCGATGTTGGCTTCGCCCTGGTCGAGCTCGCGATAGCCGACGTTGTAGCCGATGCTCAAGCCGTCATCGGTGAAGTAGGGGTCGAAGTACGAGACCTCGAAAGTCTTGGCGATGATGTTGTTCTGTGCGGTTACGCCGATGCTGTTGCCGGTGCCGAGGAAGTTGCGCTGGGTGACCGAGACCGAGGTCAGCAGCCCCTGCAGCTGCGAGTAGCCGAGTCCGAACTGGAATGCACCGGAGCTTTGCTCTTCGACCTTGACGGTGACGTCGATCAGGTCGTCGCTGCCGGTGATGCGCGGGGTCTCGATCTCCACGGTCTTGAAGAAGCCAAGACGCTGCAGGCGGATCTTTGAACGGTCGATCGCGGCCTGCGAGAACCAGGCGCCTTCGAACTGGCGCATCTCGCGACGCAGCACTTCGTCCTGGGTACGGGTATTGCCCTGGAAATTGATCCGGCGCACCTGCACGCGCTTGCCCGGATTGACGAAGAAGGTCACAGCGACGGTGCGATCCTCCTTGTTCAGCTGCGGCACCGGCGAGACGTCGGCGAACGCGTAGCCGATGTTTGCCAGCACCTTGGTCATCGCCTCGGCGGTCGCTTCGAGCTTGCGCCGCGAGAAGGTCTCGCCAGGCGCGGAGATCACCAGTTGGCGCAGCTCGGATTCCTCGAGGATCAGATCGCCCGCGATCTTGATCTCCGAGATCGCGTAGATATCGCCCTCGCGCACGTTGGCGGTTATGAAGATTTCTTTCTTGTCGTTGCTGATCGCGACCTGGGTCGACTCGACGTTGAAATCGACATAGCCGCGGTCCTGGTAGAACGACTGCAGCTTCTCCAGATCGCCCGACAGCTTTTCGCGCGAGTACTGGTCGTCGCGGCTGTACCACGACAGCCAGTTGGTGTCGTTCTGTTCGAAGTCTTCGCGGATGTCGTCGTCGGTGAATTTGCTGTTGCCGACCAGATTGATGTGCTTGATCTTGGCCGCCTTGCCCTCGACGATATTGATCTCGATCTCGACCCGATTGCGGTCGAGCTCCTTGATGGTGGGCTTGATGCTGACGTTGTACTTGCCGCGGTTGTTGTACTGCCGGGTCAGCTCCTGGGTCAGACGGTCGAGCTGCAGTCGATCGAAGGTCTCACCCTCCGACAGACCGATCTCGCGCAGGCCGCGCAGCAGGTCTTCGTCCTTGATGTCCTTGTTGCCCTCGATCCCGATTTTGGAGATCGCCGGGCGTTCGATGACCGTCACCACCAGGATCTGGCCCTGGCGCGACAGCTGCACGTCGCGGAAGAAGCCGGTCTTGTACAGCGCTCGAATGGCGTCGCCCGCGCGCTGGCGGTCGACGCGGTCGCCCTTTTCGATCGGCAGGTAGCTGAACACGGTGCCGGCGGAAATTCGCGCCAGTCCGTCGACACGGATGTCGTTGGCCACGAATGGATCGAAGGCGCGGGCATCGGCCGCGAGGCAGGCAAGCAACAGCAGGGCAGCGATACGCTTCACAGGTCACTCCGTCAGGTTGGCCGCCGCGCATCCGGCGCTGCGGTCATGGATTCTTGTTGTTGGACACGGCCAGGCGGATCCTGCGAACGGCCCGCAGCGGACCGTTCCGCGGCGCATCCTGCGCCGCGCAGGCGCCAACGGCGCCCGGGGATCGTTCAAGCCGCGCCGCCGCCGATTCTTCGTGGAGCCGGCGTACGCGTTGTGGTCAAGGGCGGCAGGCTGCAACCGGCCGGTCAGGAAATCAGGCGAACAATGTCGTTGAAGAACGCCAGACCCATCAGGCCTGCAAGCAGGGCGAGGCCGACGTATTGGCCTGCAACCAGCACCCGCTCGCTGACCGGGCTGCCCTTCAGCAGCTCGATAAGGTAATACAGCAGGTGCCCGCCATCCAATACGGGGATCGGCAGCAGGTTCAGGATCCCGATGGAAAGCGACATCAGGGCCAGGAACGACAGGAACCACGCCACCCCCAGCGAGGCCGAGAAGTTCGCGGTCTGGGCGATCCCGATCGGTCCGGCCACGTTGTCGAGCGAGGCTCGCCCGAGCGCCATGTGCTTGAGAAACACGACGGTCGTCGTGGTCAGGCGCCAGGTCTCGCGAACGGCTGCAGGGATTGCCTCCAGCGGGCCATACTGCAGCACGGTGTCGCGGACCACCGGCGGCGCCATCATGCCGAGCTGGAAGTTCGGCTTGCCATCGGCGCCCGTGCCGGACTCGGCGGTGGCACGCAGGGTCAGCAGGTTGCCGTCGCGGCGGACCGTCAGGCTCAGCGCAGGATCGCGCGCCGCTTCGCTCTGGATGCGCTGGTAGATGGCCTCGAAATCGGCCACCGGCTGCTCGTTGATCGACAGGATGCGATCGCCGTCGCGAAGCCCAGCGCGGTCGGCAGGGCGTCCGGCGATGACCTTGCCGATCACCGGTTCGATCACCGGGCTGCGCGCCTTGATGCCCAGCGCTTGAAGCGCCTCGCGCTCGTCGAGGGCCAGATCCAGACGCGACATCGGCAGGGTCAGGGTGCGCTGATTGCCGTTGGCATCGGCAACCCGCAGCGGCACATCGGCGCGGTTGAGCGCGGCCTCGATCAGGCCGATGGTGGAATCGGTCCAGCTGTCGAGCGAGCGGTCGCCCAACTGCAGCAGCCGATCGCCCTCGCGCAGGCCTGCTTCGGCGGCCAGCCCCGTCGGTGCGGCGACGATCGGCAGGAAATCGGGCTTGCCGACCACGAACATCAGCCAGAATGCGGCGATCGCGAACAGGATGTTGGCCGCGGGTCCGGCTGCCACGATCGCGATCCGCGCCCACACCGACTTGCGGTTGAAGCTTTGATCCAGCTGCTCCGGAGCGACCTCGCCCTCGCGCTCATCGAGCATACGCACATAGCCACCCAGGGGAATGGCGGCGACCACGTACTCGGTGCCGTCGCGACCGGTGCGCTGCCATAGGGGGCGCCCGAAGCCGATCGAGAACCGCAGCACCTTGACCCCAAGGCGGCGTGCGACCCAGAAATGGCCGAATTCATGGAAGGTCACCAGTAGCCCGAGGGTGACCAGCAACCACCACACCGAACCGAAAAACTCTTCCATCTGGCTTAGCCCTGCAGAGTGGCAATCACGGCCCGGCTGCGTTGCCGGGCGGCAGCGTCAGCCAGCAGTGCATCCTCCAATGCCGTGATCGGACCGGCACTGACGGCCTCCAGTGTAGCCGCGACCACCGTTGCGATTCCGCTAAAGCGGATCCGGCCGTTCAGGAAGGCTTCCACGGCAACCTCGTTGGCGGCATTCAGTATCGCCGGCGCGGTGCCACCGGCGCCAAGTGCCGCATAGGCGAGGTCGAGACAACGGAAGGTGGTGGTGTCGGGTGCTTCGAACTCCAGCTTGCCGATGGTGCCCAGGTCGAGGGCGGCGACGCCGGCATCCACGCGCTCGGGCCACGCCAATGCATAGGCAATCGCCGTCCGCATGTCGGGATTGCCCAGTTGCGCCAGCATCGACCCGTCGCGATAGGCGACCAGTGAGTGCACGATGCTTTGCGGGTGGATGACCACCTCGATGCGCTCGCGCGGCACCCCGAACAGCCAGTGCGCCTCGATCACTTCAAGGCCCTTGTTCATCAGCGTCGCGGAATCGACCGAAATCTTGCGCCCCATGCGCCACTTCGGATGCGCGCAGGCCTGGTCGGGGGTGATGTGCTCCAGTTCGGCGGCACTGCGTCCGCGAAAGGGCCCGCCGGACGCCGTGAGCACGATGCGCTCGATGCCATGCAGCGCAGGATCGTTGGCGTAGGCGCGCGGCAGGCACTGGAAGATCGCGTTGTGTTCGCTGTCGACCGGGATGATGCTGGCGCCGCCGGCGCTCAATGCCGCGGCCAGCAGCGGGCCGGCCATCACCACCGACTCCTTGTTGGCGAGCAGGATGCGTTTGCCGGCCGCGGCCGCCGCGAGGGTCGAGGCGAGGCCGGCCGCGCCGACCACCGCCGCGACCACGGTGTCGACCTCGGGCAGGGTGGCAATGTCATCGAGCGCGGCCGCACCGGCCAGCGCGCGCGTACCGAGCTTGGCCTCGCGCAATGCCTGCACCAATGCCGATTCGAGCGCCGGATCGGCAATCGCGGCGTATTGCGCGCCGCAGGCTTTGGCGCGTGCGACCAGACCGGCCACGTCGCGATGGGCCGAAACGGCCACCACCTGGAAGCGGTCCGGGTGGCGCGCGACCACGTCCAGCGTGCTGCCGCCGATCGAACCGGTCGCACCGAGCAGGGCGATGCGTCTCATAGGCCGAGCAGCAGTTTGCCGCCGACGAACACCGGCAGCGCGGCGAACAGGCTGTCGAAGCGATCGAATACGCCGCCGTGACCGGGAAACACCGTGCCCGAATCCTTCTGGTTGGAATGCCGCTTGATCAGGCTCTCGAACAGATCGCCGATGATCGAGAACACCACGGTCACCAGCGACAGCGCCACCAGCAATACCAGTCCCTTCGCGACCTGGCCGAGTGCAGCGCCCGCGATCGCGGCATATGCGGCGCTGCCGGCCAATGCGCCGTATACGCCAGCGCGCGTCTTGCCCGGGCTGATGCGTGGCGCGAGCTTCGTATGCCCGAAGCGACGCCCGGCGAAAAAGGCCGCTACATCGGCGCACCAGACCAGCGCCACCACGAACAGCACCCACCACGGACCGAGTTGCGGAATTTCATGCAGCACGATGGCCGCTGCCCATGCGGGCACCACGATGAGCGACCCGGCGATCGCCTTGAGCCCGACATTGCGCCGCTTGCGGTCGGCGGCAAAGCCGAAGTGGCCCAGCCACAGGGCGGCCAGCGGCCACCACGCGATACCTAGCACGATCACGCTCCGCAACAGCTCGTCGCTGCGCCATTCCCACAATGCGGCCATGGCTGCGGCGTTGATGGCGACCAGGGCCAGACGCGAGCTGCGCGAACGCAGGCCGATCAGGCGCGCCCATTCGGACAACCCGAAAGTGAAAATCACCGCCAGCGCCAGCGCAAAGGCTTCGGTTTCCAGCCACAGCACCAGGCCGATTGCGATCGGCGCCAGCAACAGTGCGGTGAGCACGCGCGCTTTCAGCGCGCTCATTCGGCGCTGCCCGAGCGGATCTGCACGCCGGTGCGCCCGAAGCGCCGCTCGCGGCCGGCGAAATCGGCCAGCGCGTTCTGGAAGCAGGCGGCATCGAAGTCCGGCCACAGCACATCGGTGAAGTGCAACTCGGCGTAAGCCAATTGCCAGAGCAGAAAGTTGCTGATCCGGTGATCGCCGCCGGTGCGGATGAACAGATCCGGATCGGGCAGGTCGGCGAGGCTTACATAAGTGCGCAGCAGGTCGGTATCGATGGACTCCGGCTGCAGGCGTCCAGCCAGCACTTCGCCGGCGATCCGTCGGCAGGCCTGCGCGATGTCCCAACGGCCGCCGTAGTTCGATGCAACATTGAGCGACAGCGCGGTATTGCCAGCGGTGCGCTGTTCGGCCGCGCGCATGCGCGCCTGCAAGTCGAGCGGAAAGGCGCCGGGATCGCCGATGAAGCGCAGGCGTACACCAGCCTGATGCAACTGGTCGACCTCGCGATCGAGCGCTTTCAGGAACATGCCCATCAGCGCGTTGACCTCGGCCTTCGGCCGCGCCCAGTTTTCACTGGAGAACGCGAACAGGGTGAGAGCCGGTATGCGCTGGCGCACGCAGACCTCGACCACTTCGCGCACCGCCTTGACGCCAGCGCGATGGCCGAAGCTGCGCGGACGGCGGCGCTGTTCCGCCCAGCGCCCATTGCCGTCCATCACGATGGCGATATGGCGCGGCAGGCGATCGGCCAGCGCGGTGCCCGCGCCGGGGTCGGAGCCGGCTGGCGGGGCGATGGGCAGGGCGGCGGTCACGGGCGCCTCAGAGCGCCATCAACTCCTGTTCCTTGTGCTTGACCACCCCATCGATGTCCTTGACGAAGCGGTCGGTGAGCTTCTGGATGTCGTCTTCGGCGCGGCGCTCTTCATCCTCGGTGATGCTGCGCTCCTTGAGCAGTTCCTTGACCTGCTGCATCGCATCGCGGCGCACGTTGCGCACCGCGACCTTGGCGTTCTCGCCTTCGTGCGCGACGTGCTTGGCCAGTTCCTTGCGGCGCTGCTCGGTCAGTGACGGCATGTTGATCCGGATCACGGTGCCCGCGGTGGTGGGCGTAAGGCCCAGATCGGAAGCGAGAATCGCCTTCTCGACCGGACCCACCATGTTCTTTTCCCACGGCGTGATGGTCAGTGTGCGGGCATCGGTGACGCTGACGTTGGCCACCTGCGAAAGCGGCGTGTCGTTGCCGTAGTAACTCACCCGCAGGTGCTCGACCAACGCGGTGCTGGCGCGACCGGTGCGCAGGCGCGTGAGGTCGTGCTTGAGCGCGTCAACGCTCTTGATCATGCGGGTTTCGGCGTCTTGTTTGATAGGTGCGATCGACATGGTGCGCTGCCGCAGTGGGGTTGTCGGAAGAATCCGAAGTATAGCAACGGGGTGGCGTGGTTTTGGGGCGAGCGGATGGCGAATCGGACAGTGGCAAGTGGCGAGCAGCAAGCGACGGCCGCCACCTCAACGGTCCCGGCCCTGCGCAGACTGCTTGCCACTCACCACTTACCCACTCCAGCGCAGCCCGCCTGCATCAACAACGGCACCTCACCCCCGCTCACTGACCAACGTGCCCACCTGCTCGCCCTTCATAATGCGCATCAGGTCGCCGGGGCGGTTCATGTCGTATATCCGCAGCGGCACGTGGTGGTCGCGGCACAGGGCGATGGCGGTGGTGTCCATCACGTTGAGTTTGCGCTCGATGACCTGGTCGTAGCTCAGGTGCTCATAGCGGGTGGCAGTGGGGTCTTTCATCGGATCGGCGCTGTACACGCCGTCGACCTTGGTCGCCTTCAGCAACACCTGCGCGCCGATTTCGATCGCGCGCAGCGCGGCGGCCGAGTCGGTGGTGAAGAACGGATTGCCGGTACCCGCGGCGAACACCACGATGCGGCCTTTTTCGATGTGGCGGATCGCGCGCCGACGGATGTAGTCCTCGCACACCTCGTTGATCTTGATCGCGCTCATCACGCGCGCGAAACCGCCGAGCTTTTCCACCGCGTCCTGCATCGCCAGTGCGTTCATCACCGTGGCCAGCATGCCCATGTGATCGCCGGTCACGCGATCCATGCCAGCGGCCGCCAGCCCGGCACCGCGAAAGATGTTGCCGCCGCCGATCACCAGCCCCACCTGCACTCCCGCGCGGCTGACTTCGATGATCTCTCTGGCCAGTCGGTCGAGCACCTTGGGATCGATACCGTAGTCCTCGACCCCCATCAGCGCTTCGCCGGAGAGCTTGAGCAGGATGCGCTGGAACTTCATCTTCTCGGGCATGGCATCCTCGTCGGCGGGCGGGCAAACCACCGGAGTGTAGCGGAGAGCGAGGGTATGGGGCGCGGGGAGCAGGGTATGGGGAGGAGGGTACGGAGAGAGGGCCCAGGGCTCAGGGCCCAGGGCCCAGTAGAAGCGCCGCGGGGCGGAGCGCGAGGAACCATCGCACATCGGAGCAGCGGACCGCCCCGATCGCCGCGCGATGCTCTAACTGGGCCCTGGGCCCTCAAAAAGCAAAAGCCGCGGTCCCCGCGGCCTTCGCAACACGACAACTACCGCCCGGAGTCGAGACGATCAGGCAAGACCTGCCTGCTTCATCACCTCGGCGGCGAAGTCTTCTTCCTTCTTTTCGATACCCTCGCCGACGGCGAGCCGATGGAAGGCCTGCACCTTGGCACCGGCTTTCTTCAGCGCGTCTTCTACCGTGACGGCGGTATCGAGCACGTAGGGCTGTCCGGTCAGCGACATCTCCGAGAGCACCTTGCGCAGCTTGCCGGAGATCATCTTCTCCTGGATCTCGGCCGGCTTCTGGCGGTCCTTGTCGCTGATCTGGGCCAGCGCGATTTCCTTTTCCTTGGTCACCAACTCGGCCGGCACGTGATCGGGCGAGAGGTGGGCCGGGTTCATTGCCGCGACGTGCATGGCGATACCGCGGCCGAGTTCGGCATTGCCGCCCTCGAACTCGACCAGCACGCCGATTCGCCCGCCGTGGATATAGGTCGCGACATGGCCCTTGCCGGTGACCGCCACCATGCGGCGCAACTGCACGTTCTCGCCGACCTTGGCTACCAGGGCCTGGCGCGCCTCGTCGACGCTGCCGCCAGCGGGTGTCTTGGCCGACTTCAGCGCCTCGATGTCGGCAGCGCCGCTGGACAGGGCAACCTGCGCGACCATGTCGGCAAAGCGCACGAAGTTCTCGTCCTTGGCGACGAAATCGGTTTCGGAATTCACCTCGACCAGCACTGCACGATTGCCGCTGGCAGCGGCCACGATGCGCCCTTCGGCCGCGATCCGGCTGGCTTTCTTGTCGGCCTTGGCCAGACCTTGCTTGCGCAGCCATTCGATCGCGGTTTCCAGGTTGCCCTGGTTTTCGGTCAGGGCCTTCTTGCATTCCATCATGCCCGCGCCGGAGCGCTCGCGGAGTTCCTTGACCATGCTGGCGGTGATTTCCATGACGCTACCTCTTCGAATGTCGATGCAGGGAGTGCGCGGTGCCGCAGCCTTCTGGGCCGTGGCACCGCGCTGCGCGCAGGATCGCGCGCGGATGTGACGGGATTACTCGGCCGCCGGGGCGCTGTTGTCGCTCGGCGACGCGGCGCGCGGTGCGCGCTTGACGGCCGGGCGCTTGGCCGGCGCGCCAGGACGACGGTCGCGATCGCGATCGTTGCCGGGCTTGCGCGGCGGTGCCGGGCGACGCTTGTTGGCATCGTCCTTCGACAGCGGGTTGCCATCGGCATCGAGCTCGATGAACTCGTCCTTGGCTTCGGCGGCGGTGATCGGTGCCGCGGACTTGCCCTCGAGCACCGCATCGGCGGCCGCGCGCGTGTACAGCTGCACCGCGCGGATCGCGTCGTCGTTGCCGGGGATCGCGTAGTCGACCAGTTTCGGGTCGTAGTTGGTGTCGACCACAGCCACCACCGGGATACCGAGCTTGCGTGCTTCCTCGATGGCGATGTTCTCGTGGCCGATGTCGATCACGAACAGCGCGTCGGGCAGCGCGCCCATGTTCTTGATGCCGCCCAGCGACTTCTCCAGCTTCTCGCGCTCGCGGCGCAGCTGCAGGGCCTCGTGCTTGACAAAACGCTCGATCGAGCCGTCGGACTCCATCGCCTCGAGTTCCTTCAGGCGCGAGATCGACTGCTTGACGGTGCGGAAGTTGGTCAACATGCCGCCGAGCCAGCGGTGCGACACGAAAGGCTGGCCGCAGCGGCCTGCTTCTTCGCGGATCGAATCGCGCGCCGAGCGCTTGGTGCCGACGAACAGCACCGAACCGCGCTTCTGCGCCAGCCCGGAGATGAAGTTCATCGCATCGTTGAACAGCGGCAACGTCTTTTCGAGGTTGATGATGTGGATCTTGCCGCGCGCACCGAAGATGAACGGTGCCATGCGGGGATTCCAGTAACGGGTCTGA
>JBBRFN010000056.1:0-17981 GCA_038224265.1 Lysobacterales bacterium
CCTCGCGCACGCTTCATGGATGCCGGCCTGACCCTCACCCCGCAGATGGCGATCGTGCTCGCGCTGATCGTCTTCACCGTGGTGATGTTCACCCTCGAGTGGATTCGCGCCGACATCGTCGCGCTGCTGGTGCTGGTGACCATCGGCGTGGCCAACCTGGTGCCGGCCGAGCAGATCTTCAACGGCTTTGCCGGTAACGCGGTGATGGCGATCCTTGCCACCATGATTCTCGGCGCCGGGCTCGATCACACGGGGGTGATGTCGAAAGCCGCCTCGTTCATCCTGCGCATGTCGCAGGGGGTGGAGAAGCGCCTGCTGCTGGTGCTGTGCGCGATGACCGGGGCGATGTCGGCGTTCATGCAGAACCCCGCGCTGACTGCGCTGTTCCTGCCGGTGGTCTCGCGCATCTCCTCGCGCACCGGGCTGCCGCTGTCGCGCCTGCTGATGCCGATGGCCTGCTGCATCATCCTCGGCGGCACCCTGACCATGGTCGGCAATTCGCCGCAGATCCTGCTCAACGATCTGATCTCCTCGGTCAACCGCAACCTGCCGCCCGGGGCCGACACCATCGATCCGATCAGCATGTTCACCATGACCCCGATCGGGCTGCTGCTGCTGGCCGGGGGCCTGGCCTACTTCAGCATCTGGTGGGATCGCCTGCTGCCGCAGCGCGAGGATCGCAACAGCGTCACGCCGTCGCGCACCGAGTCGTACTTCGCCTCGACCTACGGAATCGCCGGCGAGGTGATCGAGCTGCTGGTGACCGCCGACAGTCCGCTGGTCGGACAATCGATCGGCGAGTTGGAGGCGCAGGCCTCGACCCCGCTGGTGCTGGCTATCCGCACCGGTGAAGAAGCCCGGCTGGCGCCCCCCGCCGATCAGATGATCTGGGTCGGCACCGTGCTGGGGCTGCTCGGCAAACGCGACGAGGTGGCCGAGTGGGCCGACATCGTGCACCTGCGCGTGCTGCCGGGCCTGCGCAATTTCGGCGACTTGTTCAATCCCAGTCGCGCAGGCATCGCCGAGGCGGTGGTGCCACCGGCGTCGCGTTACGTGGGGCAGAAGGTCGGCGACCTGCGCCTGCGCAAGCGCAGCAACATCTCGGTGCTGGCGATCAATCGCGGGGCCAAGATCTTCCGCGAGGATATCCGCCAGGTGCAGGTGCGCACCGGCGACACGCTGGTGTTCCACGGTTTCTGGAAGGACCTCGCGCAGGCAGCGGAAGACCGCGACTTCGTGGTGGTGACGGACTATCCGAAGGACGAAGAGCGCACCCACCGCATCTGGCACGCGCTGTTCTTCTTCGCGCTGGCGATCGCGCTGGCACTGTTTTCCGACCTCAAGCTGCCGGTGGCGCTGATGACCGGTGCGGTCGGCATGCTGCTCACGGGTGTTCTGAGCATGGACGAGGCGTACAAGGCAATCGGCTGGAAGACCGTATTCCTGATGGCGTGCCTGATTCCGCTCGGCTGGGCGACCGATTCGACCGGTGCTGCAGCGTGGATCGCGCAGGAACTGCTGCGCACGATCGGCGAGGTGCATCCGCTGGTACTGCAACTGGCGATCGCACTGTTGACGACCTTCTTCGCGCAGGTGATGTCCAACGTCGGTGCGACGGTGGTGATGGTGCCGCTGGCGGTCAACCTGGCGCTGGCGGCGAACCTCAATCCGACCCAGTTCGCGGTGATCGTGGCGCTGAGCGCCTCGAACAACTTCGTCTCGCTGTCGAATCCGGTGATGGCGATCATCGCCGGCCCTGCCGGCTATCGCGGGCTCGATCTGTGGCGGGTCGGCGGTCCGCTGTCGTTGGGCTACGTGATCATCGTGCTGGCGATGGTCAACATCATCTTTTGAATGGTGCCGGCAGCGCAGCGCTGCCGGCACCGTTGAGTTCGGCGCAGCAGGATTTACTGTGGCGGCACCAGATTGGTCAGGTTGGAGGTTCCGGTTGCGGTCCCGAGCGTCCAGCTGAATGTGGCCTGGCTGGTCGAGGACAGGGTGAACGACGCGGTGCCGACGTCGGTGATCTGCACGCCGCCGGGCAGACCGAGCGCGCCGCCCTGGGTGGAGCGCACGGTAAACGTGGCCGTGGTGCCATCGAAGTTGCTCGACTGCAAGGTGTACCAACGCTGCGCGCCGCCGCTGGGCGCATAGGTGTACCAGGTGCCGACGAGGCCGTTGGATCCCGGCACCGCGAACAGCGACAGGCCCTGCCCGTTGGTGGCCGGATCGAACCAGTGGCCGTTGCCGCGCACGCCGACCGGCGTCTCGGTATTCAGGCGACCGCCCGGCAATGCCACGAAGCCCAGCGGCTGATTGACGCCGTCACCCACCGCGGCCACCGTGATGATGGTGCCGGCGGTCAGGTTGACCGGCACCAGATCGATCAGGTTGGTGCGGCCATCGGGCGTGGCAACCTTCAGGTCATAGGTGGCTGCCGGCAGGGCGAGGAAGGGGCTGGCACCACGGAAGGGCACGCTGGAAAGGCCACCGACCACGTCGCCGGCGTCGGTGCGGATCGACACCGCAGTGGCCGCATCGCTCGCGCCGAACGGCGCTGCGTGCACCACGCGAACCTTGACCTGTCCGGCCGCTGGTGGCGTGTTGTCATCGCTCAATGCCAGCAGCGACAGCGGCTGCAGGGTGCCATTGCCGATCGCGAGCAAGGTGTAGTCGCCGGCAGCGAGGTTGTTCAAGGTGGCGGTGATGGCCACCGTCGAACTGCCGGTGGGCAGGATCTCGACCAGGTAGTTGCCGGCCGGGCCCAGGTTCACATAGCCGTTGGTGACGTCGCCGAAGCGGAAGTTCTGGATCGCCGGCTGACCGTTGACCCGCACGGTGACCGAAGTGCCGTTGAGCGTATTGGCAAACGGTGCGAGATGACCGACCTGCGCACGGACCTGTGCATTTGCGATCGATGGCAGCAATGCGGCGAGCAGCAGACCCCCGAAAATCCTGATTGTCGTTTTCATTGTTTTCTCCTTGCGTGTCGTGGCGCGGTGCAATTCCGCGATCCGCACTTCAACCGCGCGCGCGTCAACGAGCAGTTGCGAAAACGTGTGGGTCGGCTTCACGCAGCGCAGTTGTTGCGCATGTGTTTACAGCGCGTCGGAGTTGCGTCGAGCAGCCGTCAGCGCGGCGTCGCATCGCCGTGGAGATACCGTGCGCACTGCGTGGCAGCGGCGTGGCAGAAGCGTGCGTCGGCGCACACTTCGTATGGCGTTCCTGCCGCTCGTCGCGCGAATGAATCCGTTCGGCACCCCGCTGCATCCGCCGCCGATTCAACGCTCCCAGCGTGCACCGGGAAACTGGATTCCGGGCGCGGGCCGCTCGCGCAATACCTCGCGGCGGAAACAGAACAGTTCTGCCGGCCGTCCGCGCCCCGAATGCTCGATGCGGCCGGTGCGCTCGACCAGACCGCCGTCTTCCATCAGGCGCCGGAAGTTCTGCTTGTGCAGGCGACTTCCGGCGCTCGACTCGACCACGCGCTGCGCATGCAGCAGGGTGAACTCGGCCGGCAACAGTTCGAACACCACCGGTCGGTAGCGCACCTTGCCGCGCAAGCGGCCCAGTGCCTGCGCGACCATGCGCCGATGGTCGAGCGCCAGTGGGCGACCGACGCCGGGCCGCTGTTCGCCGCGGCGGGCCTCGTCGACCAGGCCTGCTTCCCACAGCAGCTCGTAGCGCTCCAGCGTGCGTTCCGGGTCCCATGGCGCGCCGTCGAGGCCGAAGGTCAGCTGCACGCGCTCGCGGCGGCCGGCGTGCTCGGCCGCCCAGCGCAGCAGCGGTGGGCGGATCTCGCGATCGATCAGCGGCGGCCGGCCGTTGCGCCACTCCTCCCATGGCAGCAGCGCATACCAGGACAGGAACTGTGCATTGGTGCCGGGCGCCAGCTGTTCTGCGCGCACCAGCGCCAGGTAAGCCACTGAAATCATGCGCACGCCAGCTTCGATCTCGCGCGGGTCGCGGAAGCGATCGCCGAAGGTGTACAGCTGCTCGACGTGACCCAGCGCAAGACCGGCCTGCGCGTGCACCCACTCGCGCACGCCGCGCTCCAGCGTGTGATGCTGGATCAGGTCCAGCGGCCCGGTAGGCAGACCCGGCAGACCATCGGCGGTGGGCACGGTCAACACGCGCGGTGCCTCGGCATCGACCGCCACGACCACCGCATCCAGGCCGAAACTGACGCTGCCGGGCTGATTCATGACGGCAGGTTAGTTTGGCCGGGGCCTCGCGGCAAACCTGCCCTCGCGAGCGCTCAGTAAATCTCGGCCACGCAGCAGCGCAGGGAGCCGCCGGCTTTTTCGATCTCGTCGATCTCGACAGTGTGGATCGCGAATCCTGCCGCGCGCAGCAGCGTGCGGTTGCGCGGCGACAGCGCACGTTCGGCGCATGCGCTCATCCACACGCTGTCGGGGGTCAGGGCGATGCAGTTGCCGACGAAGCCGGCCTTTTCGTCGTCGTCGAGCAGCAATACATGCGGTGCATAGAGCGCTGCGATCGCAGCACCGACCTCGGCGCCGACCGACGCTTCATGCAATACCAGCGCGCGACCGGCCAACACCGCCATCACGACATTGGTGTGGTACTCGCCTGCTGCCAGCGGGAACGCGTAGCTCAGCGCCAGGTCGAAAGCCGCGTGCATCGCCTGTGCGCCGGCAAGATTGCAGCGCTCCGTCAGGCCATGGAAACCGATCCTGCGCGCACGATCGATGACCAGGGGCCCGGTCAGCTCCGCGACCGCAGCGGGATCATGGTCGATACGCCATTCGACTCTGCCTTGTGCGCGCAGCCAGTCGGCGATATCGCCGCGGCGGCTTTCGCGCCGGCGCTCCGGATGGCGCATCGCGCCGATCACCAGTCGCGCCGGCGCGGTGCCGAATACGTTGTTGCAAAACACCGCATCGGGAGAGCCGGGATCGCCGGCGAAGGTGGTGACCGCCAGGCCGCTATGGCGGCGAATGGACTGAGCCAGCACGCGGTGCTGCGCGAGCGCGCGCTCGGGGTCGGCGCGCCGGGCGAGGTCCATGTAGGCGTTATCGCTGGCCGTCTCGCCGGACAGGCGGAATCCGGTGGGCTCGATCAGCAGCACCGCCCGAGCTGTGGCCGGATGCGCTGCCGCCGGCGGTGGCGCTGCGGCGAATGCGGCTGCGCTGTGCAGGATCTCGGGCGTGGTTGGCATGCAGCGATTGTAATGTCCGGCGGGTGCTGCGCGATGGGGCTGGCGGCACTTCGCGCAGCACCCGTCGGTGCGGCTCAAGCCGCCGCGCGACCGCCACCTTCTGCCATCGCCGCGAGTGCCTGAACCACGACGTCCCAGTCGGCGCCGGAACGATTGCCCTGCTCGCTGAGCACGCGACGCCATGCGCGCGCACCCCACTCGCCCTGGAACAGCCCGACCAGGTGGCGGGTCAGGTGGTGCAGGCGCTGGCCGCTGGCGACCAGATCGTGGGCGTAGGGTGCGAGCGCATCCAGCACGGCGCGCCGCGCCGGCAGTTCCGTGCCCCACAGCGCATGCTCGATTTCGGCCAGGATCCACGGTTCGTGGTACGCGCAGCGTCCGAGCATCACGCCGTCGAAGGTGTTCAGATGCGCGATGCTGTCGGCCACGCTCGCGATGCCGCCATTGAGCACGATGGTCAGCGCCGGCCGCTCGCGGCGCAGGCGCTGTACGCGGGCATAGTTCAGCGGCGGCACCTCGCGGTTTTCCTTTGGCGAGAGGCCTTTCAGCCATGCCTTGCGCGCGTGCACGATGAACACGCTGCAGCCGGCTGCGGCGACGCTGTCGATGAAGTGCTGCAGCGCTGCGTCTTCGTCCTGGTCATCGACGCCGATCCGGCATTTGACCGTCACCGGGATGTCGACCACGGCGCGCATCGCGGCCACGCAATCGGCGACCAGCGCGGGTTCGCGCATCAGGCAGGCACCGAAGCGGCCGGCCTGCACCCGATCCGATGGGCAGCCGACGTTGAGGTTGATCTCGTCGTAGCCGAAGTCGGCACCGATGCGCGCGGCCTCGGCCAGCGCAGCCGGTTCGCTGCCGCCAAGCTGCAGGGCCAGGGGATGCTCGCTGCGATCGAAATCGAGCAGGCGCGCGCGATCGCCACGACGCACCGCGTGGGCGTGGACCATTTCGGTGTACAGGCGCGCATGCGGGCTCAGACGACGATGGAAGTACCGGCAGTGGCGGTCGGTCCAATCCATCATCGGGGCCACGCACAGGCGCCATGGCGAAAGTGTTGCGCTCATGACCCGACCATTGTATCGGCAGCGCCTCGCGCGCGGCCAATGGGCTGCAATCCGGATGGCGCATACTGGGCCATGGACACGCCCCGCGGTGCGAAGACGGCAGCGACTGGACTGAGCGCCAGCGAGGTCGCCGCCCGCGTTTCGCAGTCCGGCTACAACGAGCTGCCGAAGACCAAGCGCCGCGGCCCATGGCGAATCCTGCTGTCGGTGCTGCGCGAGCCGATGTTCCTGCTGCTGGTGCTGGCAGCTTCGATCTACCTCGCCGTTGGCGATCCTGCAGAGGGCGCCCTGCTGGCCGTGTTCGCCGCGCTGACCGTGACCCTGGTGGTCGTGCAGGAGAACCGCAGCGAGCGCGCACTCGATGCGTTGCGCGCGATCGGCGCGCCCACCGCCCGCGTCCTGCGCGAGGGTAGCGAGCGTCGGATCCCGGCACGCGAGGTGGTGCCGGGCGATCTGCTGCTCATCGACGAAGGCGAGCGGATCGCCGCCGACGCGTTGCTGCTGCGGGCCGACGCGCTGCAGGTCGACGAGTCGCTGCTCACCGGCGAAGCGGTGCCGGTACGCAAGCTCGCCACTGCAGCGGACCGCTGGCCTGCGGATGCCGCCCCCGGCGGCGAGGATCAGCCATTCGCCTTCGCCGGCACCCTGGTGGTTCGCGGTAGTGGCGTGGCCGAAGTGATGGCCACCGGAGTGGCGACCGCGTCAGGTCGGATCGGTGCATCGCTGGCCGCAATCGAACTCGAGTCGACGCTGTTGCAGAAGCTGGTCGGTCGCCTGGTGCGCCTGTTCGGGGTATTCGCATTGGTGGTCAGCGTGGGCCTGGTGCTGCTGTTGGGCAGCCGTAACGGCGATTGGGTGCAGGCTGCGCTGTCCGGTATTGCATTGGCCATGGCGATGCTGCCGGAAGAGTTTCCGATGGCGTTGGCGGTGTTCATGGCGCTGGGCGCATGGCGACTGGCGCAGGTGAATGTGCTGGTGCGCCGCGGCGCGGTGATCGAAACCCTCGGCGCGGCGACCATGCTGGCGGTCGACAAGACCGGCACCCTGACCGAGAACCGCATGCGCCTGCGTTGCCTGGTGGCCGGCGGGCAGACACTGCAACTCAAGGGCGACGAAAACGCACTGCCGCCCGACTTTCATCGCGTGCTGGAGTATGCGGTGCTGGCATCCAAGCGACAGGCTGTCGATCCGATGGATGCCGCGGTCGGCGAACTCGGGCGCGCAGCGCTGGCGGCCAGCGAACACCTGCACGCGGAGTGGCCCCTGACACGCGAATACGGCTTGAGCCCCGAGCTGCCGGCGGTCTCGCGGGTGTGGCTGGCCGAAGCTGGCCAGCAGGTGATCGCGGCCAAAGGTGCGCCGGAAGCGATCGCCGGATTGTGCCGGCTCGATGCAGCGCTGCGCACGGAATTGTTGCGCCAGGTCGAAGCTCTTGCGAGCACGGGTTTGCGCGTGCTTGCCGTAGCCAGCGGCACGCGCGATGGCGCTGCACTGCCGGACGATCCGCGCGAGTTCACCCTGCACTTCGAGGGCCTGCTCGGCTTCGTCGATCCATTGCGCGCCTCGGCACGCGCGGCCGTGGCCGAGGCGCGCGCCGCCGGCATCGCGGTGGCGATGATTACCGGCGATTACCCGGCCACGGCACGCGCGATCGCTGCACAGGCCGGTATCGACCTTGCCGGCGGTGTGCTCAGCGGCAGCGAACTCGACGCGCTCGACGACAAGGCGCTGGCTGGAGCATTGCGCACCACGCGGGTGTTCGCGCGCATCCGGCCGGAACAGAAGCTGCGCCTGGTGCAGGCGTTCAAGGCCGATGGCGAAGTGGTGGCGATGACCGGCGACGGCGTCAACGACGCGCCCGCACTGAAGGCCGCCCACATCGGTATCGCGATGGCCAAGCGCGGCACGGACGTGGCGCGCGAGGCGGCATCGATCGCGCTGCTGGACGACGATTTCGGGCGCATCGTCGCTGGCGTCCGGCTGGGTCGGCGCATCTTCGACAACCTGCGCAAGGTGATGATCTACATCGCCGCGATCCATGTACCGGTGGCCGGGATGGCGGTATTGCCGCTGCTCGCGGGGCAGCCGCCGCTGCTGCTGCCCATGCACGTGGTGCTCATCGAGATGGTGGTCGATCCGATCTGCTCGGTGGCGTTCGAGAACGAGCCCGAAGAGCAGGGCATCATGCAACGGCCGCCGCGCCGCGCGAGCGAACCGCTGATCGGTGCCAGGCAACTGATGCTGGCGCTGCTGCAGGGCTTGTTGCTGCTTGGCGCCACCCTTGCCGTGCACGCCTGGGCGCGATCCACGGGGCTTTCCGAAGATGTGCAGCGCAGTCTGGCCTTCATCACCCTGACCATCGGCAATCTGACTCTTGTGCGCGTCAACGGTTCGCGCGGTTCGACACTGCTGCGCGTGTTCGAGCACGGTCATCGCGTGTATTGGATGGTCGCGGTGATCGCTGCGGCCATCGTGGCGATCTGCATCTGGGTGCCTGTCGCAGCGGCGTTGTTTCGCTTCGCGGCGCCGGACGCGCCGCATGCACTGATCGCCGCGGCAGCCGGGATGCTGGCCGCGCTGAGCTTCGATCTTGCGAAGCTGCTGCCGCCGGTGCGACGCGCCTTGGGCGCGACCTGAACGAATCCGATTGGGACCGTGCGCCGCAGCTGGACCTGCCGCTCAACTTCCCAGCCAGCGCAACAGGTGGCTCAGCACCGCCAGCGGCAGCCAGGTGAACAGCATCGACAGCGCGACCGAGACCCAGCACAGCAGGACCACCACCACGCCGAGCAGAACGGCCACCAGCGCCGCGACGGGAATGCCAACCACGAACACCAGTGGCGAGTGCACCGTTGCCGGAGGCCGCAACGCGGCGCCCAGCGTTGCGAGCGCGCGCAGTCGGCGCTCCATCGGCGGGATCATCGAGATCAGCGCGCCGCTGAGCAGCCCGCCGCGCGCTGCACCGGCCACCACCGAGCAGTGATCGGCCCACGGCGCCAGCGAGCGCGCGTGGCCGGCGCGTTCGAGCGCATCGAGGCCGGCAGCGACCGCATCGGGATCGCGGGTCAGGCGTACCGCAGTAGCGTCGGCCAGATACTTGCGCCGGCGCCACGCCAGCGCGATCAGTGGCGCCAGTGCCGCAGTTGACACGATGCCGCCGAAGAATCCGGTCATCGACAGCGGGCCGGCGAAGGGCATGCGCAGCCAGTCGCGCACGCTGAGGCTGTTGCCGCGCGAGTCCTTGGCCGCCGCCGACTCGCTCGCGAAGGGCTCGGCCAGGCGCAGTGCGAGTGCTGCGGCGCGCGCGCGGTTCGGCCACACTGCAAGTCGCAGCAACTCGATCCACAACGACCAGGCTTTTGCGGTCAGCATCGCCTCTGCCAGACGCCCGATCAGGCCGAACAGGCTCAACGTGGTCGCGACCCGCAGGCCGAGGCGCAGATCGCCATTGGCCATGGTGGCGATCAGGTGCGCAGCCACCCCCTGCATCGCGGCACGGTCGAGCGCATCGAGCAGGCCGCGCCCGACCAGCACCGTGGCATGGCCGTCGTCGCGGCCGAAGATCGCGGCATTGCCGATCGCTGCGTCGACGATCAGCACGCGCGGTGCGGGCAGTGCAGCGGCAAGCGCCATTTCCGCGATGGTATTGGCGAAGCGCTGCTCGGCGAGCACGGTCGGATCGATCGCACGCGCGTCGAGGTCGCCGCCATCGAACAGCGGCGAGTTGCGCAGGGTGCGCGCGAGCATGGCCACCACCACGCCCATCAGCCCCAGTCCGGGCAGGGCGGCGAGCACGGCCAATCGCAGCAGCAGCGCTGGGTCTGTCGGCACGCTGTCATCGAGCGCACGATCCAGCAACTGCATCACGCTCGCGAACAGGTCTGGTGTTGCGACGATCAGGTTGAGCAGGTCCAGCAGCAGGATCACGATCGCGTACAGCAGCGGCGACATCAGTACGGCGACGACGAGTGCCACTGCTGCGGCGCACGCCACCGTAACCGCGGTTACCTGCCACGATGCGCGCCGGTGACGGGCGATCGCGGCAAAAAAATCCTCGCGCTCGGCGCCGGTCCAGGCTGCAAGCGCCGGCGCCGGTTCCTCACTCACGCTTCGACCACGCGATTGCGGCCCTTGCCTTTGGCGCGGTACAGCGCCTGATCGGCGGCCTTGAGCACCTCTCCGACGTTGCGGCGCCCGTCGCCGCGGGTGGCAACGCCGATGCTGATCGTGACCGAGACTTCTACCGAAGGTCGTTTCACCACCGCGATCTTGCCGCGTTTGGGCGAGGGTGCCGGGACCGCTATGCGCAGCGCCTGCACGATTTCGCGCACCTGCTCGCACTGCGCGGCAGCCTGCTTGGCGCGTGCGCCCTCGAACACCAGGCAGAACTCCTCGCCGCCGTAACGATGCGCGTTGCCGGCGCGCAGGCGGCGCAGTGCGCGCCCGACTGCAGTCAGCACCACGTCGCCGGCGTCGTGGCCATAGGTATCGTTGAACTGCTTGAAGTGGTCGATGTCGACCATCGCCAGCGCGTAGCCGCCGGACAGGCGGGCCAGGGTTTCATCCAGCGCGCGGCGGTTGGGCAACTGGCTGAGCGGATCGATGAAAGCCATCCGGTAGCTGGCATAGAGCACCGAAAGGATGCCCGCGGCTGCGGCCGCCGCCAGCAGCACGAACGAGGCCAGTGAGCCGCCGTAACCGCAGGCAGCCGCAGCCAGCGCCAGCACCACGACCAGTCCAAACTCCATCGGGCGGCCGGTGAAAGCCCAGCGCAGCAGGCACAAACCAGCGGCAAGGCCCACCAGCAGCGAGGCGCCGCGCGCAGGCGATAGCCCCGGCACCACCCATGCCGCAGCATCGGCCAGCCCACGATAGACGTGCTCGGGTGCGGCCAGGGTCACGCCAGCCAGACCGCCGCCAAGCAACAGCAGCAGCAGATGGCGGCGCGACAGCAGGCGCGGTTCCGGCATCAGGGTGCACAGCAGCAGCAGCGGCGGCATGAAGCGCAACACGCCCTCGAGCGGCCGCGCGCGGCCATCGGCCATCGCCACCGCGGTGACCAGCAGCAAGGCGAACGCCTGCATGGCGCGGTTGCGATGAAAGGCGAGCGCCAGCAGGGTTGCGGCCAGCAGCAGTCCCTGGGCCGCGACTGCGGGGGTCATGGTGTGCTCGCCCGCACTCAGCCGCGGTGCGTCGCGCACGGCGCGGCCGCAGCAAAAGCGCTGCAGGCGACGGGCACAGCGGGTCGCGGCACGTTCATCGGATCGGCTCCAGCAGGACAGCCCAAGGATAGCGAATGCGGCAAACCCGCGATGCACGGCGCAACGCAGGCGCCCGCGCCAGGCTCGGCTGCAACATGGCTGCGAATCCAGGTGGCGCGCAGCGGCCCCACCCGCCGGCCGACCGGTCGACCGGTCGATGCTACCGTTCTGAACGCGCGCGGTTGCGGCGCGGGGGTTTCGCTTGACACTGCTGCTGCGCTGCGTTGAAGTCCAGACCAGTTCGAGACGCGATTCCGCAGATCGGGGGCGTGCGTCGGCACCGCAGTGGGCGGCGCGCCTGCGGTGCGACCACGCTGACGTCGATGTCGACGCCAAAGCGGCCGTGCGGATGAACCGACCACATCCACCGGCCCCGCTGGCGGCGCTGCGCGGGGCTTCGGCCCCGGCGCTGAGTCCCAGGGGCCCCGCAGGGGGCGAATTGACCACTTCCATTGCAGAGCTTCCGGCGGGCGTCGCGCCCGCCACCGTCCCGTTGATCGCGCACAAGTTCGGCGGCTCAAGCCTCGCCGATGCGTCGCGCATCCAGCGTGTCGCGCAGATCCTGCGCGATCGGCACGGCGAGCGGCAGGTCGTGGTGGTGTCGGCGATGTCCGGCGTCACCGATACCCTGATCAAGCTCGCTGGCCTTGCCGCGCGCCGCGATCCGGCGTGGAGCGGTGCCTGCCTCGATCTGGAGCGCAAGCATCTGGAAGCATGCCGGGTGCTGCTCGATGGCCACCAGGCGACCACCGTGCAGCGGCTCGAGAACGAGTTCGCCCATCTGCGCGATCTGCTGCATGCGCTGAGCCTGCTCGGCTCGCCATCGCCCGAGGCGATGGCCTACATCCAGGGTCTGGGCGAGGTGTTCTCCGCGACCCTTTTGGCCGCGTACTTCAACGAGCTGGGCGATGCCACCGATTTCCTGGATGCGCGCGAGGTGCTGGTAGTGCGCCACGAAGAGCTCGGCGCAGTGGTCGAGTGGGACGACAGCGCCGCACGCCTGGGCGATTGGCGTGCCCGGCATACGGCGCCGCGCGTGATCATCACCGGCTTCATCGCACGCGACCTCGAAGGACGAGCCACCACGCTGGGACGCAACGGCAGCGACTATTCCGGCGCGATCTTCGGCGCGCTTTTCGACGCCGCCGAGGTGCACATCTGGACCGACGTCGACGGCGTGCTCAGCGCCGATCCGCGGCTGGTGCCGGAGGCCGTGCTGGTGCCGGAGCTGACCTATGCCGAGGCCTGCGAACTGGCCTATTTCGGCGCCAAGGTGATCCACCCGCAGACCATGCAGCCGGCGATCGCACGCGGCATTCCGCTGCGCATCCGCAACACGTTCAAGCCCGAGCTTGCGGGCAGCCTGATCGCTGCCAATGCCGCCACTACGCCGCCGGTCAAGGGCATCACCGCAATCGGCAACCTGTGCATGGTCAGCGTTGAGGGCGCCGGCATGATCGGCGTGCCCGGCACCGCCGAGCGCGTATTCGCAGCGCTGCATCGGGCCGGCATCTCGGTGGTGATGATCTCGCAGGGTTCTTCCGAGCACTCGATCTGCTGCGTGGTCGAAAACCAGCATGCACAACGGGCAGTGCAGGTACTCGAGGACGCGTTCGCGCGGGAGCTTTCGCGCGGTCAGATCCAGCGTGTGACGGCGGAGCCTGGCATCAGCGTACTGGCGGTGGTCGGCGAGGGCATGGCCGGCACGCCGGGCATCGCTGCGCGTTTGTTCGACTCGCTGGCGCGTGCCTCGATCAACGTGCGCGCGATCGCGCAGGGTGCATCGGAGCGCAACATTTCCGTCGCCATCGCCAGCCGCCAGGCGGCGCGCGCGCTGCGTGCGGTGCATGCAGGTTTCTATCTTTCGGCGCAGACGATTTCGATCGGCGTAGTGGGTCCGGGCCATGTCGGTCGTGCGCTGCTCGCGCAGATCGATGCGGTGTCGCAACGGCTGTTGCGCGACGCGAATCTGGACTTGCGGGTGCGCGCGATCAGCGACAGCAAGCACCTGCTGCTGGCCGAAGGGGCGATCGCGCTCGGCGACTGGAAGGTGGCACTGGACGCGAGCGGCGAAGCGGCCGATCTCGCCCGGCTTGCCGAACACGTCGATGCCGAGCACCTGCCGCACGCGGTGATCGTCGACTGTTCGGCCTCCTCGGCGGTGGCCGATCGCTACCCCGAGTGGTTGGCGCGCGGCATCCACGTGATCACGCCCAACAAGCAGGCCGGCGCGGGGCCGATGCCGCGCTACCGCGCGATCCGCGAGGCAGCGACCGCGCACGATGCGCGTTTTCGCTACGAAGCCACCGTCGGCGCCGGTCTGCCGATCGTGACCACCCTGCGCGATCTGCTCGACACCGGCGACGAGGTGCTCGCCGTCGAGGGCATCCTCAGCGGCACCCTGGCGTGGCTGTTCAACCGCTTCGATGGCGTACAGCCATTTTCGGTGCTGGTCGAGGAAGCGCGCGCTGCCGGTTACACCGAGCCCGATCCGCGCGATGACCTTTCCGGCACCGATGTTGCGCGCAAGCTGGTGATCCTCGGCCGCGAGATGGGTTTGCCGCTGGAGCTATCCGACGTCAAGGTCGAGAGCCTGGTGCCGGAGGAGCTGTCGCAGGACACGCGCGAGCAGTTCCTGCGCCATCTGTCGCTGATGGATCCACCGATGTTGCTGCGGCACGCGTCGGCCAAGGCGCGCGGTCATGTACTGCGCTATGTCGCGCGGCTCGATCACCTCGGGGCGGCCACGGTCGGTCTGGTCGAACTGCCCGCCGATCACGCTTTCGCGCACATCCGCCTGACCGACAACATCGTGCAATTCACCACCCGTCGCTACCGCGACAATCCGCTGGTCGTGCAAGGTCCCGGCGCCGGTCCCGAAGTTACCGCCGCCGGTGTCTTCGCCGACCTACTGCGCGTCGCCCAAGCCCTCGGCGCCCGCGTGTGAGTCACCGCGCCATCCTTGAGCCGATGAAATCCACCGCCACCGCGTTCGCGCCCGCCTCCGTCGGCAACGTCGGGGTCGGCTTCGATATCCTCGGCCATGCGCTCACCGGGGCCGGCGACCGTGTCACCGTGCATCGCATCGAGGCCCCCGAAGTGCGCATCGACGCGATCCGGGGCTGCGTGGTCGAGTTGCCACGCGACCCGGAGCGCAACACTGCCGCGCGCGCGGTCAGTGCGATGCGCGAAGCCATCGCGCTGCCCTTCGGCATCGCACTCGAGATCGACAAGGGCATTCCGCTGGGCTCCGGCATGGGCGGCAGTGCCGCATCGGCGACGGCCGCGCTGGTGGCGGTCAATGCGTTGCTCGATACGCCGCTGCCGCTCGAAGCGTTGTACCCGTTCGCATTGGCCGGCGAAGAGGCCGCCAGCGGTGGTCAGCACGGCGACAACGTCGGGCCGCAACTGCTCGGCGGCCTGGTGCTGGCGACCCACATGCAGCTGGTGCAGGTACCCGTGCCCGCCGGCTTGATCTGCGTGCTGGTGCATCCGCATTTCGTGCTCGAGACCAGGCGTGCGCGCGAAGCGTTGCGCGGCGCCTATGCGATCGGCGATTTCGTGCCGCAGAGCGCGAACCTCGCGCTGGTGCTGTGCGGCTGTTACCGCAATGACCTCGCGCTGATCCGCGCGGGCTTGGCCGACGTGCTGGTCGAGCCGCGCCGCGCGCCGCTGATTCCGGGATTCGACGCAGTCAAACAGGCTGCGTTGGCGCATGGCGCGCTCGGCGCCTCGATCTCCGGCGCCGGCCCCAGCGTATTCGCGTGGTTCATCGACGCCGACGCCGCGCAGTCGGCGGCAGACGACATGCAGCGGGCGTTCGCAGCTGCGGAGCTCGACAGCGATGTGCTGATCGGGCCGGTGGATGCGCCGGGTGCGCGGGTGGAGTCGTGCCGATGAACTACCTCAGCACCCGCGGTGGCGTGCCCCCCACGTCGCTGTCCGACGCGATCCTCGCGGGGCTGGCAGCCGATGGCGGTCTGTTCGTCCCCGCATCGCTGGCGCAGCTCGATGCCCACGCGTTCGATGGCGCGCACTCGATGTCTGTCGTTGCACAGCGTCTGTTGGCGCCATTCTTCGATGGCGACCGGCTGGCCACCGCGCTGCCTGATTTGTGCGCCCATGCCTATGCCTTCGATGCACCGCTGGTGCAGCTCAACGACGGATGCTCGTTCGTGCTGGAGCTGTTCCACGGACCGACCGCCGCATTCAAGGACTTCGGTGCGCGATTCCTCGCCGCCGCGATGCGCGCCCTGCGCGATCGCGATGCGCCCGAGGTCACGGTACTGGTGGCCACCTCCGGCGATACCGGCAGCGCGGTGGGTGCGGCGTTCCATGGCCAGCGCGGCGTGCGGGTCGTGATCCTGTATCCCGATGGCCGCGTATCGCCGCGCCAGGCGCATCAGCTCGGCTCGTTCGGCGAAAACGTCGCGGCATTCCGGGTCGCAGGCTCCTTCGACGACTGCCAGCGCATGGTCAAGCAGGCTTTCGGCGACACCGCGCTGCGCACGCAGCGCGCGCTGGCGTCGGCCAACAGCATCAGCCTCGGTCGCCTGCTGCCGCAGATGGGCTACTACGCGCACGCAGCACTCACTCATGCCCGCGCAGGTCGTGCGCCGCTGAATCTGGTGGTGCCCACCGGCAATCTCGGCAACGCCTTCGCCGCGATTCTCGCCCGCCGCGCGGGCCTGCCGATCGGCGAGATCGTGCTGGCCAGCAACGCCAATCGGGTGCTGTTCGATTTCCTCGCCAGTGGCGAGTATCAGGCGCGCGAGAGCCTGGGCACACTGGCCAATGCGATGGACGTCGGCAACCCGTCCAACGCCGAGCGGCTGCGCTGGCTGTATCCGCAGTGGAGCGAGCTCCAGGCTGCGGTGTCCGCGCACTGGGTCGATGACGACAGCATCCGCACCCGCATTAGCGAAGGCGAGTCGCGCTGGGGCCAGGTCTGGTGTCCGCACACCGCGTGCGCGGTCGAAGTACTGGAGCGGATTCGCGCAGCCGGCGATCGGCGCGACTGGGCCGTGGTGGCAACCGCGCATCCGGCCAAGTTCGAAACCGTGGTCGAACCGCTGATCGGCCACGTGGTTGCGCCACCAGCAGCACTCGCGGCGATGCTCGAGCGGCCGGCGCACGCTCAAGTACTGGCGGCCGACTACACGGCGCTGCGCGCGCGACTGCTGCAAGACGCCGCGCTGACCTGAGCGATCGGCTGCCGCGCTCAGTTCAACGCGTATGCCGGGCGTCGTGGCTCATGAATAGTGCAGCAACTGCGCCTTGCCGCCGAACACGCGCCACGAGTACAGCGTGTAGCCCACGATTACCGGCAGCACGACCAGTGCGCCGACCAGGATGATCATCAGCGACTCTGGCGCGCTGGCTGCTTCCCAGATCGTGATCCGCTCGACCACCAGGTAGGGAAACAGGCTGTAGGCGAGGCCGTAGAAGGCGAGCATGAATATGCCCACGGTGCCGGCGAACGGTACCCACGCACCATATTCGTTACCGTCGCGCAGACGCGTCGGCAGGCGCTTCAAAGTGCGCGCGATGATGAAGAACATCAGTGCGGTCGCCAGCGGAATCGGCAGCAGCAGAATCAGTTGCGGCAGCGCGAACCACTTGTCGAAGATGCGCTGCGATACCAGCGGGGTGGCGATCGATACCGCCGCGATGCCAGCGCCGGTCAGCCACAGGCTGCTGCGCGCCCAGCCGACTGCGCGCAGCTGCAACTCGCCGCTGGTTTTCATGATCAGCCAGGTCGCGCCCAGCAGGACGTAGCCTGCTGCCAGTCCGAATCCGATCGTCGCGGCGAACAGCCATTCGGCGATGCCGTGGCGGAATCCGACGATGGTCATGCCCAGCATCATGCCTTGCGAAAACGCCGCAAGACTGGAGCCGGCAAAGAACGCGAGGTCCCAACGTGCCTTGTGCGTCGCGTGTGCCTTGGCGCGAAACTCGAACGCCACGCCGCGCAACGTCAGTGCCGCGAGCATCAGGGCGACCGGCAGGTACAGCGCGGTGAGGATCTCGCCGTGGGCCAGCGGGAATGCCACCAGCAGGATGCCGACGCCCAGCACCAGCCAGGTTTCGTTGGCGTCCCAGAACGGGCCGATCGAGGCCAGCATCAGGTCCTTGTGCGCATCGTCGCCAGCGCGCAGCAGCATGCCTACGCCCAGGTCGTAACCGTCGAGCACCACGTAGAGCAGGATCGACAGCCCCATCAGGGCCACGAAGACGATCGGCAGCCAGCCGGCCGGGGTGGAAAGCTCAGGCATGTTGCAGCCCTCCTGCAGGATCTTCGGCCGTGCCGCGCTGGCTGGCCTTGCGTGCGAGGTGGAACACCACGCTGATGTAGGCGGTGATCAGCAGCGCGTACAGCGTCAGGTACATGCCCAGCGAGATGCCGATCAGCGGTGCTGCGACATCGGACGCGGCCTGCCTGGTGGTCAGCACGCCATGCACCAGCCACGG
>JBBRFN010000057.1:0-17304 GCA_038224265.1 Lysobacterales bacterium
CGTACCACGTGCCCATGAAGCGCTGAAGGTCGACGTTCTGAGCAGCACGCGGCTGCAGCTTGGTTCCAGGTTGAGTGCCAGCGCAACTGGCGGTCATGGCAACGGCGAGAACGAGCAGGGGAAGTCGCATGAAAGTACTCCGTTGGAGTGGGTGATGAGCATGACGCAGCCGGTGTGTAGCGCGAGTATCCGCGGCGATTGGCGGGCGCAACTGCCGCAAGGCAAGGGCGCCGTCTCATGCGGTTTGCCAGCGGCACTCCTCCAGCATGCGCTTACAATGCCGCTTGCTTCTGTACTGGACCGCACATGTCGCCCAAGGCAACCGTCCACAAGCTCTCCCTGCAGCTGAGCGATATCGATCGCCACTACTACGCGACCCATGCATTGACCCTCGCCCAGCATCCCTCGGAGACCGATCTGCGGGTGATGGTGCGGATGCTGGCGTTCGCGCTGCACGCGCACGAGCGGCTGGTGTTCGGACGCGGTCTGAGCAGTGAGGACGAACCGGATCTTTGGCGGCTGTCGCTGACTGGCGAAGTCGAGCAGTGGATCGAACTCGGGCAGCCCGATGAGTCGCGCCTGCGCAAGGCCTGCGGCCGGGCGCGCGAAGTGGTCGTGATCGGTTACAGCGGTCGCGGCTTTGCCCTGTGGTGGGAAAAGAATGCGACGGGCCTCGCGCGGCTGGACAACCTGCGGGTGCTGGAGCTGCCGGCTGCCACCGCAGAGGCCATGGTGCCGCTGCTTGCGCGCAACATGAACCTGCAGTGCCTGATCCAGGACGGACAGGTGCAGCTGCTTGGCGAGTCCCAAGCGCTCGATGCGACACCGATCGTGCGCAAGGAAGCGGCTCTGCGGCAGTGATCGATGCCGGTGCGAGCCGGCATGACGGCTACGGCAAGCTCGCAGTGCAGCGCTGTCGTCGAACCCGCACCGGACCCTCGGCAGCCGCGCGCCATGCTGCGACGCCGCTCACACTTTTGGCGCCCATGACCCGAGGCACGCAGCCGCAGGTGGGAGGAACGCTGGTCGACCAGCAGTCGTAGTCGCATGCCGACGTTTGTGCGTGCGCGGCCGTCGGGATCGTCCCGACACACGGCCCGCAACGTGCAGCCATCGGCACCTCGACGACTCGACAAGGATCGCTGGCGATGTTCAGGAAAACTGCCCTCGTGGCGCTGTTGCTGTGCGCGCCTGCGGTGTTTGCGCAGACGCTGGTGGTGCCGAATCAGAGCGGCGTCATCAACACCGCCGCCCAGACCTTCGTCATCAACTACACGCCGGGGCTCGACTCCGGTGGCGTGGACTTCGGCATCGCGGCAAGCCCGTCGGCCAACCTGACGATCACCGGTGCGACGGCCAGCATTCCGAACGGCACCTCGTCGTGCAATGTGACCGCCAGTACGGTCAGCTGCCTGTCGCAAGCCGCGTCACCGGTGTTCGATCTCGGCGCCGGCACGGTGACCGTCACCTACACCGCCGGCGGCAATGCAGGCCCGATCGGCTTGACCTTCACCAGCGCGGAGTTCTCCGACCAGAATGGCGATCCGGAGCCCGGCAGCACCACCGGCGGCACCCTGAGCCTGCCATTGGGCAACCAGTCGCCGCTGTCGGTGAGCGCGACCCCGCAGGCGCTGGTGTTTGGCGCCAGCAGCGTGCTTGCCAGCAGCGGCGGTTCGGGCACCGGTGCGGTGAGCTATGCCATCACTGCGGGGCCTTCGGTGTGTGCCATCAGCGCCAGCACGCTGACCGCGACCGGCGTCGGCAGCTGTACGGTCACCGCCACCAAGTCGGGTGATGCCAACTACCATCCAACCTCGGCAACGATCGTGTTGACGGTTGGCAAGGCGACGCAAGCGGCCCTGACCGCAAGCGCGACGCCGGCGACCATCATCATCGGCAACAGCTCCGCGCTGGCCAGCAGCGGTGGCTCGGGTAGCGGCGCGGTCAGCTTTTCGGTGAGCAACGGCGCTGCGGTGTGCGCGATCAGCGGCAGCACCTTGACCGGCACCGGTGTCGGCGGGTGCACGGTGACCGCGACCCGTGCAGCCGATGCCAATTTTTTTGCGGCGAGCGCCACGGTCGCAGTCACGGTCAACAACGTGCCGACCTCGCAATCGCTGGCGGTACCGAATCGCACGGGCGCGATCCATGTGGCGGGCCAGACGTTCGCGATCAATTACGTGCCTGGCAGCGATTCGGGCGCTTTTCAATTCGCCCTCGCCGCCGCGCCGGTGAACAACCTCAGCGTGACGGCGGTCACGGCAAGCATTCCCAACGGGATCGCCAACTGCAGCTTCGGTGCGGCGTCTGTGAACTGCGCGGTTGCGGCCAGCGCGCCGGGAATCAACCTTGGCGTGGGCACCATCGTGGTGACCTATACCGGCGGTGCACTGGCCGGCGATATCGGGCTTGCGTTCAGCAGCGCGAGCTTCTTCGGCCAAGCCGGTGGCAACGGTCCTGGTACTACCACCAACGGCACGCTGAGCCTGCTCAAGGCCGACCAGTCAGCACTTTCAGCAAGTGCGAGTCCGGCCAGCATCGTGTTCAGCGGCAGCAGCGTGCTGGGCACGACAGGCGGCTCGGGAACCGGTGCGCTCAGCTATGCGTTGAGCAGCGGTGCCGGTGTCTGCACGGTCAGTGGCAACACGCTGACCGCGATCGGCGTCGGCAGCTGCGTGGTCACTGCCAGCAAGGCTGGTGATGCAAACTTCAATCCGGCAAGTGCGACCACCACGGTCGCGGTCGGCAAAGCGAATCAGGCGCCGCTGTCGGCGACCGCCACGCCATCCACCATCTTCTTCGGCGGCAGCAGTGCGCTCGGCAGCAGCGGCGGCTCGGGTAGCGGTGCGCTAAGTCATGCCGTCAGCAGCGGCGGCTCGGTATGTTCGATATCGGGTGCCACTCTGACGGGCATCGGTATCGGCAGTTGCACAGTGACCACCACGCGCGCGACGGATGCGCACTATCTGGCGGCCACCGCGACCATCAACGTGACCGTCAACAGCCTGCCATCGGCGCAGTCGCTGGCGGTGCCGAGCCAGGTCGGCGCGATCAACACGAACGCGCAGACCTTCGCGATCCAATACACGCCAGGTCCCGATTCCGCGGCCTTCGATTTCTCGTTGCAGGCTGCGCCAACCTCCAATCTGACCATCACCGCAGTGACCGCCAGCATTCCGAACGGATCGACGGCGTGCAGTCGCACTGCGAGTTCAGTGGTGTGTGTGTCCACTGCCGGCAATCCGAATCTTGACCTCGGCGCGGGCACCATCACGGTGACCTACGACAGCGGCCCCACCGCCGGCGTGATCGCACTGAATTTCACCGGATCGAACTTCGTCAACCAGCTTGGCAACAGCGAGGCCGGCACCACCACCAATGGCACGCTGACGCTGCCGAAACTCGATCAGGCAGCGCTGAGCGTCAGCGCCACGCCCACGACCCTGGTTTTCGGCGGCAGCAGCAGCTTGAGCAGCGCCGGCGGCTCCGGCGGTGGCGCGGTGAGTTATGCGGTG
This sequence comes from Lysobacterales bacterium, assembly GCA_038224265.1. Lineage (GTDB taxonomy): Bacteria > Pseudomonadota > Gammaproteobacteria > Xanthomonadales > Ahniellaceae > UBA4656. Next base: position 3,516 of record JBBRFN010000057.1, read on the forward strand.
AGCAGTGGCGCCGCGGTCTGTTCGATCAGCGGCGGTACGCTCAACACCACCGGCGTGGGCAACTGTACGGTGACCGCCACCAAGGCCGGCAATGCGAGCTACAACCCGGCGTCTGCATCGACCGTGGTGACCGTCGGCAAGGCCAATCAGGCGCCGCTGACTGCCCTTGCCGCGCCGAGCAGCATTCTGCTGGGCGCGACCAGCACGATCAGCGCCAGCGGCGGCTCTGGCGGCGGAACACTGAGCTACGGTCTGGGCACGGGCGCTGCGTTCTGTACGCTCGCCGGTGCCAGCGTGACCGCGATCGGCGTGGGCACTTGCACGGTCGCGGTGACCAAGGCTGGCGATGTGCATTTCAATCCGGCGAGCGCGACGGTTGCGGTCACGGTCGCCAATACGCTGCCGAGTCTGATCGCGCCCGCGACCGCAACGACCCTAGAGGACCTTGCGAGCGCGCCGCTCGCGATCACGCTGGGCGATGCCGAGACAGCGCCCGCTGCATTGCAGCTGCGCGCGACTTCATCGAACCAGGCGCTGGTCGCCGACGCGGCGTTGACGACCGGCTTGGGCGGCACTGGCGGCAATCGCAGTCTGGTGGTGATACCCATCGCGAATGCGGCCGGCAGCGTCACCCTGACCTTGACCGTCACCGACGCGCACGGCGGCAGCAGTTCGCGCACGCTGGCGCTGACGATCGTGCCAGTCAATGATGCGCCGGACTTCGCGGTGCAGCCGATCGTGACCGAGCCGGGGACCAACGGCGCGCAGTTGCAGTCGAGTTTCATCAGTGGTCTGGTGCTGGGACCGCCCGACGAGCAGATCAGCCAGGCGGTGCAGGGCTACACGGTGAGCGAAACGAGCGATCCTGCCGGTGTGGTGCAGTCGATCGCCATCGCCAGCGATGGAACCCTGTCGTACATGCTCAGCGGCAGCTCCGGAATCGCGAGTTTCAGCGCGACACTCACCGACAACGGTGGCACCGCAAACGGCGGGGTGGCGAACTCGACGGCGCAGCTGTTCACCATCACCGTTCCGCTGGCCACCGATCTGGAAGTGAGTCTCGACAACGGCGTGGCGCACTTCCTCGCGGGTGCGAGCGCAAGCTACACGTTGATCGTGGCCAACGCGGGCCCTACGGCGGTCGACGGCGCACAGCTGCACTTCGCCCCGCCGGCTGGCTTGGCCAATGCCAGCTGGACCTGCACGCCGATCGCTTTCGCCAGCTGCCCTTCCGCGAGCGGAAACAGCGGAATCCAGCAATTGCTCGATCTCGCGGCAGGTGGGGCGCTGCGCTTCGTGCTCACGGCCACGGTGGCAGCACCGACCGGCAGCATGATCAACACCACGGCAAGCATCAGCGTGCCGGCCGGCTTCATCGATCTCGACACGCTCGACAACACCGCAGTCGACAACGACCCGGTAGTGCCGGAGCTGATTCTCAGCGACGATTTCGAAGCCGGCTCGCAGATCAGCGTGATTCTGCCGTAGGGGAACAACCACGCTGCTCGGTCGCGGCGACGGGCGTTTCCCGCGGTGTTCGACCTTCAAGCTGTTGCTGGCTGCCGCTGCGTCCCGCAGACGATGCGCCGCTTGCGGCCGTCGGGCGCAGCGTCGCGTACTGGATCTATCGCGCAAGCCGAGCGCGGACCGGCGCGACACCACGCGCGCTATCGCCAAAACACCCACGTAGGCAGCCAGGCGCCAGTTCCCGGCCGATGTAGCCCGGCTCGTCATTCCCGCGAAGGCGGGAATCCAGTGTGCAGCGCTCCCACGCTGCAGCCACAGTCACCGGCTCTCAGCCGTCGTGGCGGTGCCGCGCGTCAAGTGAGTTCCATTCGCGCTACAGCGGCTCGAAACCACTGGCGAAGATCGGGTCGGGAAGCATCGGTGCCTGCTGCAGCTCCAGAGCGCCGACGTCGATTGCCGAACCGAACGAGCGCGATTGCCCGTAGACATCGGTCGCCGATGCGCCGCCGGGCTGCCCGCCAAGGCCGGCATTGATCAGTGGCGATATCGGCAGCAGCTCGAACGTCAGCGGGTTGTATTGCGGATCGACCAGGCTGTTGCCGATGTTCTGCACGATGGTCGCGTTGTTCAGGATCGGCGGTGCAGCGAGGTTGTTGAACAACTGCCGCACTTGCGGCGACAGCGCGGCCGGATTGCCGGTAATCGACTCGCTGTAGACGACCCCGCCGCGCAGGATGTTGTTGATCGTCCAGAAGTTGCCGTCGGCCTGCAGGCGAATCGCCTGGGTGCCAGGGTCGCCGGAGACGATCGTGCTGTTGGTCACGTACCAGTTGCGGGTCCCGTCGACGAACAGCGTGGTGAACAGCACGCTCGCCAGCGGGATGCCGCCACCGACGAAGCTGCCGCTGTTGTCGTAGACCAGCGCATTGCGCAGGCGCGCGTCGGTACGGGCATCGATGTCGATCGCCACGCCCCGGGTGAACTGCGAGCCCACCGCCCGATGGCCGTGCACGATCACGTTGTCGATCTCGATCGCGCCGAAGGAGTTGGCCACCGACAGCCCGACCGGGGCATCGGTCGCGCCGCCGTTGCGAAGCGTCAGGTTGGCGACGCGGATCAGCGGGGTGGCATTGTTGCTGGAGCTGTTGCGGCGAATGCTGAGCACCGCCGAGGTGCCTTGCGCGTCGATTGCGGTCAGGCGGGCGTCGGGAGCTTGCACGTCGCAAGGCGTGGTGCCGGCGGTGGCCCAGCCGCCGCTGACCACGGTATCGCCGGTGGGCCCGAACACCGTCACCCCGAAGGCCTGGGCGCCGGTGAAGAAAGTCCGGCGGGTCAGGCGGATCTCGTTGGGCGCGGGGTCGAAGTTGTTGTTGCCGATCGCAAACAGCGCGGCGCGCAACTCGGTTTCGTTGGTGGCGCAGAAGATGGCCGCCTGTGCCGGTTGCGATGCGCTGGCGATCAATGCGGCGAGCGCGAGCGATGAGATGCTGCGAATTTCCATGAGAGCCTCTGCATTGGTCCGGGGTGCCCCACCTGGTCGGCGAGCCTGTGCGGATATACGCACGATCGCACCAAAGCCCGCAACCAGGCGCGGCGGAGCCTGGCCGAGCAATCCGTTGGATCAGTCGCCGCCGCCGCCGCAGCCACCGCAGCCGCTGCTGCCACCACCATCGCTGTCGCTGCTCGAACTGGAGTCGGTAGTCGAGGAAGCATCGCCCGATGACGCTGGCTGACGGGCCTGGTGGTATGCCGCCAGCGCGGTGCCGGTCAACACGGTGGTGCCGACCAGGGCTACCGCCAGGCCCAGCTGTTCGGCGCGCGGTGCGCGACGCACGCTGGCATGGCGCGCGTTGAGCCGGGCGAGCATGTCGCTGCCGGCCGCGCTGCGCTGCGGTCGTGATGCCGCCATGCCGATCGCGATCACCGCGCTGATGATGGTCAGGACCGCAATGAACAGCACCGGGCGGTCGCGGCCTACGCCGACGAGGATCTTCGCGGCACCCAAGGCTGCGACCAGCAGCCACGGCAGTGCACTGTTGCGCCCGATGCGCCGTGCTGCAGCGGGGTCGAACCACAGCCCGCGTTTTTCCAGGCCCTGCTGGATGCGCTCCAGCTTGCCGCCGGCATCGCGCACGATGCGGTCGATGCGCGGCTGTTTGCCCAGCGTATCGAGGATGCTGTCGAGCGGCTGGTCCTGCGTGTGTCGCGCGTCGCTCACCACCAGCTTGCCATCGGCTGCGATCCTGATCTTGTCCAGCCGGTGCAACTCGGCGATGCCGGTATCGACCACGCGCTCGGCGCCGCCGGCAAGCCAAGCGGTTTCCCACAGGCTCAACTCGCCTGCGTTGCTGACCGGCGCTGCAAGCTGGGCTTTCATCCACATCCGCACGGCAATGCTGGCCAGCAGGGCGAGCAGCATGCAAATGCCGTAAAGCTCAAGGAATTCCGGCCCGTTCCAGTCGAGGGGATTCAGCGTGGACTGCGCTGCAGCCGACGCCGAGGTGCTCGCCAGTACCGCACCGATCGCAGCTGCAAACGCCCGACGCGGATTGCGCAGCGCCATCGGCCAGCGCGGACGCGGCAGCAGCCAGTGGCGGGCGGGATCGAATCGGCGCAGGCTGCGTCGCGCGAATCGCTCCGATGCAGCCGGCCACCAGCGTTCCGGCGAGGTGCCGAAGTATGCCTCGTACGACTGCAGCGTGCGGGCATAAGCCTCGCGAAACCGCGGTTCTTCGACGGCCCCGCGCGTGGGCCCGTGATGCAACTCGCCACCGAGTACCTGCGTGCAGAAGTGCTGCCAGTAGTCGCGCGTGTAGAGCAGATGCAGGTGCCATACCGCATCGACTTCCTCGCTGGGCGTGACCTCGTGTCCGCAGCTTGTGGCCAGCAGGCAGAAGCGCTGGTACTCCGCGATCGCAGCCGAGGTCTCGGTGCTGCTCCAGCCCTGCTCGCGGGCCAGCCGCGCGTGGAACATCCGAGCGGCCTCGCCGCCGACAGGATGCGCCTGAATGCGTTGCCACAGGCTGCGACTGGCGGTGTTCCACGGGCTGCAATCGTGCTGCATGGCAAGACTCCGGGGCGGCGATTGCGCGTACGCTACGTGGTAGCAATGCGCTTTGCCAGCGCCGAAAGTTGGGTCCGTTGCGATGGCGTTCGTCTGCTGGCTTCGCACGGCGTCGACAGGGCGCAAAATAGCGTGTCGAGGGTTCGCTTCGCTTGCAATTGAAACCCCGTAGGTATCCGCCGCATCGCGGCAACCAACTGCTGGAGACCGCCATGTCCGACACGCCGCGCAAGAAAGCTTCGGATTTCGACCCACAGGTCATGCGCCTGTTCGATCAGTACGTGCATGGAGTTATCGACCGCCGCGGCTTTCTCGATGCGGCGACGCGCTTTGCGGTCGGTGCTACCGGCGCTGCGGCATTGCTGGCCGCCTTGAGCCCGAAGTTCGCTGCCGCCCAGCAGGTCAAGCCGGACGATTCGCGGCTGGTCGCGCAACTGTTGAGCTTCGATTCGCCGCAAGGCCATGGGCAGGGTCGCGGCTATCTGGTCCGTCCTGCGGCCGCCAAGGGGCCGCAGCCGCTGGTGCTGGTGGTGCACGAGAACCGCGGCCTCAATCCGCATATCGAAGACATCGCGCGGCGGCTCGCGCTGGCCGGCTTCATCGCCTTCGCGCCGGATGCGCTGTTTCCGGTCGGCGGCTATCCGGGCGATGAAGACAAGGCGCGCAGCCTGTTCGCCACGCTCGACCAGAGCAAATCGCGCGAGGACTTCGTGGCAGCAGCTGCTGCACTGTTGAAGGTCGAGGGCGGCAACGGGCGTCTGGGCGTGGTCGGCTTCTGCTACGGCGGCGGCATCTCGAACTTCCTCGCCACGCGCCTGCCGGAGTTGCGTGCAGCCGTGCCGTTTTATGGCGCTGGTGCGCCGCTCGATCAGGTCGACAAGATCGAGGCCGAGCTGCTGATCGTGTTCGCAGAGAACGACGAGCGCGTCAATGCCGGCTGGCCTGCGTACGAGGCGGCATTGATCGAGCACAAGGTGCGCTTCGAGGCAGTGACCTATCCCGGCACCCAGCACGGCTTCAACAACGACACCACGCCGCGATACGACGAGGCATCGGCGAAGCTGGCGTGGGATCGCACGTTGGCGTTCTTCGAGCGGACCTTGCGCGAGGACTGAATCACCTCAGCTCGTTACCCCGCGAAGGCGCGAATCCCGCGCCTCTCGCGCCGCCGCAGCCGATCAAGTCATTCCCGCGAAGTCGGCAATCCCGCGCCTCTCGCGCCGCTGCAGCCCATCTCGTCATTCCCGCGAACGCGGGAATCCAGTACCTCTCGCGCCGCCGCAGCCAGCTCGTCATTCCCGCGCAGGCGGGAATCCAGCGCCTTTCGCACCGACGAACCATTGGCAGTCACCGAATCCCCGCCTTCGCGGGGATGCGTGCGTCAAGCAAGTGCCATTCGCGTCAACCGCGTATGCTGCGCCGCCGCCGCTTTGGCGCAATGCCTGGATCAAGCCACACGCGCAGTTGCTGGTACACGCGCGCATCGTCGAGCAGATCGAAGTGGCCCGCATCGTCGACTACCAACTGGCTGCTGGGTGGCAGATTCAGCGCGTGCTCCGGCTCGGGGTGTTCGCCGAGCGCGCTCGACAGCGGTACCAGGCCATCGCCGATCCAGTGGCGGGCGCGCTTGCTGGCAGGTTCGTGCAATGCGGCGGCCACCGCGCGGCAGCGCACACCCGCGGGCAGCGGTATCGGTGTGCGCGGGTTGGCATGGCCATCGCGCCAGTCCGATTCGAGCAGGTCGCCGCGCCGCAGATCGACGATGCCGGCGCTGCGCGTGGTGCCCAGCATCGCGAACGGCGCGCTGTATGGCGAGGCGCCCAGCAGGCGATCCACGCCATGGCCGACCCGCTCCAGCGGCGCGCCGTGATGCGGGGTGCCAAGGAACACCAGATCGTCGAGTCGGTTGCACCAATCCATGCCCGCAGCCTGCGCCTGATGCAGGGCGCTGCGCGCGATCAATCCGCCCATGCTGTGGGCGAGGATCGCGAAGCGCTCGATCTCGACCGGCCATGCGTCGAACAACTGCTGCAGCAGCGCGCTCATCTCGCGCGCGTTTTGCGAAACATGCAGACCACTGTTGTACTCCAGATGGATCGGCAGCCAACCGAACTCTTCGGCAATCGCGGCACCATGGTCGTGCCCGTTGCGCTGCCACTGATCGGGGGCCATGCACAGGCCGTGCACTATCAGCAGGATGCGCGGCGCCGTAGCGGTCGGCAGCGCGGCCAGCTGTTCGTGGGTGATTTCCAGCGGCTTGCCATCGAAACGCAGGCGCATCGGAATCGCCAGCGGATTGCCGCTGGCGCGCAGATGATCGCCGAGCACGCCGTTGACGATCGCGCGCAGTCGCCGCATGCCGGCATCGCCGTCGCCGTGCCAGCGCGCCGGTGTGGCGGCCTGCAGCAGCTTGTCCAGACCGTGCCCGATGCCGCGCGCGGTGCCGCGCACCGTGCGGTGAATCAGGCCCGCAAAGCCGCTGACCGCCTGCGGCGCGATCGGCGGCAGCGGAATGCGCTCGACGATCGCGGTCTGCAGCGCTTCAGCGATGTGGCTGACGCCAACCACGCCGTCGGCGACAAGACGACCGAAACCACGCAGGGCGATGGTGTTCATGGCCTCTCCGGTGCGCGCAGGCCGCGCGCGGGATCGCACAGCACTCGTTCAATACTTGCACAGGCATATGCGAGCAAATGCTCGGCTGCCGATTGCCGTGCAGGCGTGGCGACACGCGCTGCTCAGTTGCTGTTGGGCAACACCACGACCTTGCCGGTGACCCGTCGTGCGGCCATGTCGGCCAAGGCCTGCGGCGCTTGTGCCAGCGTGTAGCTGCGCGAGATATGTGGGCGGATCTGGCCGCTTGCAATCCAGCCCAGCACTTCGCGCAGCCCATCGGCGTTGCGCTGCGGCTCGCGTCTGGCGAACTCGCCCCAGAATACGCCGACCAGCGAAGCACCCTTGAGTAACGGCAGATTCAGCGGCAATGAGGGTACATTGCCGTCGGCGAAGCCGATCACCAGATAGCGGCCACGCCATGCGATCGAGCGGAACGCAGGTTCGGCGAAGCGACCGCCAACCGGATCGAACACCACGTCGGGTCCCTTGCCGCCGGTGATGGTCTTGAGCGCCTCGCGCAGATCCTCGCGCTCGTAGTCGATGACTGCATCGGCGCCGTGCGCCTGGCACAGCGCCAGCTTCTCCGGGGTTCCTGCGGCCGCGATCACCCGTGCACCGATCGCCTTGCCGATCTGCACCGCGGCCAGGCCCACGCCGCCGGATGCACCCAGCACCAGCATCGTCTCGTCAGCGGCCAGCGCGCCGCGATCGCGCACCGCATGCCAGCTGGTGCCATAGGCCAGCAGCAGGCTCGCGGCCAAAGGCATCGGCGTGCCGGCAGGGATCGGCATGCACAGCGCGGCATCCACCACGCACTGCTGTGCGAAGCCACCGGTGCCGCACAGTGCGGCGACCTGCATGCCGGGCTTCAGATGCGCAACCTCTGCACCCACCGCGTCGATCGTGCCCGCGATCTCCGCGCCCGGCGTAAACGGCAGCACCGGCTGCACCTGGTACTTCTTCTGGATGATCAGCACATCGGGAAAGTTGACGCCGGCCGCAGCAACCCGGATGCGGACCTGTTTGGGACCCGGTTCAGGAGTGGGGATATCAGACAGCGCGAGCAGCTCGGGGCCGCCCCATTGGGTGCAAAGGATGGCTTGCATGGGAGTTTCCGGCTAGTTGCTCTGCAGTATGCCAAAGGCGACGCGCGGTCCTGGCGCAAGGTAGCGCCATGCGTTGTGGGAGCCGCCATGGCGGCGATGGCGGCGAGTCCGGATGCCTCTGTCGCCGCTATAGCGGCTCCCACAAGGAGCGCCAATCGTGATGGCGGCTCGCGTGCCAGCACGCCATGCGAAGGCACCCATCAGAACCACTCCCCGCGCATGTCCGCCGCAGTCGCATCCGCCTCGCGCACCAGTCGTGCCGCATGCTCGACCAGCGGCAGTTCTGTCGCGAAGAAGAAGCGGCATGCCTGCAGCTTGCCGTTGTAGAAATCGCTGTCGCTGTCGCTGCCGGCTGCGCTGCGCAGGGCGCTTTGCGCGACCTTCGCCTGCTGCAGCCACATCCAGCCGATGGTCAGGTGGCCGAGCAGGGTCATGTAGTGCGCGGCGTTGGCGAGTGTGCGGCGCACCTCGCCGGCCTGCATGCGTTGACCGGCGGCGCGCGTGGCCTCGCCGGCGAGGGCTGCTGCTGCGGCCAGCTGGGTGGCCAGGCGCTTTAGAACTGCGCTGTCGCCGGCCTCGGCGCAAGTGCGGGCGATGCGCGCGAGCAGCAGCTGCAATGCGGCGCCGCCCTGCATCATCGCTTTGCGGCCGAGCAGGTCGAGGGCCTGGATGCCGTTGGTGCCCTCGTGGATCGGATTGATGCGGTTGTCGCGGTAGTTCTGCTCGACCGGATATTCGCGCGTGTAGCCGTAGCCGCCGAGAATCTGGATCGCAAGCTCGTTGGACTTGAGCGCGTAGTCCGAACCCCAGGCCTTGACGATCGGAGTCAGCAGTTCCAGCAGCAGGTGGCTGTCGCGGCGCACGGTCTCGTCGGGATCCAGCGCGTGATCGACCAGCACCGAGGCGTAGAAGCCGAGCAGCTGCGCGCCTTCGACGTAGCACTTCTGGGCCAGCAGCATGCGCCGCACGTCGGCATGCTCGATCAATGCTACCGGTGGCGATGTCGGGTCTTTCTGGTCGGGATGGCGACCCTGCTTGCGTTCGCGCGCGTACTGCAACGAGTACAGATAACCCGCGCAGCCCTGCTGCACCGCACCCATGCCGACGCCGATGCGCTCTTCGTTCATCATGTGGAACATGTAGCCCAGCCCCTGATGCGGCTCGCCGACCAGATAGCCCACGCAATCGCCGGCTTCGCCGAACTTCAGGAAGGTGTTGACGCTGCCACGCTGGCCCATCTTGTGGTTCAGGCCCGCCAGACGCACATCGTTGCGCTCGCCGCGGCTGCCGTCGGCGTTGACCCGCCAGCGCGGCACGATGAACAGGCTGATGCCGCGCACGCCGGCCGGCGCGCCCACGATCTTGGCCAGCACCAGATGCACGATGTTCTCGCCCAGTTCGTGATCGCCAGCCGAGATCCACATCTTCGCACCGGTCAGGCGGTAGCTGCCGTCTGGGTGCGGCTCCGCGCTGGTCTTGATGTCGGAAAGCGAGCTGCCCGCATGCGGCTCCGACAGGCACATGGTGCCGAAGTAGCGACCTTGGATGATCGGCTGCATGTACAGGCGCTGCTGCTCGGGCGTGCCGTAGACCTGCAACAGGTTGGCCGCCGCGCGCGCCAAAGCCGGATAGGCGATGGTTCCGGCATTGGCGGCGGAAAACAGCGAATCGCAGGCCTGCGCGATCACGAACGGCAACTGCATGCCGCCGTCGGCGTAGGCGGCCAATGCGGCGGCGAATCCGGCGTCGTTGTAGGCCTGCACGGCCTCGCCGATCTCCGCGATCAGCTCGACCTTGCCGTCGACCATGCGCGGTTCGTTCAGATCGGACTTGCGGTTGTGCGGCAGGAATTTCTCCAGCGCAATCTGATGCGCCAGCGCGATCGCGGCATCGAAGGTGTCGCGACTGTGTTCGGCAAAGCGCGGATACGCGATGAGGCGCTCTACGCCCAGCAGTTCGTACAGCATGAAGTCGAGATTGCGGCGGTCGATCAGCGGGCTGGCGCTCATTGCATGGTCCGTGCGGCGAATGAGTCATTCGAGCACTTCGACTCATCTAGCGTCAAGTCAACGGACTGTCTACACTGGCCGGATGCCGCCCACGGTCACTGCTGCGCGTAACCCACCCACCCGTCTGGCGCGCGCGCTCAGCGATCGCACGCCGCGCCGCGCGACCCCGCTGGATCTGTATCAACTCGCGCGCCGCTACTGGCTGGCGGGCGAACGGGTCGACGTCGGCGCGCTGGCTCAGCGCCTGAAGATCGGCCGCGCCACTGCGTTTCGCTGGGTCGGCAGCCGCGACCTGCTGCTCGGCGAGATCCTGTGGGCGCTGTGCGACGAGCTGATGACCAGTGCGGCGGCAGCGCAGCGCGGTCGCGGTGCGCGCCGCGTGGCGGCGACCTGTGAGGCGGCGATCCGCGCCATTGTCGGTTTCGCACCGCTGCGCCGTTTCGTGCGCGCCGATCCCGAGTATGCGCTGCGCTTGCTGACCTCCAAACTGGGTCCGGTGCAGGGCCGCGCGATCGAGCGGATGCGCACCATGCTGCAGCATGAGGCCGACGCCGGTGCGCTCTCTCTCCCGCTGGCGGTGGATACACTCGCCTATCTGGTGGTGCGCATCTGCGAGTCCTTCGTGTATGCCGACGTGATCAGCGACCAGCAGGTCGATGTCGCCGACGCGGCGCTCGCGGTGGAACTGTTGCTGTCCGGGCGCGTAATGCGCAAGCGCAAGCGCCGGTCTTCGTCCGATATCACGCCCGCTCCCGGCGGCAAGCCGGTAGCGCGCGTTTCCGATCGATCCGCGACACCCAATCCGAGGAGAAAGCGATGACAGCCCGATATGCAGCAGGTGAGGGCGTGGCGGTGGTGACGCTCGACAATCCACCGGTCAACGGACTGGGATTCGAGACGCGGCGCGCGGTGGTTGCAGGACTCGACCAGGCGCTGGCCGATCCGGCGGTAATCGCGATCGTGATCGCAGGCAGCGGCAAGTCGTTCAGCGGTGGCGCGGACATCCGCGAGTTCGGCTCGCCGAAGGCGCTGGCCGAGCCCAACCTGCTGTCGCTGATCGCAGCGATCGAGGCCAGCAGCAAGCCCGTGATCGCCGCGATCCATGGCGTGTGCATGGGCGGCGGACTGGAGCTGGCGCTGGGCTGCCACTACCGGGTGGCAGCACCCGGCACCCAGGTCGCACTACCCGAGGTCAAGCTCGGACTGGTGCCCGGTGCCGGCGGCACCCAGCGCCTGCCACGCGCGATCGGCCTGGAGCCGGCGATGAACATGATCGTGTCCGGCACGCCGGTGGCCAGCGAACTGCTTGCCGCGATTCCCGGCCAGGCGCTGTTCGAGCGCATCATCGAGGGCGATCTGTTGGCCGGCGCGATCGCATTCGCGCGCGAGAAGGGCGCGCTTGCAGGTCCGCATCCGCGGGTGCGCGATCGCCGCGTGGTGCATCCCAATCCCGAGGGCTTCGTGCTGTTTGCGCGCACCACCGTCGGCGCCATGGCGCGCGACTATCCGGCCGCGCTTCGCTGCGTGGATCTGGTCGAGGCCGCAGCAAGGCAGCGCTTCGAGGCCGGCATGAAGCTCGAGCGCGAGGCATTCGCAGCCCTGATGATGTCGCCCGAATCGCGCGCCCTGCGGCATGCGTTCTTCGGTGAGCGTGCGGCATCCAAGATCGCCGATGTGCCCGACGACACGCCGCAGCGCGAGGTGCGCCGGGTCGGCGTGATCGGTGCGGGTCTGATGGGCGGCGGCATTGCGATGAATTTCCTCAACGCCGGGCTGCCGGTGGTGATCCTGGAGACGCGTCAGGATGCGCTCGATCGCGGCGTGGCGACGATCGGCAAGAACTACGAGAGCAGCGTGCGCAAGGGCAGTCTCAAGCCGGAAAAGCTGGCCCAGCGACTGGCCTTGCTCAAGCCCACGCTCGACTACGCGGATCTTGCCGATTGCGATCTGATCATCGAAGCGGTGTTCGAGGAGATCGGGGTCAAGCAGGCGGTGTTCGAGCGTCTCGATGCGGTGGCCAAATCCGGTGCGATCCTCGCCAGCAACACCTCGACCCTCGACCTCGACCGCATCGCTGCGTTCACCAAGCGGCCGCAGGATGTGATCGGCCTGCATTTCTTCAGCCCCGCCAACGTGATGCAGTTGCTGGAAGTGGTGCGCGGCAGGCTCACCGGCAAGGACGTGTTGGCCACCGCGATGGCGTTGGCGAAGAAGATCCGCAAGACCGCGGTGGTGTCGGGCGTGTGCGATGGTTTCATCGGCAATCGCATGATCGAGCAGTACAGTCGGCAGGCGCTGTTCCTGCTGGATGAAGGCGCGCTGCCCGCGCAGGTGGATGCCGCCGCCGAGCGCTTCGGATTCATGATGGGTCCGTTCCGGATGAGCGATCTGGCCGGCAACGACATCGGCTGGGCGATCCGCAAGCGGCGCTATGTCGAACAGCCGCAGCTGACCTATTCGCAGGTTGCCGATCGCCTGTGCGAATTGGGCCGCTTCGGACAGAAGACCGGTGCGGGCTGGTACGACTACAAACCGGGCGATCGCAAGGCGCATCCGAGCGCGCTGGTCGATGCGCTGGTGCTGGAGTACTCGAAGACCGCTGGCATCGCGCGGCGCAAGATCGGCGACGAGGAGATCGTCGAGCGGCTGGTGTATGCACTGGTCAACGAAGGCGCGCGAATCCTCGCCGAGGGCATCGCCGCCAAGGCCAGCGATATCGACATGGTGTATCTGACCGGTTACGGATTTCCGCCGTTCCGCGGCGGGCCGATGCGCTATGCCGACGAAGTGGGTCTGTTCAACGTACTGCGCGCAATGCGTCGCTACGCCACGGCCGACGGCAGCGCGCGCCAGGCCGGCGCGTGGGAGCCAGCCCCGCTGCTGGTCCAGCTTGCCGCCGACGGCAAGAGCTTCACCTGATCGCACCCGACCAAGGAATCGCCATGACCGATGCAGTGATCGTATCCACCGCGCGTACCGCGCTGGCCAAGAGCTGGAAGGGCGCGTTCAACATGACCCATGGCGCGACCCTGGGTGGTTTCGCCGTCAAGGCCGCCGTCGAGCGTGCAGGCATTGAGGGCGGCGCCGTCGAAGACGTGCTGATGGGCTGCGCCACGCCCGAGGGTGCGACCGGCGGCAATATCGCCCGCCAGATCGCCGTGCGCGCCGGCCTGCCGGTCACGGTCGGCGGCGTCACCATCAACCGTTTCTGTTCCAGCGGCCTGCAGACCATCGCCATGGCCGCCCAGCGCGTCATCGCAGGTGAAGGTGATGTCTATGTGGCGGGTGGCGTCGAAAGCATCTCCTGCGTGCAGAACGAGGCCAACCGCCACATGTACGCCGACCCGGCGCTGGTGAAGAGCAAGCCCGAGATTTACTGGTCGATGCTGCAGACCGCCGAGACCGTCGCCCAGCGTTACAACATTGGCCGCGAACGCATGGACCAGTACGGCGCCCAAAGCCAGCAGCGCGCCTGCGCCGCCCAGGCCGCCGGCAAGTTCAATGACGAGTTGGTCAGCTGCACAACC
>JBBRFN010000058.1:0-17285 GCA_038224265.1 Lysobacterales bacterium
GATCAGGCGCGGTTTGGCATGGCTGCGTCAAGTCGTGCTTCCTCCGGAACTCACCATGCTGTTGGTCCGCCGACGGCTGCTCGAACTTTCCATCGAAAATGCGATCACGGGGGGATGAAAAATGTGGGGAGACCTCAGGCCAAAGGCCCGCCCTATGCTGTTGGGCGTAGCCCGCGATCCGCACCCGCCGAACACTTGGACGGCGGGCCAAAGGCCCGCCCTATGGGCTGTTCGGTTGCAGCTGCCGATAGCGGCGACCCAGCCACAGCGCAAGCCCCAGCCACACTGCCGACAGCGGCACTGCGACCCACGCGATGCCCGCAACGCCGAAGCCGAGCCAGATCAGCAGGCCGTTGGTCCAGGCGCCGAGCTGGTCGCCGATGCGGTAGACCACGGTATCGATCAGGTTCTTGGCCTTGTACTTCTCGCCGCGACTCAGCGGCACGAACAGCGCCTCGCGCGCGGGGCGCGAGAAGGCGAAATTGGTCACCCGGCGCGCCACGGTGAACACCACCACGGCTGCCAATACCGGAACCAGGCCCAGTCCGGCGAAGCCGATGATGCTGATCAGCGGCAGGGCGGCGAGCGTGAGGCCCACGCCGAGCCGCGCCATCACGCGGCCGGTGAGGAACAGCTGCAGGCCCAGGGTCAGGCCGTTGACCCAGATGTCGACGTTGGCGAAGTACACGGTCTGCGCGGCATTGCCGTCGATCATGCTGTCGACGACCTGCGCTTGCAGGAAGTACAGGAAGGTCGAGCCCACGGTGTACAGCAGCATGTAGCCGCACATGCCCAGCAGGTACGGCGAGCGCGCCGCCATCCGGAAGCCATCGAGCGCGCTGCCGCCGACGATCTCCTCGCTGGGAGTCGCCGCGCCCGCGGCCGCGAGATCGACCCGGCGGTTGATCGCGAACATGCACCACAGCGCAAGCTCGAGCATTACCAGCGAGACCAGCAGCAGCGCCGGTGCGCCGATCGCCTCGACCAGGTTGGAGGTCAGCAGCCCGCCGACCAGCGCGCCGAGGCTGCCGCCGGCCGCGATCACGCCGTACAGGCGGCGCGACTGCCCGCCGCGGTAGACATCGGCCATCACCGCCCAGAACACCGAGACGGCGAACAGATTGAACACGCTGGTCCAGATGAAGAACGCGCGGCCGGTCCACACCGCAGTCGATTCCGGCAGCGACACCAGTGCGATGTAGAAGCCCAGCAGGCAGGCCATCAGGGCGCGATAGCTCCACGCCACGAAGCGCGGCCGCGGCATCCGCGACACCAGTGCGGAGAACAGCGGGCTGACCACCAGCATCGCCAGCAGGGTGCCGGTGAACAGCCACGGCAGGTTGCGCACACCGCCGGCCACACCCATCTGGTCGCGGATCGGGCGCAGGATGAAATAGCCGGCCATCACCAGGAAAAAGAACAGCGCCGAGAGCGCCAGCAGTGTGCGCTCGTCGCGGCGCACGCTGAGCAGCACCTGCAGAGCGCTCGGCCGGTCTTCGCCCGGTGGCGGGTTCGCCTCGATGGTGGTGCTCACGATCGTTTGCCGGTGGTGTGTGTTCAGTAGCCGCGCTTGATGTCGACCACGTTGAGCAGCGGCTCGCCGGCGACGTAGCGGCGCAGGTTCTCGGCGATCAGGATCCAGTAACGCTCGCCCTGCGCATCCGATGCCGCCGACACGTGCGGGCTGATGATCACGTTGGGCATCGCCCACAGCGGATGGCCTGCGGGCAGCGGCTCGGGCTCGGTGACATCGAGGCCCGCGCCGTCGAGCTGGCCGCTGTTGAGTGCTGCGACCAGATCCGCGGTGATCGTACTCTGGCCGCGGCCGACACTGATGAAGTAACCACCTTTCTTCATCGCCGCAAAGAAGCGCTGGTCGAAGATCCCGGTGGTCTCGGGCGTCAGCGGGGTCGCGTTGACCACCACGTCGGCATCGGCGGCGAACGCCAGCAGCTCGGACGGCAGGCCGACCTTGGCGACGAAGTCCGGGCCCTCGCGGCTGCTGTTGCGGATCGCCGTCACCCGCATGCCAAGTCCGTGCGCGCGGCGCGCCACCTCGGTGCCGATGCCGCCGAGGCCGACCACCAGCAGGGTACGGCCGCCGATCTCGCGCATACCGGTGGTGTCCTCAACCCACTCGCCCGCCTGTTGCTGGCGCAGCATGCGCGGCAGGCCGCGCGCCAGCGCCAGCGTCATCGCGATCGCATGTTCGGCGATCGGCAGGCCGCTGGTGCGCTGCATGTTGGTCAGCACGATGCCGCGCTCGGCGATACCCGGCACCGTGACGCAGCGCTCGACGCCGACCGACAGGGCCTGGATCCAGTGCAGCGACTTGGCGGCCGCAAGCGTCGCTGCATCGCATAGCCCGATGGTGGCCTGCGCGCCGGCGAGTTGGTCGGCCAGCGCGTCGCCCTGCGCGGCCGCGACCAGCTCCACCGCGGGTGCTACCGCCTGCAGGGCGGCCAGCTGTGCGGGGGTGGCGCGTGCAACCACGATGCGGGTGGGTTTGCTCCAGCCGGGCAGGTCGCGTGAGGCGGTGGGCGAGGCCTGCAGGCCGAGCTGGTCGATCAGGGCGCTCGCGCGAGGGTCGATCTGCACGTCGGCGCGTGCCTGCCGCGCAGGTGCCATCGCAAGCACGACCGCTGCGCATGCAAATGCCGCGAATTGCATGGTCCTGTGGCGCGCAGTGCGTGCTGATTCGATGCTCATGGTGCTGCTCCGGTTCGGCGTGGGTGCCGGGAGTGGCGCCGTGCCACTGCCCATTGGACCGATTTGTAGCATGGGCTCGCGCACCTCGTCTCATGCCATTCGCTGCTGCGGTGGCGCGGTTACCGTTCACCCCGGGCCGGGCGCAGGATCGGGGGTGTTATCCTGCCGCGCATCGACGCCCGCGCCTACCGACAGCCCCCTTCGTGATCGAAATCCCCGGCTACCGGATCCTGCGACAACTCGGCCGCGGCGGCATGGCGACGGTGTACCTGGCGATCCAGCAGTCGGTGGATCGCGAGGTGGCGCTGAAGATCATGAACCCCGCGCTGCTGGCGGATGCCAATTTCGGCGAACGTTTCCTGCGCGAGGCGCGGATCGCGGCCAAGCTGCATCACCGGCACGTGGTCGGTGTGCACGATGTCGGCAAGCATGGCGATCTGCACTACATCGCGATGGAGTACCTCTCGGGCGGTCCGATCCTCGGCAAGGACGGCCAGCCGCGCGAGGTGGTGTTCGCGCTGCGGATCGTGCGCGAGATCGCTACCGCGCTCGGCTATGCCAATGCCAAGGGCTTCGTGCATCGCGACGTCAAGCCCGACAATATCATCCTGCGCCACGACGGTTCGGCGGCACTGACCGACTTCGGCATTGCGCGCGCATCGGACTCTGCCACCCGCATGACGCGCACCGGTGCGGTGATCGGCACCCCGCACTACATGAGCCCCGAGCAGGCGCGCGGCCGCGCCGTCGACGGGCGCGCGGATCTGTACAGTCTCGGCATCGTGCTCTACGAGCTGCTGCTCGGCCGGGTGCCGTTCAACGCCGAGGATTCGCTGGCGGTGGGCATCATGCACATCACCGAAGCACCGCCCCCGCTGCCCGAGGCGCTGTCTGCGCTCGGGCCGATGATGGACGTGATGCTGGCCAAGAAGCCGGAAGAGCGCTACCAGACCGGCGAAGAGATGGCCAACGCGATCCGCGAGTACGAGGTGGCGATCGCGCGCGGCGAACTGCCCTCACTGGTGGACATCAGTCGCGAGCAGGGCGCTCAGTTGCTGGCCAACCTGCCGACCGCGATCGTGCCGCCGCGCGAGCGTGCCACGCCGACCGCCGCGGCGCCGGCGGCTGCCGCGCGCGGCCAGCGCGCCGATCCGCAGATGGGCGAGATGTCGTCGATCGCCGACGAGGATCGTCCGCGTCGTGCGCCGCCGCCGCCACGTGCAGGCGGTGGGCGCTGGCTCGCCATACTGGTCGTGGCGCTGGGTCTGGGCGCCAGCGTCGCTGCGATCTGGTTCAACCAGGACAAGCTGCGCGGTCTGCTGCCCGATACCGAGCTTAACTCGCTGCTGGTGCAGGCCGACCAGGCCCTGTCCGCCGGCCAGCTGGGCGGCAGCGAGGGTAAATCCGCGCTGGAGCTGTATCGCGCGGTCCTGCGCCAGGATCAGGACAACACCCAGGCGCTGGCCGGCGTTCGCGAGGTTGGCAATCGGCTGCTGGTGCAAGCGCGCGAAGCGCTCGACCGCGGCGATCTGGAGCGCGCCCGCGCGCGCGCGGCCGAGGCGCGCGACGTATTGCAGGGCGGTGCCGCACTCGACGAGATCGAGCGCGCGCTGGCCGATCGCGCGTCGCGCACGACCGCCATCGATGCGCTGCTCGAACAGGCGATCGCCGCGCGCGATGCCGGCCGCCTGACCGACGGCGAGGACAGTGCCGCGGCGCTGTTCACCCGCGCGCTGGCCAGCGATCCGCAAAGCGCGATCGCGCAAAAGGGTCTGGACGATATCGCCGCAGCACTTGCCTTGCGCGGGCACGAACTGCTCTCCACCGGCAAGCTCGACGAGGCCGAAGCGGTGGCAGCACGGATCGACGCCGTGCGGGTCGGCCATGCGGCGGTGCCCGAGCTGCGTGCACAGGTGGCCGACGCGCGCAGCCGCGCGGCGCAGGCAATCGAGAATCTGCTCAGTGCCGGCGAGGCGCAGCTGCGCGCGGGCGCCCTGCAGGCGCCACCCAATGCCAACGCGCGCGCCAGTTTCGAACAGGTGCTCGCGCGCGACCCGCAGAATGCGCGCGCGCGGGCCGGACTTGGGCGGGTCGCGGCCGCGCTGCTGCTGCAGGCCAATGCTGCGATCGAAGTGCGCGATGTCGATGCCGCCGACCGCCTGCTGCGCCAGGCCCAGGCGCTGGGCTCGCCGGCCGGCGAAGTCGCGGTGCTGCGCAGCCGCGCGCGCGAAGTGCGCGAGCGCATCGAGATCGCCGCGCAGCGCACCGCGCTGACGCCCGAGCAGACCACCAGGCTCGAAGGTTTCCTGGGCGAGGCCGACGCGGCGCTGGCTTCCGGCGCGCTCAACGAACCACCCGGCGGCAACGCCTACGATTTGTATCGGGCGGCGCTTTCGGTGGATCGCAACAATGCGCGCGCGAAAGCCGGATTGGCGGCCATCGCGCCGCGCGCACGCATCCTGTTCGACGCAGCGATCGCCGATGGCCGACCGAGTGCTGCGCGCAGCTTCCTCGACGCTTACGCCGACACCTCGCGCGATGCGGCAAGCAAGGCTGCGATGGGGTTGAGCCTGGCAAGGGCCTACGCCGCACAAGGCGAGCGCCAGCTTGCGGCAGGCCAGCGCGATCCCGCCGCGCGCTCACTCGCGCGCGCGCGCGAGTTCGCAGCCGACGATCCTGCAGTGCAGGCGCTGGCTGCCAAGCTCGCCGGTAGCTGAACGCAGGACTTCCTGCACGCCGCGCAGGCAGCGCCACGCCCTACAATCGAGGCCTCATCCAGCGAGGCGATGGCATGAACGATTCCTGGCAGACCGCTCCACCGCGCCGCCGCGCCTGGCACCGGGTGGTGATCTGGAGCGTGGTGATCGGCGCGCTGGCGCTGATCCTGTGGCCGGTCGGCCGCGATCTGCTCAAGCCTGCCGCACTTCCGCGCGAAGTCACCGCGCGCGGCGATCTGGCGGCCGACGAGCAGACCACGATCGGCATCTTCGAATCGGTCAGTCCTTCGGTGGTCAACATCACCACCTCGGCGCGCGTGCGCGACCTGTGGACGCGCCGCGTCAGCGAAGTGCCGCGTGGCACCGGATCGGGTTTCGTGTGGGACGACGATGGCCACGTGGTCACCAACTACCACGTGATCGCCGGTGCCAGCCGTGCAGTGGTGGGCCTGGACTCCGGTCGCACCTTCGATGCGGTGCTCATCGGTGCCAGTCCGGAGCACGATCTGGCCGTGCTCAAGATCAACGTGCCCATGGACGCACCTCCGCCGGTGCCGATCGGTACCAGCACCGACCTGCGCGTAGGCCAGAAGGTGTTCGCGATCGGCAACCCCTTCGGCCTCGATCACACGCTGACCACCGGCGTGATCTCGGCGCTGGATCGAACCATCCCCGGCGAGCGCAACGGTCCGGACATCGAGGGCCTGATCCAGTCCGATGCGGCGATCAATCCGGGCAATTCGGGCGGTCCGCTGATCGATTCGGCCGGGCGCCTGATCGGCATCAATACAGCGATCTACAGCCCCAGCGGCGCCTCTGCCGGGATTGGCTTCTCGGTGCCGGTCGACATGGTCAACCGCGTAGTGCCGAAGTTGATCGCCGATGGCGGATTCCTGCGCCCGTTGATCGGGATCACGGCCAACGACGAGGTCTCCGAGCGGCTGCTGGCCGACGCCGGCGTCGAGGGCATCATGGTGCTTGAAGTCGGTCCCGGTTCGCCGGCCGAGCGCGCGGGCTTGCGGCCGGCGCGTCGCGCGAGCGATGGCGGCGTGTTGCTGGGCGATGTGATCCAGGCCATCGATGGCAAGCCGATGCGGCGCATGAGCGATCTCACCGCGTTGCTCGAATCGCACAAGGTCGGCGATCGCATCGTGCTGACCATCTGGCGCGATGGCGAATTGGTGCCGTTGGAAGTGGCGCTCGCCGCGCCGGAGGGGTGAGCGCCACTTCCTGGCCCATGCCGCCCCGCTCGTCATTCCCGCCTTCGCGGCGATGACGAGCGTCGAGGCAGTGCGATTCGACCGCGGGCCGAAACGCCTGGGCTAGAACCGCGTTGGTTTGGCCACGATGCAGCGCTGCACCTGGGCGCGCGCGGCCGCAGCGCCCGCCGCATCGCCGCCTTCGATACTGCTCGCGAGCAGGGTGAACCAGTTGCGCACACACAGTGCGCCGACCTTCGGCCCCAGTTGATAGCTGGTTTGCGCATGTGCGGCGGCGTCCGCCCACTCGCGCTTGCCGATCGCCACCTCGGCCAGCGACTGCCACAGCGCGGGATCGGCATCGCGCAGCGCGATCGCGGCGCGCAGATCGACTTGCGCCTGGTCGTAGCGGCCTGCGAGCAGCGCCCTGGCGGCGCGTCTGCGCAGATCGTCGACCTCAGGATCGGGCAGCGGCACCACGTCGACGGCGCTGTCGACCAGTGCCGCCTCGCGCTGGATCTCGGCCAGCCAGTCGCGTTCGATGCGCGCCGGCGGAGCCGGCAAAGGCGGGCTGCCCGCGCAGGCGCACAGCAAGGCGGCGAACGCCGCAGTCAGGCAGGATTTCAAGCAGGTCATCGTCCACTGAACCAGTCGAGCAGGGTGCGGCGCTTGCGCGGCTGATCGCGACCGGCTTCGCCATCGGCAGCGTCGCGCGCATCGCGCTCGAACCAGTCGTCGACGCCGCAACCACCATATGCGATCGGCTCGTAGCCGCGGATGAAGGGCAGTTGGCGCGCGCCGGTGCAGTCGGGGTCGGTGCCCTGCTGCAACTGTGGATCGACCCACGCCATTTGCGGGTCCTCGCTCAGGTCCAGCCGCAGCGGCGTGGTCGGCAGCTTGGCCATCAGCGCCGCCCAGATGCGCATCGCGCCGGTCGCGCCGTAGAGTCCGGTATCGCGGTTGTCGTCGCTGCCGACCCAGACCACGGCAAGGTGGCTGCCGGTGTAGCCGGCGAACCACGAATCGCGCTGGTCGTTGCTGGTTCCGGTCTTGCCCGCAGCTTGCAGGCGTCCGAGGCCCAGGCCAACCAATGCCGAGGCGGTGCCGCGCCGCGCGGTCTCCTGCAGGCCGAAGGTGACCAGCCGCGCGGCCTCGACCAGATCGCCGGCGGAGGGCTTCTGCGTGTAGCGAGTCAGCGGCTGGCCGTTGGCATCGACCACCGCTTCGAGCGCGTACAGCGGCACCGGTTTGCCGTCGGCGGCGAGGTACTGGTAGGCCTGCGCAACCTGGAACGGCGACAGGTCGATGGAGCCCAGCAACAGCGAAGGCAGCGGCTGCGGATCGATGCCGGGAATCAGTGCAGCCAGCACCCGCGCGACCTTGGCCACGTCCAGCTCCAGCCCCAGGTTCACGGTCGCGAGGTTGTAGGAGCGCGACAGCGCATCGACCAGCGGCACGTCGCCGTGCTCGATGCCGTCGTTGTTCTCTGGCGTCCAGTTGCGCCCGTTGGGCTGGCGCAGCGATACCGCGCGGTCGTTGAGCGGGCTCATCAGCGACCAGCGGTCCGGCTGCGCCAGTGCGACCAGATACACGAAGGGTTTGACCAGCGATCCGATCGGCCGCGCGGTGGCCAGCGCGCGATTGAATCCCGGCTGGCCGGGCTCGCGGCCGCCGACCACGGCCTGCACCGCGCCGGTGTGCGTATCGGTCACCACCATCGCCGCCTGCAGACCGACCCCGCGTTTGCCGAGTGCGGTGAGACGTTCGACCACCGCGGCTTCCGCGAACTGCTGGCTCGATGGCGCCAGCGTGGTCAGCACCGACAGGCCCTGCGCGCGCAGCACGCTGTCGGGGAAATCGCGCGACAGCTGCGCGCGCACCAGCTCCATGAAGGCCGGATAGCGATTGCGCGGCAGTGCGCCCGCTGCGGTCACGCCCAGCGGCGCTGCCGTCGCCACCGCGCGGTCGGTGGCGCTGATCAGGCCGGTGTCGACCATCACCTTGAGCACCACGTCGCGGCGCGCCTTGGCGCGCTCGGGATAGCGTCGCGGATCGAGCAGCGAAGGGCCCTGGATCAACCCCACGAGCAGCGCTACGTCCTGGATCGCCAGATGCTCGAGCTCGCGACCGAACCAGAACTCCGACGCCGCAGCCACCCCGTGCACGGCCTGCGCGCCCTGTTGGCCGAGATAGACCTCGTTGAGGTATGCCTCGAGGATGCGCGCCTTGTCGTAGCGGGCCTCGATCAGGATCGCGATCGCGGCCTCGTTGAGCTTGCGCGCCAGGGTCTGCGAGCGGTCGAGAAAGATGTTGCGCACCAGCTGCTGGGTCAGGGTCGAGCCGCCTTGCACCACTTCGCCTGCCACCAGGTTGACCCATGCCGCGCGCGCGATGGCCCACGGGTCGATGCCGAAATGGCTCTTGAAGTCGCGGTCCTCGACCGCCTGCAGGGTTGCCACCAGCAGTGGATGCACGTCGGCGGCGCGCACGAAGCGGCGCTCGACCTGCTGCGTTCCGTACAGGGTCGCGATGCGCGCAGGGTCGATGCGGGTCGCGGCGAGCGGTTTGCCGCTGTTGCCATCGACCAGGGTCTTGAGCTTGCCATCGGCCAGCCCCAGCAGCAGCTGCTGCGCGGGCAGCGGGCCGCCGGCGCTGCGCCAGGCGCGGGTGGCGATCTCGAAGCGCGCACCATTGCGGCGGTAGGTGCCCGGCCGGGTGGGCGCGGCATCGACGGCCATGTAGCGTGCGGCGTTGAGTTCCAGCAGCAGCGCCTCGGCATTCAGTGGCAGGCCAGGTGCGAGCGGCAGTGCGCGGGCGTACACCCGGCTGGGCTGCTCGAACCCGTACTCGGCAAAGCGCGCGCGCACCAGCTGATCGAGCGTAATGCCGTAGGGAATCCCGAAGCCCGCCAGCAGCCCGAGCGCGAGCCACACCGGCCCGCGCAGCCAGCGCCACGCGCTGCACCACCAGCGCCATGCAGCGCGCAGCAGGGAGCGTAACTGGGCTTGCGACGGGGTGGCGCGGGTCAAGGCGTGGCAGGGGATCGCTGGAGGGCCCGTGCAGTGTAGTCGAGGCTGGCTGAATCGCTGGCAGCACGCTTGCGATCAGCAACAGATTGCGGCGCCGCGTCCAGCGCCGCGCCGTGACAGCCACCGCCCGGCCCGCGATAATCACGGCCCTGCCACCCGGGCCTGTTGCCCGCCCCAGCCCGGACCCGCGTGCCTGCTGCCTTTCCCGCTTCCCTGCGCATCGCCCTCTATGGCGCCGGCGCGTCGCTCGACGCCTGGCAGCAGCGCCTGCCCGAGGTGCCGTCGGCGGCATGGCTTGCGCTGGCTGCACGCGAGGCAGCGACCGCGCTGCGCGAGGCAGCGTGGGCGTGTCGTGAACACGATGTGCTGTTGCTGGATGCCGCAGCGGTCCTGCCGCCGTTCGCGCTCGAGCGCCTTCTGGGTGCTGCTGCCGCGAGCGATGCCGATGTGGTCTCGCCGCTGGGCAACGCCGAGCCCGCGCTGTCGCCGCTGCGCGAGGGCGAAGGCGAGCAGGCGTTCGATCCGCTGGCGGTGGATCAGGGCGTGGCGTTGTATGCCGCGCGCCACCTGCTGCCGAGCACGCACTGGCTGCCGAGCCTGAGCCTGTGGCGCCAGCGCGCGCTCGCGGTATTGCGCTCCGGTCGCGACTGGAACGGCGGAGCATTGCCGGATGGCTTGGCTGGCGCAGTCTGCGATCACTTGTTCGTGGCACGCGAGCCGCTGCTGATGCGCGGCCCCGCACTGCCGGCCGACCCGCGGCATCCGGCGCCAGCGCATCCGCTGGACGTGCTGCGCGCCCGCTGGCAGCCGCTGCCTGTCGATGTTCCTGCGCGACCGGGTAGCGACCAGCGACCGGTGGTGCTGCACGTGATGCACGGCTGGGGCGGCGGGGTCGAGCGCTGGGTGCGCGATCTTGCCGCTGCCGATCGCGCGCATTGCCACCTTGCGCTGGTCGCACACGGCGATACCGCGCGCCGCCGCTATGGCGAGCACCTGAGCCTGCATTTCCCGGCCGCTGATCGCGGCGCGCTGCGGGCATGGCCGCTGGCGCGACCGATCGCCGCCACCATTGGCAGCAGCAGCGAGTATCGCGCGATCCTCGCCAGTATCGTGCGCGACTACGCGGTTGATGCAGTGGTGGTCTCATCGCTGATCGGCCACAGTCTCGATGCGCTCGGCAGCGGTCTGCCGACTTTCGTGGTGTGCCACGATCGTTATCCCGCGTGGCCGCTGCTGCATGATGATTTCGACGATCCGACGCGACGCTGGGACGCAGACGCGCTGCAGCGCATGCTCGATCGCGCGAACGCGTCGCCGTTCGCCGAGCGCGACGCACGTGCGTGGCAATCGTTGACCGACGCGTGGATCCACGCGCTGCACGCCGCGCACGCGACCCTGGTGTTTCCGGGCGAGGCGCTGCGCGCGAGTCTGTTGCGCATCGAGCCGCGACTCGACGCATTCGCCTGGCGCGTGATCGCGCACGGACTGCATGCTTTCGCCACACCGATGCAGGCTTGGGCGCCGCCCGAACGCCGGCGCCCGCGCGTGCTGGTGCTGGGTCGGATCAACGGTGCCAAGGGCGAGGACCTGCTGCGCGCGGTGCTGCCGCTGGCGACCCGCAGCATGGATTTCCACCTGCTCGGCTGCGGCAAGGCCGGCGAGGCGTTCTTCGGTGAGTCCGGAGTATCGATCGAGCTCGACTACGCGCGCGACGAACTGCCCGCCATGATCGCGCGCATCCGCCCCGATTTCGCGTTGCTGCCATCGACCGTGGCCGAGACGTTCTCCTACACATTGTCGGAGTTGTGGGCACTCGGCGTGCCGCCGCTGGCCTGCGCGATCGGCAGCTTCGCCGAACGCATCGCGCACGGCAGCAATGGCTGGCTGGTCGAGAAATCGCCTGCGGCGGTGGTCGACGCGCTGCACACCCTGGCCGGCGATCCCGCACTGCGCGAACGCCTGCGTACGGGCATCGCCATGGTGCCGCCGCGCGATACCGCTGCGATGGCGCAGGACTACGCGCATCTGTTCGCGCTCGATGCGACGCCACGCACGCGCTGGCTGCCCGCAGCGCTGGAGGTGTCGCAACTCGCCGCCGCGCAATCCAGCCTCGATGCGCAGCGACTCAAGGCGCAAGGTCGGCGCGATCGGCAGCGCATCGCCGACCAGCAGCACGATCTGGAGCGCCGCGCCGAGTGGGCGCGCAGCTATGAACATCTCGCCGCCGAGCGCACGCGCTGGGCCGAGGCGCTGCAGCAGCAGGTGTTCGACGAGCGCGACGCGGCAGCGCACGAGCGCGAGCGTGTGCGCGCGCAGGGCGCGGCCGAGGTCGCCGCAGCGCTGGCCGAGCGCCAACGATTGATCGACAGCACCTCGTGGCGCATCACCGCCCCGTTGCGCGCCCTGGTGCTCGCACAGCGCAGCCTGCGCGCCAGCGCCAGCTATCGCGCGCACCAGGCGGCGAGCCTGTTCGCGCGCAGCCTGCTCTCGCTGCGCCAGCGCGGACTGCTCGGCACCATCGGGCGCGCACGCGCGTGGCTGGGGCAAAGCACGGCAGCGGCTCAACTGCAGCCGCCCGTGGTGCCAGCGCTCGACCAGCCCTTCGCGCCGTTCGATGTGCCTTCGAACGAGTCGCCGCTGGTGTCGATCGTGATCCCGGTCTACAACCACTTTTGCCACACCCTGACCTGCCTGCGCTCGCTCGCCGCGCATCCGGGCAGCGTCGCCTTCGAGGTCATCGTGGTCGACGATGCCAGCAGCGATGAAACTGCCGAGCGCCTGCCGCAGATCGGCGGCATCCGCGTGCACCGCAATGCGCTCAACCTCGGCTTCATCGGCGCATGCAATGCGGGTGCGTCGATAGCGCGTGGCGAGTACGTGCTGTTTCTCAACAACGACACGGCAGCAATGCCAGCTTGGCTTGAGGCCTTGCTTGGCACCTTCACCGCGCGCGCCGATTGCGGTCTGGTCGGCGCCAAGCTGGTGTACCCCGATGGGCGCCTGCAGGAGGCCGGCGGCATCGTGTTCAGCGATGGCTCGGGCTGGAACTACGGGCGCTTCGGCGATCCCGCCGACTGCACGGTCGACTACCTGCGCGAAGCCGACTACTGCTCCGGTGCGGCGATCATGCTGCGACGCGAGCTGTTCGACCGGCTCGGCGGCTTCGACACCCACTATGCGCCGGCGTACTACGAAGACACCGATCTTGCATTCAAGGTGCGTGCGGCGGGGCTCAAGGTCTACTACCAGCCGGCCGCCAGCGTGGTGCATTTCGAGGGCGTGACCTCAGGCACCGATACCGGCAGCGGTACCAAGCGCTTCCAGCCGATCAACCAGGCCAAGTTCGTCGAACGCTGGAAGGATGCGCTGGCGCGGCAACCCGCGCCCGGAACGCCGATCGCGATCGCGCGCGAACATCGCGCGCGCGGCCGAGTGCTGATCGTGGATGCCTGCGTGCCGACACCCGACCAGGATTCCGGTTCGGTGCGCATGCTCAATCTGATGCGGGTGCTGATCGAGCTTGGCTGGAAAGTGTGCTTCATGCCCGAGAATCGCCTCGCGCTCGACGGCTACACCGCGCCGCTGCAGCAACTGGGCGTCGAGGTGCTGTATGCGCCGCATGCCGCCGACGCTGCGGCATGGTTCCGCGAGCACGGCCCGATCCTCGATGCAGTGATCCTGTCGCGCCACTACGGGGCCAGCACCTTCCTGCCGCTGGTGCGCGCGCATGCGCGCCGCGCGCGGGTGATCTTCGATACCGTCGATCTGCACTATCTGCGCGAGCAGCGCGAAGCCGAACTCCAGGACAGCGCAAGCCTCGCCGCGCACGCGCGGACCACTCGCGATCACGAGCTGCGCCTGGTACGCGCTTGCGATGTGACCGTGGTGGTCAGCCCTGTCGAGCAAGCCCTGCTGCAGCGTGAAGTTCCCGGTGCACGCATCGAGGTGCTGTCGAACGTGCACGAGGTGATCGGACAGCGCGCCGGCTACGCCGCGCGGCGCGACCTGTGGTTCGTCGGCGGCTTTCAGCATCCGCCCAACGTCGACGCCGTGCGCTGGTTTCTGCACGACATCTGGCCGGCGGTGGAGACCGCGCTGCCGGACGTGCGCCTGCACATCGTCGGCAGCCGCATGCCCGATGAACTGCGCGCGCTGGCCGACCCCCGCGTCGAAGTACACGGCTTCGTCGAGAACCTCGATCGATTCCTCGACGGCTGCCGGCTGTCGATCGCCCCGTTGCGCTACGGCGCCGGGGTCAAGGGCAAGGTCAACATGGCGATGGCCCACGGACAACCGGTGATCGCCACGCCCATCGCGGTCGAGGGCATGCACGTGGTCGATGGCGAGCACGTGCTGGTGGCCGAGTCGGCGGTGGCATTCGCCGATGCGATCGTGCGGGCGTATTCGGATGCCGATCTGTGGGAGCGGTTGTCGCGCAATGGGTTGCTCAATGTGGAGCGGCATTTTTCGTTCGACGCGGCGAGGGAGGCGTTGAAGGGGATTCTTCCTTTCAGGGGATAGGTTTTTCTCGTTGGGCGTGGTGTGGTTGAGCGCTGCTCTGTTTTTTGAGCCGAGCGCTGGTTTTCTTTCGGTGGAAACGGAGCGGTTTCGTGCCGCTGCCGCGGCCCGCTTTGCTCGTGATCTTTCAGAGCCGAGCTTTGGTTTTTCTGCGGTTGAAACAAAGCGGTTTCGTGCCGCTGCCGCGGCCCGCCTTACTTCTCTTTGCTTGTGCAAAGAGAAGTAAGCAAGAGAAACACACCCCGGGTTTACCAACACGCCATCCATGGCTGGTTGCCACGTGGTGCCGACTGATTCGCTTCGCGCCATTGGCGTAGCGCACGAGCCGCGATCAAAGTAACGCTTGCGGGGTCGTCTCCCTGTTGACTGTTGACTGTTGGCTCTTCGCTCTTCAGCCGCGTACTCCGCGCGAAGCAGGACAGGCGCACTGCCGCAACAACCAGCCATGGATGGCGGGTTACTCAAACGGGGTCCCTGGAAGCCGCCGAGCATCGCAGTCGGCTCAGGTTCCCGGCCCCCGTAGGGGGTCGCGCACAGGGATGTGCGCGAGTTCGCGCAGGGCGCACGATGCGCCCTCAAGCGCGAACCCCTGGACGACCGAGAAGCGCAAGGCACCGGCGCGCAGGATGCGCGACGGCGGCTCTCCGGGGTGTGTTTCTCTTGCTTACTTCTCTTTGCACAAGCAAAGAGAAGTAAGGCGGGCCGCGGCAGCGGCACGAAACCGCTTTGTTTCCACCGCCGAAAAACCAGCGCTCTGCTCTGGACGATCAAGCGCAAAGCGCACCACGGCAGCGGCACGAAACCACATCGTTCCCACAGCAATAAATCCAGCGCTCCGCTCTGAAATTTCACAACGAGCTGCAAAACAGCGCAGTCATCAACCCAAATCCGAATCCTGCACCCGAAAATCCCGTGACCGCTTTGCGACCAGCCGCAACGCCACCCCATCCGGCAGATGCTTGCCGATGAACTTCAACACCCGATTGACACGTCCGTTGACGTAAACCACGTCGCCGCGCAACACCGCATCGATACCTTGCCGCACCACCTCGTCGGCCTGCATCCACATCCACTTGGGCATCTTCGACACGATGTTGCGTGCGCCGTTGACGTCGTGGAACTCCGAGTATGTGAAGCCCGGGCACAGCGCGGTGACGTGGACACCGCGCGAATTGTTCTCCAGTGCCAGCGATTGCGAGAAGCGGATCAGCCACGCCTTGGATGCCGCGTAGAGGGTGTGTCCGGCCGAGCCGGGCATCAGGCCCGCCAGCGAGGCGACGTTGATGATGTAGCCGCGTTCGCGCTTCTGCATGTTGGGCAAGTAGAGCCGGCACAGCGCGACGGGTGCGGTGACCAGAACCTCGATGAAGTCGCGGTGGGTGTTCCACGGTTGACTGATCAGGCTGCCGGGCACGCCGTAGCCGGCATTGTTGACCAGCATCTCGACTGCGATGCCGGCCGCGTCGGTCGCGGCATGCAGGGTTGCGGGCGCAGCGGGGTCGGCAAGGTCGAGTGCGACCACCAGACACTGTACGCCGTGTGCGCCCTCGAGTTCGGCGGCCAAGGCCTGCAGCCGCTCGGTGCGGCGGGCCGTCAGCACCAGGCTCCAGCCGCGCGCGGCGAGCTGGCGCGCGAACTCCGCGCCGATACCGGCCGATGCGCCGGTGATCAGTGCCCAGCGGCGGGGCGGGGTTGTGGCATTGTCCATGGGGTCACCTGGCAGGGAGCAAGCCCCGATTGTAGGCCGCTGCCGCTTTGCCATCGATGGTTGCGCTCGCTATCCTGCGCGCCCAATTTGCGAGCACAGCGTGCGCATGCGCAGCAGGATCGTTGCAGGCAACTGGAAGATGCATGGCAATCGCGCGCAGGCGTTTGAGCTGAGCGCTGCCATCGCCGCAGCCGATCACGCCGGCGTCACGGTCCTGATTGCGCCGCCGTTCGTGTATTTGGCGCAGCTGGCGCGCGAGTTCGGCGCGCGCCTCGGCGTCGCCGGTCAGGATTGCAGCGAGCGCCAGGAGGGCGCGTTCACCGGTGATATCGGCGCGCCGATGCTGGCCGATTGCGGGGCGAGCCATGTGATCGTGGGCCACTCGGAGCGGCGCCAGCTGCATGCAGAGTCCGACCAGACCGTGGCCGCCAAGGTTGCCCAGGCGCTGGCCGCCGGCTTGTCGCCCATCGTCTGCGTCGGCGAGAGCCTGGCCGAGCGCGAAGCGGGCGACACCGAGACCGTGGTGGGCCGCCAGCTGCAGGCCGTGATCGATCAATGCGGCGTGCAGGGTTTGGCGGGCGCGGTGCTGGCTTATGAGCCGGTGTGGGCGATCGGCACCGGTCGCACCGCCAGCAGCGCGCAGGCACAGGCCGTGCATGCGTTCCTGCGTGGCAAAGTCGCGGCGGCCGATGCTACAATCGCTCGATCACTGCCGATCCTGTACGGCGGCAGCGTCAAGCCGGCGAATGCGGGCGAGCTGTTCCAGCAGCCCGATGTCGATGGTGGCTTGATCGGCGGTGCCTCGCTGGTCGCAGCCGACTTCCTCGCCATCGTGGCGGCAGCGCGGCGATCCAATTGAGAATGCAATGACCATTACCATCTTGAATGTCGTCTACGTCATCGTCGCCATCGCGATGGTGGTATTGATCCTGATGCAGCGCGGCGCGGGTGCGCAGGCCGGTTCCGGTTTCGGCGGCGGCGCCTCGGCGACCGTGTTCGGTGCGCGCGGCGCGGGCAACTTCCTCAGCAAGGCCACCAAGTGGCTGGCGGTTGCGTTTTTCGTGCTCAGCCTCGGCATCGGCATGTTCATCACGCGTGGCGCGGTCACTACGGTAGCGCCCGATGACATCGGCATCATGGGCAAGACCACCGCGCCTGTCGAACCAGCTGCACCGGCCGGCGACGTGCCGGCGGCCCCTGCGGGCGACGCTCCGGCGGCCGCTGCACCAGCAACCGACGTTCCGGCAGCGCCGCCGCAACCGGCAACCGACACACCGGCGCCGACCCAAGCTCCCAACGGCAACGGCAGCCGCTAGAATTCACGTTTCAAAGCCCAGGTGGCGGAATTGGTAGACGCACTACCTTGAGGTGGTAACGGCCACAAGCCGTGGAGGTTCGAGTCCTC
>JBBRFN010000059.1:0-17114 GCA_038224265.1 Lysobacterales bacterium
GCGGATCCAGCACCTGCTTGATGCCGCGCATGATCGCGACCTCGGCGCTGCTGCGGGTACCCAGCAGATAGTCCTTCTTGACCAGACCGATGCCGTGTTCGGCCGAAATGCTGCCACCGAAAGTCGCCAGCGTATCCGACAGCAGGCGCGTGACGCGCTCGCACTGGGCGATGAACGCATCGTCGCCGAGCGCCGCAGGCTTGATCACGTTGATGTGCAGGTTGCCGTCGCCGATGTGGCCGAACCAGACCACCTCGACGCCCGGGTATTCACGCGCGAAAATCTGCTGCATCGCGTGCATGAACTCGGGGATCGCGCTGACCCGCACCGAGATGTCGTTCTTGTACGGTTTGTGCGGCGCGAGGCTCTCGGTGATGCCCTCGCGCAGGCGCCACAGGGCGCGCGACTGCGCCTCGCTACGGCTGATCACGCCATCGACCACCCAGCCGCGCTCGGCACAGTGCTCGAACACCGCCAGCGCTTCGGATTCCTGCGCGTCGTCGACGCAGTCGAACTCGGTGATGACGTAGTACGGCGCGTCACCGTCGAACGGTCGCTGCGCGCCGTGCGCGAGCACGTGGTGCAAGGCGCGGTCGGTGAAGAACTCGAAGGCACCCAGCGCCAGCCGCGCGCGGCATGCATCGAACACCTGCATCAATGCGTCCATCGCAGGCAGCGCGAACACCATCACGTTCTGCCGGCGCGGCGGATCGGTCAGGCGCAGCGTCGCCTCGACCACGATGCCGAGGGTGCCTTCCGAGCCGATCACCAGGTGGCGCAGATCGTAGCCGCTGGAGTTCTTGATCAGGCCGCGATTCAGGTCCAACAGTTCGCCGCGGCCATCGACGAGCTTCAGCCCCGCCACCCACTCGCGCGTATTGCCGTAGCGGATCACGCGGATGCCGCCGGCATTGGTCGCGATGTTGCCGCCGATCGAGCACGAGCCGCGCGAGCCGAAATCGACCGGGTAGCACAGACCGCGGTCGATCGCCGCGCGTTGCACGGCCTCCAGCGCGATGCCCGGCTCAACCGTCAGCGTGCGGTCGATCGGATCGAAGGCGAGCACCTTGTTCATCCGCTCCAGACTCAGCACCAGCTCGCCACGGGCCGCTACGGCACCGCCAGACAGACCCGTGCGCCCTCCCGAGGGCACCAGCGCGACACCGCGTTCGGCCGCCCAGCGCACGATCGCCTGCACCTGCGCGGTCGACGATGGCAGCGCGATCGCCAGCGGCGCCGGCATCCAGCGGCGTGTCCAGTCGCGGCCGTAGTGTTCAAGGTCGGCCGGCCCGGTCTTGAGCTGCAGCTCCGGCTGCAGCCGGGCCAGCTCGGCGAGCATGTCTTCGGGCGTGGATATCGCGACGTTCATCAGCAAGCAAGGGTGCCAGCGCCGACGCCGGGCGTCCACTGTTGCGTTGCCGCATGGACCCCGCGCTTCTGGCATAGTCACGTCCCCATCCGCGCGCGGGCCGCGCCGCGACGGGGACACCGTTCCGCAGACCCCGGCAATCATGAAAAAGACCTCGTTCCCGAAACAGGACATCCGCGTTCTGCTGCTCGAGGGCATCAGCCGCAGCGCGATCGAAACCTTCGAAGCTGCCGGCTACTCGCAGATCGAGCTGCACGAAAAATCGCTGCCCGACGACGAGCTCAAGCGGCGCATCGCCGATGCGCATCTGGTCGGCATCCGCTCACGCACGCAGTTGAACGCGGAGGTGCTGGCAGAGGCCAAGCGGCTGATCGCGATCGGCTGCTTCTGCATCGGCACCAACCAGGTCGACCTGGGCGCTGCGCAGGCGCAGGGCGTGCCGGTATTCAACGCCCCGTACTCGAACACCCGCAGCGTCGCCGAACTGGTGATTGCCGAAACCATCCTGCTGATGCGGCGCATCCCGCAGAAAAACGCCGAGTGCCACCGCGGCGGCTGGTCGAAATCGGCCGCCGGCAGTTTCGAGGTGCGTGGCAAGGTGCTCGGCGTAGTCGGCTATGGCCACATCGGCACCCAGGTCGGCCTGCTGGCCGAGAGCCTCGGCATGCAGGTGATCTTCCACGACATCGAAGCCAAGCTCACCCTGGGCAACGCGCGCGCTGCGGCCAGCCTGGACGAGCTGCTCGCGCGCGCCGACGTGGTCAGCCTGCACGTGCCGGAGACACCCGCGACGCGACTGATGTTCGGCGCCGCGCAATTCGCGCGGATGAAGAAGGGCGCGGTGTTCCTGAATGCCGCGCGCGGCACGGTGGTCGATATCGATGCGCTCGCACAGGCGCTGCGCGCGGGCCATCTGTCAGGTGCCGCAGTCGACGTGTTCCCGGTCGAACCGCAGGGCAACAGCGAAGCTTTCCAGTCGCCGCTGATCGGCATGGACAACGTGATCCTGACCCCGCACGTGGCGGGCAGCACGCTGGAGGCGCAGGACAACATCGGCATCGAGGTCGCCGCCAAGCTGGTGCGCTACAGCGACAACGGCTCGACCCTGTCGGCGGTCAACTTCCCCGAAGCCACCCTGCCGGGCCATCCGAACAGCCATCGACTGCTGCACATCCATCGCAACGTGCCGGGCATGTTGTCGCGGGTCAACGAGATCTTCTCGCGCGAGAACATCAACATCGACGGCCAGTTCCTGCAGACCAACGCGGCGATCGGCTATGTGGTGGTCGACGTGTCCACCACCGAGGCGCAGGCTGCCGCGCTCAAGGATGCGCTTGCCGCCATCCCCGGCACGCTGCGCACCCGCGTGTTGTACTGACCCGCGGCGCATGATCCTCAATATCGCCGCCTACCGATTCGTCGCGATCGACGATCCGCACACGCTGGCGGCGTCGATCAGGGCAAGCGCCATGAGCGGTGGACTGCGAGGCTCGGTGCTCGTGGCCAGTGAGGGATTGAACCTCTTCCTTGCCGGCGATGCCGCCGCGCTGTGCGAATGGCTGCAGACACTGCATGCCGATCCGCGCTTTACCGATCTGGTGGTCAAGCGCAGCTGGAGCGACCACATTCCGTTCGCGCGCCTGAAGGTCAAGGTCAAGGCGGAGATCATCGCGTTTCGCCAGTCGCACGCCGAACCGCTGACCGGACGCGCGCCGGCGGTAGCGCCGCAGTCCCTCGCGCGCTGGCTCGCGCAAGGACACGACGACGGCGGACGACGCGTGGTGCTGCTCGACACGCGCAATCGCGAGGAGGTGGCCCACGGCGCTTTCCGCGAGGCGCTGCATTTGCCGATCGACAACTTCACCGATCTGCCAGCGGCCATCGACCCGCTG
Organism: Lysobacterales bacterium; assembly: GCA_038224265.1. Lineage (GTDB taxonomy): Bacteria > Pseudomonadota > Gammaproteobacteria > Xanthomonadales > Ahniellaceae > UBA4656. The sequence goes on from JBBRFN010000059.1 coordinate 3,262, forward strand.
CGCGAACAACTCGCGGACGCCACGGTGGTGAGCTACTGCACCGGCGGCATTCGCTGCGAAAAAGCCGCGCTGTGGTTGCGCGAGAATGGGGTGCCGCAGACCCTGCAGCTCGAAGGCGGCATTCTCGGCTACTTCGAAACGGTCGGCGGCTTCGGCTACGACGGCGCGTGTTTCGTGTTCGACCAACGCGTGGCGCTCGATCCGCAACTGCGGCCCATCGCTGCAATCCCGTAGGGCGGGCCTTTGGCCCGCCGCTTCGCACACACCAAACGGCCCGCCACCACCGCGCTCAGCGGAGCGGCGGCCCAACGGCCCGCCCTACATGTTCCCCTACGGCGTAGGGCGGGCCTTTGGCCCGCCATGTCGGTTCAGAACGCGTTGATGCCGGTCAGTTCGCGGCCGACCACCAGCTGGTGCACGGTCTCGGTGCCCTCGTAGGTGATCACCGATTCGAGGTTCAGCGCGTGGCGGATCGGGCAATACTCGGTCGTGATACCGCTGCCGCCGAGGATGTCGCGCGCCTCGCGTGCGATGTCGATCGCCATCCGGATGTTGTTCCATTTGGCCAGCGACACCTGGGTCGGCTGCATGCGGCCCTCGTCCTTGAGTCGACCCAGCTGCAGCGACAGCAGCTGTGCGAGCGTGATCCGCCGCGCCATCTCGGCGAGCTTGATCTGCACCGCCTGGGTTGCGGCGATCGGGCGATTGAACAGGATGCGAGTCTTGGCGTACTCGTTGGCTTCCTTCAGGCACGCGATGGCAGCCCCGATCGGCCCCCAGGTGATGCCGTAGCGCGCCTGCGTCAAACAACCCAGCGGGCCCTTGAGGCCCTTGACGTTGGGCAGGCGCTGACTGTCCGGAATCCGCACGCCGTCGAAGAACAGCGCGCTGGTGACCGAGGCGCGCAGGCTCATCTTGCGATGGATCTCCTGCGCCTTGAATCCCGGCGTGTCGGTCGGCACGATGAAACCCTGGATGCCGTCGTCGGTCATCGCCCATACGATCGCGATGTGCGCGAGGTTGCCGTTGGTGATCCACATCTTGGCGCCGTTGATCACCCAGTCGCCGCCGTCGCGCTTGGCGTGGGTCTTCATGTTGGCCGGATCCGAGCCGCCGTGCGGCTCGGTCAAACCGAAGCAGCCGATGATCTCGCCCGCCGCCATCCCGGGCAGGTACTGCTGGCGCTGCTCTTCGCTGCCGTAGGCGAAGATCGGATACATGCACAGCGAACTTTGCACCGACACGAAGCTGCGCAGGCCGGAATCGCCGCGCTCGAGTTCGAGGCAGATCAAACCGTAGCTGACCGCGTTCAGGCCCGCGCAGCCGTATTCGGTCGGCAGCGAGGAGCCGAGCAGGCCGAGTGCGGCGATCTCCGGCACCAGTTCGCGCGGGAAGCGCGCCTGGTCGAAGCAATCGCCGATGATCGGCAGCACGCGCTCGTCGGTGAAGCGCGCGACGGTGTCCTGCACCATGCGCTCTTCATCGGTGAGCAGCGAGCGCACGTCGAACAGATCGTAGGGGTTGAGGGTGGCGAGTTGGGGCTTGACGTTCATGACGGCTCCTCGGGACGCTGACATTGTACCCGCAAGCCCTGTGAAGCCGCTCTCAGCACTGCAACCACCCGGTTCACGTTCGGGCCCAGGGCCCAGGGCTCCGGGCCCGGATGAGCACGCTTCGTGCGGGCTGTTTTCTGGGCCCTGAGCCCTGGGCCCTGGGCCCTCGAGCGACGATCGACGCCCGGACCCGCAAGGCCCTACCGCGGATTGGACACCCCATGCGGCACATGCCCCGCCGCCACGTGGTCGCGCGCCGAGTCGATGTTGAGCTGCGAATCGTCGAAGAAGATATCGGCGCCGAAGGCACGCAGGAACGGGCCCTTGTCGCGCCCGCCAAGAAACAGCGCCTCGTCGATCCGCACGCCCCACTCGCGCAGGGTGAGGATCACGCGCTTGTGCGCCGGCGCCGAGCGCGCGGTGACCAGTGCGGTGCGGATCGGCGACTGCCCGGCCGGAAACGCGTCCTGGATCAGATGCAGGCGATCGAGGAATGCGCGGAACGGGCCGCCACTGAGCGGATGCGCGGCTTTGGCGCGCTCGTTGGCATGAAAGGCCTCCAGGCCCTGCTCCTGCGAGACGCGTTCGGATTCGTCGGAAAAAATCACCGCATCGCCGTCGAAAGCGATGCGCAGCTGGTCGCTGGCGCGCTGCGCGGCTTTCGACGGCAGGATGCTGGCGGCCGCAATGCCTGCATCGAGCGCGGCGCGCACGTCGTCGTGGTTGGCGCTGAGAAACAGCTGCGCGCCGAAGGGATGCACGTAGGGCCAGGTCGGCGCGCCATTGGTGAACGCCGCCCGCACGATCTCCAGCCCGAAATGCTCGATCGAATTGAAGATCCGCAAGCCCGTATCCGAGGAGTTGCGCGACAGCAGGATCACCTCGACCCGCGGCGTATCCTGCGACAGGGTATTCAGTCGCAGCAGTTTCTCGACCAGCGGAAACGCGATGCCGGGAGCGAGGATCTGGTCCTCGCGGGCGATCTGGTATGCACGATAGGCATCGAGTCCGGCCTGTTCGAACAGTTCGTGACTGTCGCGAAGATCGAACAGGGCGCGGGATGAAATCGCGACTACGAGTCTTTCCATTGCGTCGGTGTCGAATGGGCTCTGGACTAGATCGAAATGGCTATGGCAATGAACGACGCGGCTGCACATCCGGTCGATGTGCGATCAGGCGCGATCACTCTGAAACAAGCAGTTTCAGACCACGCGATCATCACTGCGCCTGCACCTCGAACCCGTCGTCAAACAGAGGCACCGACAGCAGCGCAAGCTGCACCGCCGCCAGCGCATCGACCCGCCCATAGCCGTAGATATGGTTCGGATAGGCGGTCGCCATAAAACCCGGGCAATCCAGCCCTGGCGGATTCAACCGCACCGCAGTCTCGCGCAGGATCGCCTCCACCGCCTCCGGGTCGCCGCGCAACGCCGGATTGGCGCTCATCACCAGCGCTGCAACGCCGGCGACATTCGGCGTGGCCATGCTGGTGCCGCTGAAGGACGAAGAATACGAGTTTGCTGGACGAGCAATCGACGATAGAACCTGCACGCCCGGCGCGACCAGGTCGGGTTTAAAACGATTGCTCCCGTCGACCGTGACCGGACCGAGCAGCGAGAATTCCGCGATAGCGTCCGTGTTCGTCGTCGCCCCGACCGTGAAGGCGTCCAAACTGATTGCAGGCGGTGTGTCGATGGAGCCGCAGTTCGGCGAGCCATTTCCAGCTGCAACGACGACCAGAATGCCTGCCGCTCGCAGCGCAGCAAGTGTCGTGTCGAAAGAACCGATCGCGCAGTCTTCACCGCCCGGCGGCGGGCCAACCGGGCAGCCCCACGAATTGGTGATGATGTCGGGAGCCAATGCCGGGTTCGAGTTCTGCCCCGCCGCGTCGGTTGGCGCCAGAAAGAACTGAAAGCACTCGATGTATGTGCTCGGCCGACCCGCCCCGCTTTCCATGTTCCTACAGCCGATCCACGTAGCGTCTGGAGCAACCCCGATCTGATTCAGGGCGCCGTCGTCTCCAACGACCGTTCCAAGCGTGTGGGTGCCATGGTTGTTGTCATCGCACGGGGCAAGCGAATTGACTCCACAGGGGTTCGGAGAAGCGCCGATTTCTGCATGAATGGAATCGTGCCAGTTGTATGCGTGAGATACTGAAGCCCCACTCCAACCACGATAGCTGCTTCTGACGGCCGGGTGGTCCCATTGGTATCCGGTATCCTGCGCTGCGACCACTACGCCTTGACCCCGAAATCCAAGTGCCCACGCTTCGGGCGCACGGACTCGTGCAACGTTCGGCGCAATCGCCTTCGGCGGGTGGACTTGTATGCGATCGGCAACAGGCAACCCGACCTCGAACGCGCGATCGGAATGCAGCCGCAGCACATCGTCGCGCCCACCGATCCAGGCAAGGTCTGCGGCATCCATCCGCGCGGCGACCGCGTTGGCGATCCACAGTGGACGATAGGCGATGCCGCGCGCGTCCAATTCGGCCAGCAGCCCAGCCTGGCGGGACGCCGCGAGGCTTTGCAGACGCTCCGCGACCGCCTTGCCGCGCGCCGCGCGCGGCTGGTCGCGATCCAGCAGGCGCAGCGCCGGATCGCCACGCAGCACGATCAGCACGTCGACCGGAGCGCCCGACTTGGCCTGCGCCTGAAGGTGCGGGGTCGCCTTGTCGCGCCAGTCGCCTGCATGGACGGCCGGGGCCAGCGCAAGTGCGAGAGCGGCTGCGAGGGCGCAGTGGCGGAAAGGGGCTGGAATCCTGGCGGGCTTGCTCATGCCGATACGGTACCCATCGACGGCGCGCCGCGCCAGTCGGGACCGCTCGCTGCTGCGGCAGCGCGGGTCTGGCGCAGCGATTTCCTAAAGCGCGAACTGCTCGCTCAGGATCCGCTCCTCCAGACTGTGCTCGGCGTCGAACAGCAGCGTGATCGAGTCCTCGCGCGACTCGCGGATCACCACCTCGACCACGTCGCGCACCTCGGAGGCATCCGCCGTTGCGCTGACCGGGCGCTTGTAGTGATCGAGGATGTCGAAGCGGACCTCGGTATCGGCACGCAGAATGGCGCCGCGCCAGCGGCGCGGGCGAAACGCAGCGATCGGCGTGAGCGCCAGCACATCGGAGCCCAACGGCAGGATCGGCCCGTGCGCGGACAGATTGTAGGCGGTCGATCCGGCCGGCGTGGCCAGCATCACGCCATCGCAGACCAGCTCGTCGATCCGTGTCCGCCCGTTCAACGAGACCTTGATCTTGCCTGCCTGCTTGGTCTGGCGCAGCAGCGAGACTTCGTTGAACGCGAGCAGTTCGGTGGTATTGCCCGATTCGCTGACGGCGGTCATCTTCAACGGTCGCAGTACCGACGGTTGCGCGTTCGCGATGCGCTCGATCAGGTCGTCGAGACGGTACAGGTTCATCAGAAACCCGACCGTGCCCGCCTTCATGCCGAATACCGGCTTGCCGGTATGCCGCCAGCGGTGCAGGGTTTGCAGCATGAAGCCGTCGCCGCCGAGCGCGATGATCACATCGGCCTGTTCCGGCGTGGCGGTGCCGTAGCGCGCCTGCATCTCGGCCAGGGTGCGCTGGCCTTCGGGGGCCTTGCTGGCCACCACGGCGATGGTCTTGGCATCCATGGACGCAGTTTCCTCGGCTGCTTTGCCCGAGAGGATTCTCAGGGCAAGATCGGACAGGCGCTCGCTCAACTCAGCGTCTCATGGCGGTTGCGACACTGCGATGCTCACGCACCGCGGGCGCCGGCCTGTACCAGCTGTGCCAGGCGTCGAATCGCCACCGACACGGTCGGATAGTCCATCGACACCTGGTTGCGCATGTCGGCCAACATGCCGAGGGTGAAACGCAGCGAACCGTCGTCGCGGCCAAGCCACTGCTGCACGGTCGCAGTACCGCTTTCGCCGGGCTTGGCGCGCGCGAGCACCTGGGCGACCAGCGCGCGCTGGTGGTGGAACAGCTCGTCGCGCTGGGTGCCGCGCGCCTGCGCGTGCCAGCGACCGTCTACCGGCAGCTCTTCGATGCGCGACATCAGCCACTTCAGGTGCAGCGCCTCGCCAAGTGCGTAATACACCTCTGCCACACGCTCGATCGGCAGCTGGTGCTCGGCGGCGACCTCGACGATGTCGAAGGCCGAGACCAGAGCCGGCAGCTGCGCCAGCGATCGCGCCAGATCCGCCGGAAAGCCAGCACCGGTCCAGCGCTCGCGTTCGCGCAGCGCGCTCGCGCGATCCTCGCCCGAGGCCACCGCATCCAGTGCTGTGCGCAGCGCGACCACTCCCGGTGCATAGCGCGCCACGGCCGCGGCGATATCCAGTCGTGTACCGGGTACCGTGAGCAGCCAGCGCGTCGCGTGGCGCAGCAGGTACCAGATGCCGAGCAGCGCATCGATCTGCGTGGCACCGTGCACCTTGCCATCGAGCGCCTCGATCGCGCCCCACAGCGAGCGCGCATCGAACACCTCGCGTGCGATCGTGTAGGCCCTGGCGATCTGTCCCGGACCCTCGCCGGTGTCCTCCTGCATCCGCATCACGAAGGTCGCACCCATGCGGTTGACCGTCGAATTGGTCACCGCAGTGGCGATGATCTCGCGGCGCAGGCGGTGGCGCTCCATGTTGTCGCGATAGCGATCCTGCAATGGTGCGGGGAAATAGCGCACCAACTCCTTGGCCAGATAGGCATCTTCCGGGACATCCGAGCCGAGCAGCTGCTGGAACAGCACGATCTTCGAGTACGACAGCAGGATCGACAGCTCCGGGCGAGTCAGCCCCAGGCCGCGTGCCTTGCGCTCGGCGAACTCGGCATCGCTGGGCAGGAACTCGATCTGCCGATCCAGCAGGCCCTGCGTTTCGAGGGTGCGCACGAAGTGCTGCTCGGCGCCCAGTCGCGCCACGCTCATGCGCTCCATCACGCTGATCGCCTGGTTCTGCAGGTAGTTGTCGCGCAGCACCAGCTGACCGACTTCGTCGGTCATCGCCGCGAGCAGGGTATTGCGCGCATCGACCGCCAGCTCGCCGCGACCGACGACCTCGTTGAGCAGGATCTTGATGTTGACCTCGTGATCGGAGGTATCGACCCCGGCCGAGTTGTCGATGAAATCGGTGTTGAGCAACACCCCGGCCTGCGCGGCCTCGATGCGACCCAACTGCGTCATCCCGAGATTGCCGCCCTCGCCTACCACCTTGCAGCGCAGCTCGCGACCGTTCACGCGCAGCGCATTGTTGGCGCGGTCGCCGACATCGGCGTTGGATTCGCTGGATGCCTTGACGTAGGTGCCGATGCCGCCGTTCCACAGCAGGTCGACCGGCGCCTTGAGGATGGCGCTCATCAGCTCCGCTGGCGTCAGCTGCGCAACATTGGTCTCGATGCCGAGTGCCGACTTGACCTCGGCAGACAATGGGATGGTCTTGGCAGTGCGCGAATGGATTCCGCCGCCGACCGAGATCAGCCGCTTGTCGTAGTCGTCCCAGCTGGATCGTGGCAGCGCAAACAGGCGCTGGCGTTCGGCCAACGAGATCGCCGCGTCGGGGTTGGGATCCAGAAAAATGTGCCGATGGTCGAAGGCTGCAAGCAGACGGATGTGCCGGCTCAGCAGCATGCCATTGCCGAACACGTCGCCGGACATGTCGCCGACACCCACGCAGGTGAAGTCCGCGGTCTGGCTGTCGCGGCCGAGCGCGCGGAAGTGGCGTTTGACCGACTCCCAGCCACCCTTGGCAGTGATGCCCATGCCCTTGTGGTCGTAGCCGACCGAGCCGCCCGAGGCGAAGGCATCGCCGAGCCAGAAACCATGCTGGGCGGAGATCGAATTGGCGATATCGGAAAAGGTCGCGGTGCCCTTGTCGGCGGCGACCACCAGGTACGGGTCGTCGCCATCGTGGCGCACCACGTCCTGCGGATGCACGACCTGATCGCCGACCAGGTTGTCGGTGATATCGAGCAGGCCATTGATGAACAGCCGATAGCACGCCACACCCTCGGCCAGCTGCGCATCGCGATCTCCGCCAGCCGGTGGACGCTTGACGAAGAACCCGCCCTTGGCGCCGACCGGCACGATGACGGTGTTCTTGACCATCTGCGCCTTGACCAGGCCGAGCACCTCGGTGCGGAAATCCTCGCGTCGATCGGACCAGCGCAGACCACCGCGCGCGACCGGCCCGAAGCGCAGATGCACACCCTCGACCCGCGGCCCATACACGAAGATCTCGCGATAGGGACGCGGCTTGGGCAGGTCCGGCACCTTGGCCGGATCGAGCTTGATGCTGACGTATTCCTTCGGCCTGCCGTCGCGCAGCTGGAAATAGCTGGTGCGCAACGCGGCCTTGATCAGCGCCATGAAGCTGCGCAGGATGCGGTCCTCATCGAGGCTGCCGACGGTGTCCATCACGGCGTTGAGCGCCTGCACCACGGTATCGATCTGCACCGTGCGCGAGAAGCCGCGCGAGGTCGCGATCTGCTCGGCGATGCCACCGTGGCTGGCAGCGATGGCCTCGCCGACCAGCGGCGAGATCTCGCGCAACAGGCGTTTGCGGGTGGTCTCGAGCGACGCCTTCGATGCGTCATCGCGCGCCGGATCGAACTTGGCCTCGAACAGTTCGGCCAGCAGGCGCGCGTGCAGCGGATAGCGGTTGAGGGTGGTCTCCATGTAGGCCTGCGAGAACGGCACGCCGGTCTGCAGCAGGTACTTGCAGCATGCGCGCAGCATGCCGACCTGGCGCCAGTCGAGGCCGGCGCCGAGGATCAGGCGATTGAACGGATCGTTTTCCGCCTCACCGCGCCAGATGCGCTCGAAGGCCTCGCCGAAGGCATCCTTGATCGCATCAAGATCGAACTCCGCGTCCAGCGATGCGGCCACTTCGAAGTCCTGGATATGGATCACGCTGCCGCCGACATCCATCGTGTACGGATGCTCGGAGAGCACGCGCAGCCCCATGTTCTCCATCATCGGCAGCGCATCCGACAGCGGAATGGGCGCACCGAAGCGGAACAGCTTGAAGCGCAGGGTGCCCTCGGCACCCTTGCGGCGCGGACGGTACAGCGACAGGCGGATGTCCTCGGGGCCCTTGAGCGAAGCGGCGGTCTCGACGTCCGCTGCGGCGATCCACGGGGTGACTTCTTCGATGTAGCCGTTGGGCAAGGCGCGACCGAAACGACTGGCAAGCTTCAGGCCCTTTTCGTCGCCGTGCCGCTGGATCAGGATCTCGCGCAGCTCGTCGTGCCAGTTGCGCACGATCTGCGCCAGCTTCAGTTCGAGCTCGGCCTGGTCGACCTGCGGGTGGGTGCCCGCGCGCGGCCGGATCACCACGTGCAGGCGCGCGAGGGCGGCTTCCGAGACGAACACGGTGGAGTCGACGCGCTCGCCGTGGAAGGCGCGCTTGAGCAGTTGTTCGACCCGCTCGCGCACTTCGGGCGTCATGCGGTTCTGCGGCAGGAACACCAGCACCGAATAAAAACGCCCGTAGCGATCGCGCCGCACGAACATGCGGGTGCGCTGGCGCTGCGACAGCGCCAGGATCCCCATTGCGGTCTCGGCCAGTTCTTCTGCACTGGCCTGGAACAGCTCGTCGCGCGGCAGGGTCTCGATGATATGGCGCAGCGCCTTGCCGCTGTGGCTGTCGCGCTTGAACCCGGAGCGGTTCATCACCGCCTCGTACTTGTGGCGCACCAGCGGGATGTCCCACGGACGCCGCCCATATGCGCCGGAGGTGAACAGGCCAAGGAAGCGCTCTTCGCCGATCGGCTTGCCGGCGGCATCGAACTTGAGCACGGACAGGTAGTCCATGTAGCCGGGTCGGTGCACGGTCGAGCGCGCATTGGTCTTGGTCAGGATGATGACGTCGACCGCGCCTTTTTCCTGCGTGTGGCGCGCAGCCAGCGAGCTCAGCGGGCGCGGCACCGCTGCCTCCGCGTCGCGCAGCACGCCGTAGCCGCTACCGGCCTTGGCGCTGAGCATGTCCTCGTCGCCCTTGCGCACTACTTCGTATTCTCGATAGCCCAGAAAGGTAAAGTGATCCGCCGCGGCCCAGCGCAGGAACTCCTGCGCCTCGGCGCGCTGTGCGGCATCCAGCGGCATGTTGCGGGTACCCAATTCGTCGGCGATCTGCAGCGCGCGATCGCGCATCGCACGCCAGTCGCGCACGCAGGCGCGCACATCGGCGAGCGCTGCTTCCACCGATTGGCGCAGCGCGAGCAGCTCGCCCGCCTCGGCGCGGCGATCGACCTCGAAATGCATGACCGACTCGGCGCGTCCCTTGCCGACGCCCAGCTCGTTGCCGATCGAGAGCGCGTGGCCGCCCTGGTCGCGTTCGATGGCCAGCACTGGATGGATCACCGAGTGCACCAGATTGCCCTGCGCGGCAATCGCGATGCTCACCGAATCGACCAGGAACGGACTGTCGAAGGTGACGATCTCGATCACGGTATGACTGGCATCCCAGCCATGCTCTTCAAGGGTCGGATTGAACACCCTTACATTGGCCGAATCTGCAACACGCACCTGTACGAACGACAACAAACCCGCGATCAAAGCTGCCCAAGAGGTCGGCGAGCGCGCGGCCAGGTCCTCGGCGGGTACCCTGCGCAGGAATTCGCGTAGCAGGCGCTCGGCATCCGGTCGGCGCGGCGCGGACAATCGTGCCAGCAGATTTTCGAGGATCGAGTCGATGCTGGCCGGCTGGGAAGCCGCGTTCGCCGCGTGGGTCATGGCGGGTTCAAATCCATTGGACGTGTGTAGAGAGTGCGAAAGGATAACCCTGCATGCGCAGTACCGCCATGACACCTTTCCAAGCCACTGTGCCGGTTGGGATTTCTTCAGGTATCGGCACAGCATGAGCGGGTGCCTGCTGCGGACCGCAAACCGACTGTCGGGAACTTCCCCACCCGCCTGTCGTGTGTGACCCAGTTCACAATGTGACGCAATGTGTCACCCTAATCTTGCTCGTGAAATGGCCCGCAATCGGCCGCCCCATTTGCGCTCCGAGTGACCATCATGTCGAACCTTCCGCCCCCCGGTTACCCCGCCGGCGCCAATCGCACGGACGGCAGCAGTCCGATGATCGCCAGCCGCCTGCTGGGGCTGCTGCGCGGTGTCGCCCAGAAGCGCCTTTCGGGCGTGATCGGGGAGCTGTTCGCCGGCGTCGACGATGCGCTGTTCGACATGGCCGAACGCGCCTCCACCAACAACAACCAGGCGCGCTACTTCGACGGCATGCGCGAGATTCGCCGCAAGCGCCTGCGCGCCGAAGCGCTGTGGCAGGAGGCGGTCAACAAGCAGATGCTCGACTTCGAAGCCGGCAAGCTGGCGCCGGGCACCGAGGAGCTCGGCACCACCAAGCAGCAGGTCGGCCAGATCGCCATGGCGCTGGTCGATGAATCGGAATTGGAGGAATCGCTGGCGGTCGCGGCGATGATCGACAAGGCCGACGGCAGGCTCAGCCGCGGTCTGTTCGCGCTCAACCAGCGCCTGGGCATGCTGGCCGCAGGACGCCGGGTCGACAATGCCAACAACCCGCTGGGCCCACGCCTGCTCGCGCAGGCTTTCCGCGCGGCGATCGCCGAGTTCGAAGTCGACCTGCCGGTCAAGCTGATCGTGCTCAAACTGTTCGAGCGCCAGGTCCTGACCGCGCTGGAAACGCTGTACGACGAGTGCAACACGATTCTGGTGCAGGCAGGCGTCATGCCGGAGCTGCGCTACACGACCAGCGGCAACCGGCGCACGGACGCACAGCGCAGCGATGCACCGCAAGCTTCTGCCAATGCAGCGGCCGAAGCGGCGGTCGCCGAAGCGCTGGCCGAAGTCGACGGCGACAGTCGCTCCGATTCCGAGATCATGCAGGTGGTCTCCGAACTTCGCGGCCTGCTGGCGTCGCGACGCACCAATGCGCCGCATGCGGCACCCGCCGGGTACCAGTTCGGCGGTACCGGCGGCGGCAGTCCGACCAACGCCGGCGCCACCGCGCGCGAACTGCTCAACGCGCTGTCGTTGATGCAGGAAGAAATGCAGGTTCATGGTCCCGGCGCGCCTGCCGCGACCCAGCCGGCAAACGTCAAGCAGGAGCTGATGCGGCAGGTTCGCAGGCTTGGTGGACCTGCTGGCGGCACCACCCATCTGGGCACCGATGAAGACACTATCGACCTGGTCGGCATGCTGTTCGACTATGCGGTGCAGGATCGCAATCTGCCCGCGCCGATCGCGGCCATGCTGGGGCGCCTGCAGATTCCCTATCTGAAAGTGGCGCTGCTCGACCAGGAGTTCATTGCGCATAAACACCACCCGGCGCGCCAGCTGCTCGATGAACTCGGGCAGGCCTGCGTCGGCTGGAGCGAGGAGTCGGACAAGGACCATCGCCTGTACAACAAGGTGCAGGAAGTGGTGTCGACCCTGCTGCGCGACTTCGATGACGACACCGGCATTTTCGAGCGCCTGTCGGGCGAGTTTTCGGACTTCATCGAGAAGAACCGCAAGCGCGCCGAGCTGGTCGAGCGTCGCACCACGGAAGCAGCGCGCGGACGCGAGCGGCTGGAGATCGCGCAGCGCTCCGCTGCACGCGCACTATTGACCAAGCTTGAAGGCAAGCACCTGCCGCCAATGGTGCGCGACCTGCTGTCGCGCAAGTGGTCCAACTATCTGGTGCTGACCTATCTGCGCCATGGCGAGGACTCGACCGAGTGGCGCGCGGCAACCCGCTTCATCGACGACTTCGCGTGGAGCGTTGAGCCGAAGAAGGACGATGCCGATCGCTTGCGTCTGGGCGCGATGACGCCGGAGATTCAACGCCTGCTGCGCCACGGGTTGGCGGCCACCGGCCTGCATGAAGGCCATTTGCAGGAGCTCTGGGGCGAAGTGGCGGAAATGTATCGTCAGCAGGGCAACAGTGCCGCGACGCGGATTCCCGAGACCCGACCGGCACCGCCGGAGGACCTCAGCGTGCGCTTTGCCGCTGGACGCGGCGGCGAAGAAATCGTGTTCGGTCCCGCCGATGCGCATGCCGTCGATGAAGACGTGGATCTCGCCGCGGTCGAGGCCCTCGGCACCTGGATGAAGATCGCCCGCGCGCTCAAGGCCGGCACCTGGTTCGAGTTCGTCAAGGACGACGGCTCGCGCGAGCGCGCCAAGCTGCTGTGGATCAGCACCATTCGCGCGCTGTACCTGTTCGTCAATCGCAATGGACTGAAGATCGCCGAGAAGACTGCGGGCGAGCTGGCGGAGGAGTTGAAGGAACAGAAGGCGGTGATCCTCGAGCAGGTCGCCCTCGTCGACCGCGCGCTGGATGCGATCCTGCACAGGCTCAAGGATGGATCGAGCGAAGGCAGCGCCGATGCGGCGACCACTGCGGTGCAAAGACCACCGACGCCGATGGCAGCCGGAAGTCCACCCGCACAGTCGCCTGCCGCAGCGGCGTCGTCGACAGCCGGCACCGCGCAAACTGCCGCGCAACGCCCGACGCCGCCGAAAACTCCATCACCGGCCGTGGTCAAGCCGGCGCCACCACCGGCCGGCGGAGTACGCGGCCCATCGACGCCGACCCGACACTGAACATCGATGCAGCCACCGCGATGTTGGCTGCCCGCTCGATCGACCGCAGATCGAGCGCCGACTGCGTAGTGCGCCGCGCCAGTCTCAGCGCAAGCCGGTCTCGTTGCGCGCGATCACCAGGCGCTGGATTTCGCTGGTGCCCTCGTAGATCTCGGTGATCTTGGCATCGCGGAAATAGCGCTCCAGCGGCAACTCCTTCGAGTAGCCCATGCCGCCGTGGATCTGCAGTGCCTGGTGGGTGATGAACATCGCCGCCTCCGACGCATACAGCTTCGCTACCGATGCCTCGGTGGAAAAGCGTGCCCCGCTACTTGCCGACTGCTGCTTGGCGAAGGCGGCGCGCAGGGTCAGCAGATGCGCCGCGTCGAGCCGGCACTTCATGTCCGCGATCTTGGCCTGAATCATCTGGAACGAGCCGATGGACTGGCCGAAGGCCTTGCGATCGCGCGAAAACGCCAGCGCCGCGTCGAAGGCCGCGCGCGACAGGCCCACCGCCTGCGCCGCGATGCCGATACGTCCGGCATCCAGCACGCCCATCGAGACCTTGAAGCCGTCGCCTTCGTTGGCGATCAGGTCTTCGGCCGGGATGCGGTAGTCGCTGAATTCGATCTCGCAGGTCGCGGAGGCGCGGATGCCGAGCTTGGGTTCGCTCTTGCCGCGATGGAAACCCTCGCGCTGGGTGTCGACCATGAAACCACTGATGCCCTTGGCACCCTTGGCCGGATCGGTCATCGCAAACAGCATGATGTAGCGCGCCACC
>JBBRFN010000060.1:0-16758 GCA_038224265.1 Lysobacterales bacterium
TTCCAGATCCTCGGTGGGGCGGACATTGCCAGCCGCAACGTGATCTCCGGCAACGGCCGTGGCGTGGTGATCGCGGGTGCCGGCCCTACCAACGGCACCCGCGTCATCGGCAACTTCATCGGCAGCGATGTCACGGGCGCCGTCCCATTGGGCAACGGCACCGTGGGCATCGAACTCAGCAGCGGGGTAAGCGGGGCGCAGCCGCCTCTGGTCGGCGGAACCCTTGCGGGCGAGGGCAATGTGATCGCCTTCAATGGCACGCAGGGCGTGGTCACGCGCAACACGCGCGGACAGGTCGTCGGAAACCGCATCTTCCGCAACGGCCAGCTCGGCATCAGCGGGCGCGCCGGCGACAATGGCACCACTGGCGGGCGTCTACCCAACGATCCGGGCGATCCGGACAGCCCGGCCAACAACGGGCAGAACTTCCCGGACATCAGCGCCTACACAGTCAGTGGCAGCGCCGTCAGCTTGAGCTATCGCGTCGATTCGACCCCGTTCAACAGTGCCTATCCACTGCGCGTGGAGTTCTTCAAGGCCGATGGCGACGAGGGGCGCGAGCTGCTCGGATTCGACAGCTATTTGGCGATTGAGGCGCAGACGGTCAAGGCGATCACGCTGCCGATTCCGCCGGGAGTGACGCTGAGCGCCGACGATGTGATCGTCGGCACCGCCACCGACGCCCAGGGCAACACCAGTGAGTTCAGTTTCGCATTGGTGCAGTCGCTGGCGATCATCGACGATACGCCTGATCCGTCGATCGCGGGCCTACCGTACAGCGTGACCGTGCGTGCCGAATCGACCGGCACGCCGTTCAAGCCGAACGGATCGGTGATGATCAGCGATGGGCGCGGCAGCTCGTGCGTGGGGAGTCTCGCGCCCACGCCTACCGCCAACCGCTCCGAGGGCAGTTGCGAGCTGGTCAGCGCCGGTGCCGCCGGCGCAATCACCTTGACGGCGAGCTATTCGACATTCGCCAGCGCCTTCGGCACCAGCGCTGGCGATTCGATCGGCAATGCCAGCGCGCCGCATCAGCTCGGCGCGGGCGCGGCGGCGATCGAGGCCGCCGATGGCGGCAATCAGTACACGCGGGTGAGTACGCCGTTCGCGACTCCGCTGCGGTTGCGCGTTCTGACCGCCGGCGGCGCGCCGTTCGCAGGGGGGGGCGTGCGCTTTGCAGCACCGGGCGGCGCTGCATCCGCCAGCTTGTCGGCCACTACCGTGGTGTCGGATGCCAACGGCATCGCCGAGGTGCTGGCGACCGCCAACGCCGTCGCGGGCCGCTACACCATCACCGCCAGCCTGGGCGGACTGACCCAGGGCTTCGTGCTCAACAACGATTCGGTGCTCGGCTCGCGCTGCACCGGTGCGCGCAGCAGCGTGCTCGGGTTTCGCGATGATTTTCTCGGCAGCGCGATCGACCCGGCGCGCTGGACGGTCGATCTCAATGAGGGCCAGATTGCCGTCAGCCAGGGTGTTGCCAACGTCAGCAGCGGCACAGTCCTGAGTTTCCCGTTCGTCACTTCACTGGGTACACCGTTGCCGCAAGCCGGCGACTACGCGCTGCGTTGGGTGGCCACCTACGACAGTCTGGCCGTCCATGGCAGCAGCACGCTGGTGGCCAGTGATGGTTTCCCCGTTGATGGCGGTGCCGGCTCCAATGGCACCACGCGGGTGTCTAGCGGCCAGGACAGCGCCGCGGGGTATCAGGTTGCGCTGTCGGCAGCGACCTCGTTGGTGTTCACCGCCAATCCTGCCGCGCTGGTGCGTCGCGAAGTCGAAATATGTTTGCTGGGCAATGACATCGAGGCCTGGGTCGATGGAGTACGCGTGTCGCGCCAGCCGCGTCTGGGCTCGCGCCCGGCCGACCTGTGGTTCGGCAACTTTGCGCGCGGCGGTGTGCCGTCGCCGTGGAACAACTTCCGCCTCGATCTGATTGAAGTGCGCCAGCTCGAAGTCGGTTTCAGTACGGCGCTGCAGATCGTGTCGAATACACCGAATCCCTCCACTCCGGGACAGGCCGTATTGGTCAGCGTCGCGCTCGATCCGGAAGCCGGCGCAGCGGCAGCACCCAGCGGCACGGTGCCGGTCAATGCCTCCACTGGCGAGCGCTGCACGATTACCTTGCCCGCAACCAGCTGCAGCCTGACCTTCGCCACGCTCGGCGAGCGCATCATCGAGGCCAACTATGCGGGCGATGCGCTGTTCCGCAGCTCGAAAGCCGCCCAGCGCAGCCATCGCGTGCAGAATGCGCCAACGCTGCGCATCGATGATGCGGCGATCGCCGAGGGCGACAGCGGCACGACCGCGCTGCGCTTTACTGCGACGCTCGACAATCCGACCGGTGCGGCGGTGAGCGTGCAGTACGCGACCGCGCCCGACACCGCCACCAGTCCGGCGGACTTCGCGGCCGCCAGCGGCACGCTGGACTTCGCGGGTGCCGTGACCACGCAACAGGTCGTGGTGCAGATCGTCGGCGACACCGCAGTCGAGCCGACCGAACGCTTGTTCGTGAATCTCGGTGGCGCGACCGGCGCCAGCATTGCCGACGCGCAAGCCATCGGCACCATCACCAACGACGATGCCGCGCCGCCGCCGGTGCTGAGCATCGCGAACGCGCCGCAGGTCAGCGAGCCGGCCAACGGGGTGGTGGCAGCGTTCGCGCGTTTCGTGATCAGCCTTGACCGACCCTCGACGACCGCGATTGCGGTGATCCTGAATGTGCAGTCGGGCACCGCGATCGCAGGCCAGGACTTCACCGACCAGCAGCCAACCGAGATCGTGTTCGAACCCGGCGAGCCGCTGAGCCAGACCTTCGACGTGTCGATCCTCGAAGACACGATCGACGAGGCCAACGAAAGCTTCTTCGCGGCGCTGTCGGCACCTTCGGGTGCCACCCTGGGCGACGCGCAGGGCGATGCGGTGATCATCGACGGCAACAACGCGACGCTGCGGGTCAACAGCAATGCCGACGGCGACGATGGCCTGTGCTCGCCGAGCGCCGGTGGCTGCACCCTGCGCGAGGCGATCATCGCCGCCAACATCGCCGGCGGCCGCTCGCAGATCACGTTCGCGATTCCAGGCACCGGCGTGCAGACCATCCGTCCGCTATCGCCGCTGCCGACGTTAAGCGCGCGCAGCGTGGACATCAACGGCTACACGCAGTTGGGCGCCAGGCTCAATACGTTGCCGGCATCCAGCGGCGAGCCGCTCGACACGGTGATCCTGATCGAGCTCGACGGCAGCCTCGCCGGAGCCGGCAACGGGCTGAAGCTGTGCGGTGCCGCCACCGTGCGCGGCCTGGCCATCGGTGGTTTTCCGCTTGCCGCCATCCTCGCCGGCTGCGACAGCACCTACAACCCGCCGATTCGCATCCAGGGCAATTTCATCGGCACCGCGGCCGATGGCATCACGCCGCGTTCCAACGGCCGTGGAATCCTCGCCACGCCGCGCAGCGACGGTGGACTTGTGCAGCTGGTCGATGCGGAACTCGTGATCGGCGGAGCTCAGCCCTTCGATCGCAACCTGATCGCCGCCAGCAGCAGCACCCAGCCTGCGGTACAGGTGATCGCGTCTTCGCGGTTCCTGGCCGTGCGCATCGAGGGCAATCTGATCGGCACCG
Source organism: Lysobacterales bacterium (assembly GCA_038224265.1). Lineage (GTDB taxonomy): Bacteria > Pseudomonadota > Gammaproteobacteria > Xanthomonadales > Ahniellaceae > UBA4656. The sequence goes on from JBBRFN010000060.1 coordinate 3,623, forward strand.
ATCGCACGGGCGTTCGCGCATTGGGCAACGCAGGGCCCGGGATCGAACTGCGCCATCCGCAGCGGCGCTGCCTGATCGCCTCGGCGATCTCCCGCAACGTGATCGTGGCCAGCGGCGGTGACGGGGTAAGGATTCTCAATGGGGTGCTCGCATCCGTGCCGTCGTCCTGCACGCCGGAGATTGCCGAGCGCAACGAACTGCTGCACAACCGAATCGGCGTAGGGGCGGATACGGTCACGGTGCTGCTCAACGCAGGCGTGGCCGTGCGGGTGATCGACCTCGACGCCTCGCAGGGTGCGGGCAACTCGGATGTTTCCAACAACATCGCCTACGGGACGATCGATCTGTCCGCGTATGGCGAGGGCAGCCCGCTGCGATTGTTGTTCCCACCCAATATCCTGCAAGTCAACGGCGGACCCGCGGTGGTCCTCGAAGGCCAGTCCACCAGGTTTCCGATCCTGCCGAACGAGTATCGTGGCGCCACGCTGGCGGTCGATCTGGGCGCGAACGGCGTCACCCCCAACGATCCCGGCGACGCCGACAACGGGCCCAACACCCTGCTCAACACGCCGGTGCCGACCACGGCGAGCGTCGACCTGGTGGCCGGCGAGGTCGACATCGGATACACGCTGGATGCACCGGTATCGCCCGAGCGCCGGCTCGCAATCGATGTCTACGCGGAAGATGAAGCCGGCACCACCCGCCACGTGATTTCGAATGTGCTCGTGCGGGCTGCCAGCGGCACGCTCAGCCTGCCCCTGTCGGATCGCCTCGATCCCGGCGACCGCGTACGCCTGGGACTGCGCGCGCTGGACGACGGCAGCTCGGAGCTGTCCTCGAATTCGGTCACCGTCACCGGTGCGCTGCCGCAGGTCGGCAGCAATCGACGACGCGAGAACGCGGGCCAGCCGCTGGTGTTCACGGTCTCGCTCGCCAATGCGCCGGCAGTCCCCGTGAGCCTGAGTTACTCCACCGCCGATGGCAGCGCCAATGCCGGCAGCGACTACACCGCCAGCAGCGGCACCATTGCACTGAGTGCGGCAACGCCCAGCGCCACGATCAACGTGTCGATCATCAACGACAGTGAGCTGGAAAATCCGGAGACCGTGTTGTTGAACGTCTCGCCCACCGTCGCTGGCAGCGGCATCGCCAGCGCGCGCGGCGAGGCGCTGATCGACGACGACGAGGCGCTGGTGCGCGATGAAGGCCAGTACGACACCGTGTTCCTGTCCGACCTCGACGGCCGCAACGGCACGCGGCTGGTGATGCAGCCGGACAACTTTCTGCGCGTCGCCGGTCGCGGCGATTTCAACGGCGACAGCGTGCCGGATCTCGCCATTGGCAGCGGATCGTCCTACGCGCCTGGCAGCGGCGTCGGCCGTGGCGCCGGCGCGATCCACGTGCTGACCGGCCTGGTGCCGCCGTTCGCGCCGCAGCAGGTGGTGACGCCCGGCGGCAGCCCCGGTGCGGTGCGCATCAACGGCGCAGCAGCCAACGATGCGGCCGGCACCATGCTGGATATGGTCGACCTGCGCGGCGACGGACTGGCCGACGTGCTGATCGGCGTACCGGGACGTGGCGCGATACCACCCCTATCTTTCGGGCAACGGGTGGGTGGTGGTGTGTCCATCCTCAACGGACGCGCGGCGCCCCTGGCCGATGCCGGAACTTTGGGCAATACGCCCGCGGTCGACACCATCGTGGGCATTCCCGGTAGCGCACCGGCTTCGACCTTTTCCCGCGCGGGCTACACGGTGAGCGCCATCGGCGATGTGAATGGCGATGGGCGGCAGGATCTGGCCCTGTCCTCGCCGGCGGTCGGTGCCGCCAACAATGGCGAAGTGGACCTGGTGTTCGGCCGCGATACCAGCACGCCGTTGCCGACCAATCTGAGCGCGAACGTCGGTGGCGTGGCGATCACCGGCGGCAACTTCGTTGCACTCGGTCTCGACGTCCGCGGGATCGGCGACTTCGACAATGACGGCATCGACGATCTGGCGATCGTCGCGCGCAACGGAGTCTACGTGGTGCGCGGACGACTGAATTTTTCCGGCTTCTTCAACGTCGACTCCATGCCGTCGGTGATTCGCATCAACTCGCCATCCGGTACTGTGCTCCAGACCGTATCCAACACTTTGAATGGTTTCCGCGAGCACGCCGTCGTTTCGCGCGGCGGCGATATCGACGGCGACGGGTTCGACGACTTCGTACTCGCCGAGCCGCGCAGGTCTGACAGCGTCGGCAACTTGCGCGGCGGGGCCTGGATCGTGCGCGGCAGTGCGACGACCAGTGGCGCGTTCACCTTGCCGATCGTCGGTGGCCGGCAGGCCATCGAAGTGCGCGGCGAATGGGCGGGCGACAGTCTGGCGCCATCGGCCGACATCCTGCCGGACTTCAACGGCGACGGACGCGCCGATGTGGTGCTGGGGGCCCGCGGCAGCGACGAGTTCGGAGCGCGCAGCGGAACGACCTATGTGATCTATGGGCGCAGCGGGCTACCTGCCGTGATCGACCTGTTCGACCGCGGCTCGGGCCTGGTACGGCGTATCGAAGGCCCCGCGCTCAGCGAAGCCGGCAGCGCGGTGCGCGCGGTCGCGGATTTCCAGGGCGACGGACTGGGCGATCTGGCGATCACCGCGCCCGGTTCCGGCTCGGTGTACCTGGTGTTCAGCAATCGCACGGTGTTCAACGGCAGTCTTGAGGCACGAGCGCCAGCGCGCGTGCCGGTGCCCCGCTTCGATCTCGGTCGCGCCACGGCGGCGCAGTTGATTCCGATCCGGAACGCGTCCGACAACGCGTTGGGGCGTTTCGTCGCCACTGTCGGCGATGTCAACGGCGACGGTCGCACCGACGTGCTGCGCGATGCGAACCCGTTCTCGTTGTCGGACACGCCACCACGACCGCGGTTCACCATCGCCTTCGGGGACTCCAATGGCCCGTTCCCCACAGACGCGGCCCTGGATGGGCGCAATGGCTTCTCGCTGATCGGCGCCACGGTCAACCGCTTCGCGGTGGCTGTCTCCGGCGGCGGCGACTTCGACGGTGACGGGCGGCAGGATCTGGTGGCCACGCTCAACGACGGCAGCGGCACCCTGATCTATGGGCGGACCACCAGCCTGCTCCGGGGTTTTCCGGCGACGATCGACACCGCAACGGCATCGGCCGGAACCATCCGTTTCGGATTCTCGGACAATGCGCGCAGGATCACGCAGATGCGGCTGGTTGGCGACGTCAACGGCGACGGCCGCGCCGATCTGTTGGCGCTCAGTTGCGCGGGCAGCAGCGGTTGTACCGGTACGTCGAGTGACTGGCGGATCGATCTGGTCTACGGGCGCGCCGCGCGTGCGGCATTTGCGATCGAAGCGCTGACCGCGCCTGCGGCGCGGGTCGTGCTCGCTGCCGCGGACGGGCGTCGGCCCAGTCTGTTGGCTGAAGTCGATATCGGCGACATCGGTGGCGACACGCGCAGGGACTTCGCCATCCGACTGGCCAATGGCGACGACGCGATCGTGTTCGGTTCGTCCAGCTTGCCGGCGAACATCGACCTGAGCGCCTTGTCCGGGTTGAACGGCTTCAGGATCACCGGCGCTGCACGCAGCCTGTACCGGATCGGGCGCTTCACGGCCGGTGCGCGCGACGACCTGGCCATTGTTCTGCCCAGCATCGGCGTGCCGGGCAGTGCCGGTGCCGTTCAGGTGTATCGAGGCCGCGCGGGTGCGCTGGCCGCCAGCATCGACCCCGGGGTGTTGCCGGCGGCCAACCTCGGCCCGCGTTTTCTCGGCAGCACGGCGGTCCGCATGCCGAGCCCGGCCTGCAGCAACCGACAGACCGTGATGGCCGCCAATGTTTCCGGTGACGCAGCGCCCGAACTGCTGATTGCCGCGGCGTGTTCAGAGGGCCGCGACCGCTCGACCGGCGTGGCCGTGATCGTGCCCGGATTCGGCAGCGCCTGGATCAATGCCACTTTCGTGCTCGATTACTCCGGTGCGTTGCCTACCCGGTTCATTACCGGCGATAACTTTTCCGCTTCCGATGTCCGCGGCACGGTTTCCAGCGTGATTCCCATGGGCGATCTCGACGGCGATGGCAGGCCTGAAGTCGCGATCAACGACGATGTGATCATCCGCGGCTCGGCGCTGCAGTAGGGCGGCAGCGCGCCTGACGGCGTGCGAGCCGATCGGCCCGCACCGCGGCGCTCCCGGTACGCGGCGACGATCGCGCCCGCGACCGCGGCGATGGGTTGCGCGGTGCATTCCGGGTGGGACGGTCGCGCACGGGGCGCGCTCCTGCAGAGGGCGAATTGTCGTGGTGGCGCGTCCTGCGCGCGAGCCCGCTGCTCGGCGCCACTGCGCCACGCTTGCCGAACCGGCTAAGGTGGCGCCCCCGACGCATTGAACCCGCTCCATGTCCCGATCCCTGCCGCCGCCCAACGACCCGATCCTCCACGCAGCGCGCTTCCCTCACGACGCCGATCCGGACGAGACGCGTGAATGGCTCGAGGCGCTGCACGCGCTGGTGCGCGAAGCCGGTCCCGAGCGCGCGCGTTTCCTGCTCGATGCGCTGCACGACGAATCGCGGCGCCAAGGCCTGGTTTGGCAGCCGGCGCGCAACACGGCTTACGTCAACACCATCGCGGTGGAGGACCAGCCACTGTTCCCGGGCCAGATGGAGATCGAGCAGCGGCTCGCGGCCATCATGCGCTGGAACGCGCTGGCCATGGTGGTGCGCGCCAACGCGCGGCACGGCGAACTGGGCGGGCACATCGCCTCGTATGCGTCGGCCGCGGATCTGTTCGAGGTCGGCTTCAACCATTTCTTTCGCGCGCGGCGTGAGGGTTTCGGCGGCGATCTGGTCTATTTCCAGCCGCATTCGGCGCCGGGCGTCTACGCGCGCGCCTTCGTCGAAGGGCGGCTCAGCGAGGCCGACCTCGATCACTACCGGCAGGAGATCGCGGCCGCAGAATCGGGCGCCGCCCGCGGACTGTCGTCGTATCCGCATCCGTGGCTGATGCCCGACTTCTGGCAGTTTCCGACCGGCTCGATGGGACTGGGACCGATCTTTGCGATCTACCAGGCGCGCTTCGTGCGCTACCTCGATCACCGCGGCCTGCTTGCCGACGAGGGTCGTCGCGTATGGGGATTTTTCGGCGACGGCGAGATGGACGAGCCCGAGTCGATCGCCGGCCTGTCGATCGCCGCGCGCGAGCATCTGGACAATCTTACCTTCGTGGTCAACTGCAACCTGCAGCGGCTCGACGGGCCGGTACGCGGCAATGGCCGCATCATCGACGAACTGGAGACCCTGTTTGCCGGTGCCGGTTGGCATGTGATCAAACTGGTCTGGGGTTCGGACTGGGACGCGCTGTTCGCGCGCGACCGTACCCATGCGCTGGCGCGTGCATTCGCGCGCACCGTCGACGGCCAGTTCCAGACCTTTTCGGCCAACGACGGCGCCTACAATCGCGAACGCTTCTTCGGTCAAAGCCCGGAGCTGGCCGCGCTGGTCGCGGCGATGACCGACGAAGAGATCGACGCACTGCGCCGCGGCGGCCATGATCTGATCAAGATCCACGCGGCTTTCCACGCGGCTGCAAACCATCGCGGCGCACCGGTGGTGATCCTGGCCAAGACCAAGAAGGGCTATGGCATGGGTCCGGCGGCGCAGGGCCGCATGACCACCCAACAACAGAAAAAGCACGATGCAGACGACCTGCGCGGTTTCGCGCAGCGCTTTCGTCTGCCGTTGTCCGACGAAGACATTGCGCAGCAACGCTACTTCCGCCCGGCCGCAGACTCGCCCGAGGCAATCTACTTGCACGCGCGCCGCACCGCGCTGGGCGGCCACCTGCCGCAGCGCATCGCGAAATGTCCGCCGCTGGCCGTGCCGGCGATTGCCGCATGGGGTGCCTTCGCGCTGGCCGGCGAGGGCAAGGAAATGTCCACCACCATGGCCTTCGTGCGCATGCTCTCGGGCCTGCTGCGCGATGCCGTGCTGGGCCCGCGCATCGTGCCGATCGTGGCCGACGAGGCGCGCACCTTCGGCATGGCCAGCCTGTTCCGCCAGGTCGGCATCTACGCGCCGGGCGGTCAGCAGTACGAGCCCGAAGACGCCGCCAGCATGCTCGCCTATCGCGAAGCGCGCGACGGACAGATCCTGGAGGAAGGCATCACCGAGGCCGGCGCGATGGCCTCATGGACGGCGGCGGCGACCAGTTACAGCACGCATGGGCTGACCATGCTGCCGTTCTACATCTACTACTCGATCTTCGGCTTCCAGCGCGTGGGCGATCTGATCTGGGCCGCAGCCGATCAGCGCGCGCGCGGTTTTCTGCTGGGTGCCACCTCGGGTCGCACCACGCTTGGCGGCGAAGGACTGCAGCACCAGGACGGCAGCAGCCACGTGGTGGCGGCCACGGTGCCGAATTGTCGTGCGTGGGATCCGGCGTTCGCCGGCGAGCTGGCGGTGATAATCGAACATGGTATGCAGCGCATGCTCGTCGAGCAACACGACGAGTTCCACTACATCACGGTGATGAACGAGAACCACGCGCAGGCGCCGGTGCCGGCAGCCGATGCTGCGGACATCGTGCGCGGGATGCGCCGGCTGACGCTCGATCCACTGCTCGCAAAGCCCAAGGCACGCTGTGTGCTCGTGGCCAGCGGCGCAATCCTGCATGAGGCGCTGGCGGCGCGCACCCTGCTGGCGGCGGACTTCGGCGTCGATGCGACGCTGTTCAGCGTCACCTCGTGGTCGGAACTGGCGCGAGATTTCGCGGCGTGGGAGCGGCGACGGCTGTTCGCTGCCGACGCGGACTCGCTACCGCATGCCCGTGCGATGCTGGTTGCCACCGAGGGCCCGGTGCTGGCTGCCAGCGACTACGTGCGTGCCGTAGCGGAGTCGATTCGCGCCGCTGTACCTGCCGACCGGCGCTACGCGACGCTGGGTACCGACGGTTTCGGGCGCAGCGATGCGCGGGCCGCGCTGCGGCGGTTCTTCGAGGTGGATCGGTACTGGATGGCGGCGCATGCGCTGCGCTTGCTGGCCGACGATGGCGTGCTGCCGCAGGCGATCGTGGATGAGGCGATGGCGCGGTATCGGTTGCTGGATCGGGGGGCGTCGTGGGCGAGGTAGTTTTTTGCAGGGGCATGGCGCCCGACCGGATATGCCGGCCGCGCACAGGGTGCGCGCCTGCAGCCCATGGGCCGCGATAGACTGCTCGCTTGAACACGCTCGCGCCCAACGCCGAACGCAATCTGCACCCCGTTGGCCTCGCCGCCCTGCTGGCCCTGCTGGCGATGTTCGGGCCGTTCACCATCGACGCGTTTTTTCCGGCTTTCAACGCCGTGGCGGCGGAGCTGCGCGCATCGCCGTGGGCGATGCAGCAGACGATCAGCATCTACCTGCTCGCCTATGCGGTGATGAGTCTGTTCCATGGCCCGATGTCCGACGCCTATGGGCGGCGGCGGGTGGTGCTGTGGGGCGTGGTGGTCTATACGCTGGCGTCGGTGGCGTGCGCGCTGGTGCAGACCATCGAACAGCTGCTGGCGATGCGCGCGCTGCAGGGTGCGGCGACCGGCGCGGGCATGATCGTGGGCCGTGCGATCGTACGCGACCTCTACGATGGTGCGGCCGCACAGAAGGTGATGAGCATGGTCTCGCTGTTCTTCGGCGTGGCCCCGGCAGTCGCGCCGGTGATAGGTGGCATCGTGTTCAGCCTCGCCGACTGGCGCGCGGTGTTCTGGTTTCTGGCCGTCTACGGCGCGCTGCTGTGGTGGCTATGCCTGCGGGTACTGCCCGAGACCCATCCGCCGTTGCGGCGTACCAGCTTTCGGCCGCGGCCGCTGTTCGAGGTGTATCGCACGATCGGTACCGACCTGCGCTTCGTGCTGCTGGTGCTCGCCACCGGCTTCAACTTCGGCGCGACGTTTCTCTACATCAGCTCCGCGCCGGCTTTCATCGAGTCCATCCTTGGCCTGGGCACACTGGGCTATCCGTGGTTCTTCGTGCCGATGATCCTGGGCATGATGAGCGGTGCGGCACTATCGAACCGACTGGCCGGGGTGATGCTGCCGCGACGACAGGTCACGCTCGGCTTCGTCCTCATGGGCATCGCAACCGTGGCGAGCCTTGCCTACAACCTGTCGGTCGACCGCCCGAGCGTGCCGTGGGTGATGTTGCCGATCATGCTCAACGCGGTCGGCATTGCGCTGATCTTTCCGGTGCTCACGATCAAGATGCTGGATCGTTATCCCGCCAATCGTGGCGCGGCGGCATCGGTGCAAGCCTTCCTGTGGGGCGTATTCACCAGCGCGATCGCTGCCTTCCTGTCGCCGGCGCTGTCGCATGGCCACGCGCCGCTGGCGTTGGGCGCCGCGTGCCTGGTGCTCGGCGGGTTTGCATGCTGGTGGTGGTACACGCGCCTGTGCCCGCCGGGCGTGGCCGAGCTCGATCCGCACCGGGTGGTAGAGGAAGCGATCGTCCCACCTTGAGCGTTGCTGCAATCGCTACAGGATTCCCATCGCGCGCAGCGCATAGACGCCCGCGGCCACCAGCACGCCGGCCAGCAGCACGTAGCGCAGGCGGGTGGCGATCGTGGTGCGCGGGCGCAGCACGGGTGCCACAGCCGGTGCCGCCGCATAGCTGGGTGCCTCGATCGTGCGGGTGGTCGGCAGCGCGACGCCTGATTCGCGCAGCAACTGCCGTGCGCGCACGTAGTCGTCGGCCTTGAGCACCCACACAGCCGGCCACTTGTAAGTGCCGGATTGATCGGAGTAGCTGAAGTCGCGCTTGGTTGCGCGGTTCCAGCTGCGTGCATTGGTCAGCCGCGTATCGATGCCGGCGGCGTTGAGCAGCTGGTCGACGGTTTCGACGTTTTCGAGGCGGGGAGAGGTAAAAATCTGGCGCATGCGCTGACTGTCTCAAGTCGTGCTCAGGTCTTTGGCGTTTCCGCGACGATGCGAATCAACCCTTCCTGCGCAGTCGACGCCACCAAGCGTCCATCGACGGTGAAGATCATCCCGCGGGCCAGGCCGCGCGCGCCCTGCGCACTGGGGCTGTCGCAGGAATACAGCAGCCACTCGTCGATCCGGAACGGGCGGTGGAACCACATCGCATGATCGAGGCTGGCCATCTGCACGTTCGGCTGCAGGTAGGAGATGCCGTGCGGAAAAGTCGTGGTGCCGATCAAATGGAAATCCGACGCGTAGGCGAGCAGCGCGCGGTGCAGGACCTGCTCATCGCCGATGCGGTCGACCAGACGGAACCACACGTGCTGGAACGGCGGCCGCTTGGGCACCTTGATCTCGTCGCGCGGGTACACGTGGCGGAACTCGAAGGGTCCGCTCATCGACAGCCAGCGCTGCAGCTTGGCGCTGATGTGCGAGAACTTCAGCGGATCGATCGGCTCGGGCGGTTCGAGGTCTTCCGGCAGCGGCACTTCGGGCATCGACAGCTGGTGCTCGACGCCGGGCTCCTCGACATGGAAGCTGGCCGACATGATGAAGATCTGCTGGCCGTGCTGGATCGCCGAGACGCGGCGGGTGGTAAAGCTCTTGCCGTCGCGGGTGCGCTCGACGTCGTAGACGATCGGTGCTTCGATGTCGCCGGCACGCAGGAAGTAGGCGTGCAGCGAGTGCACGGTGCGCCCGCCGTCGCCGACCGTGCGCTGGGCGGCCGAAAGCGCCTGCCCCAGCACCTGGCCGCCGAACACGAAGCGGGTGCCGATGTCGCGACTCTGGCCGCGGAACAGGTTCTCCTCCAGCCGTTCGAGCTCGAGCAGGTCGATCAGTTCGCCAACGACGGGTTTGAGCATGTCGCGATTGTAGCCCGACGACCGCAGTCGTCCCGTGCTGGCGCTTACTTGTCGGCGATCGCGTACGCCGGCAGCTTGCGCTTGACCGGCTTGAACTTCGGGGTGGCGTAGTCGGGCAGGCCGTCGGCGCCGTAGGGCAGGGGTGCCTCGCCCATGATCAGCGGCTGCAGGTAGCGGCGCGCCTTGCTGGTGATGCCATAGCCATCGGCGCGAATGAAATCCGCCGGCATCTTCTTTTCGTGGTTGGCGATCTGCGCCAGCGGGGCGGGCGCGATCTTCCAGCGAAACGGCGTGTGCGAGAGGCGCTTGATCACCGGCATCACCGCGTTCATCCCGGCCACCGCGTATTCGACCGCCGCCTTGCCCACTGCCGTGGCCTGCTCGACATCGGTGCGCGATGCGAGGTGGCGCGCGCTGCGCTGCAGGTAGTCGGCCACCGACCAGTGGTTCTTGTAGCCCAGTCGGTCGGTGATCAGCTGCGCGATGCGCGGCCCGACCCCGCCCAGCTGCACATGGCCGAAGGCATCCTTGCCGCCGCTCTCGGCAAGAAAGCGTCCGTCGGCGGACTTCAGGCCCTCGCTGACCGCGATGGCGCACCAGCCGACCCGCTCGACGCAGGCTTTCACTGCCGCGAGGAAGCGCGCTTCGTCGAAGGCGATCTCGGGAAACAGGATCAGGTGCGGCGCTTCATCGGCCTTGCGCCCGGCAAGTCCGGCCGCGGCAGCGATCCAGCCGGCGTGGCGGCCCATCACCTCCATCACGAACACCTTGGTCGAGCTTTCGGCCATGGAGCGCACGTCGAGCGCGGCCTCGCGCATCGACACCGCGGTGAACTTCGCCACCGAACCGAAGCCCGGGCAGGTATCGGTGACCACCAGATCGTTGTCGACGGTCTTGGGCACGCCGATGCAGTGGATCGGATAGCCCAGCTCCGCACCGATCCGCGAGATCTTGTTCGAGGTGTCGGCCGAATCGTTGCCGCCGTTGTACAGGAACCAGCGGATATCGTGCGCACGGAACACCGCAATCAGGCGCTCGTACTGCGCGCGGCTGTCCTCGAGGCCGCGCAGCTTGAAGCGGCATGAGCCGAATGCAGCACCCGGCGTGCGCCCGATGCCGGCCAGTTCCGCGGCCGTCAGCGCGCCGGTATCGACCAGGTCCTCGCGCAGCGCGCCGATGATGCCGTTGCGCGCGGCGTAAACCTTGCCGATGGTGCGGCGCTCGCGGCGGGCGGCGGCGATCACGGCCGCAGCGGTGGCGTTGATCACAGCGGTGGGGCCGCCGGATTGGGCGTACAGCAGGTTGCCGGCGGACGATCTGGCGGGCACGGGAATCCTTGGTCGGTAGTCGAGCGAGCGCGCAGGGTAGTGGCGGCAGGCGCCGGCGTCGATGCCTGGGCTACACCGGGCCTGCGCAACCGGCCGCTCGCACCAGCCCGCGCAAACGGCCATGCTGCGATCCGGAATTGACTTGCGCAAGGGCCGGACGCTAGCGTGCGGGCTGAACCTCATCATTCCGGGTCGTTGGGCGATGTCGGCCCCGGTCCGCAGGAAATCTTGCGTATGCGTATTGTTCTGCTCGGCGCGCCCGGATCGGGCAAGGGGACTCAGGCCGCACGGCTGAAGTCCCAGCTGGGGGTGGCCCATGTTTCCACCGGCGACTTGCTGCGCGCGCAGGTCGCTGCCGGCACGCCGTTGGGCCTTGAGGCCAAGGCGGTGATGGAGTCGGGCAAGCTGGTGTCCGATGAGACCGTGCTCGGCATGCTGGAGGATCGGCTGGTGCAGCCCGATGCACAGGCCGGTTTCATCCTCGATGGCTACCCGCGCAACCTGGTGCAGGCCGACGCGCTCGATACCCTGCTCAAGCGGCTCGGCAAGCCGCTGGATGTGGCCGTGCTGCTGGATGTCGACAACGAGCTGCTGTTCGAGCGGCTCGCCGGGCGCGCCCAGGCCGAGGGCCGCAAGGACGACAATCCCGCCACCGTGCGCGAACGCCTGCGCGTCTATACCGAACAGACCCAGCCGGTGATCGGCTACTACCGCCAGCGCAACAAGCTCGCCGCGCTCGATGGCGTGGGCTCGCTGGAGACCGTCTACGCGCGCATCGTCGCCGCCGTCGACGCGGCGGCCGGTTGATCCGCTCAGGCCTGTTCGATCACGAAGCGAAACGTGCTTTCCTCGCGCTGTTCCTCGAGCAGTCGACAGCCCGTGCGTGCGCACCACGCGGCGACATCGACCGCCGCCAGCGGATCGGTGGCCAGCAATGCGATGCGCGTGCCGCTGGCCCGCCCCTTGAGCGCGGCGCGTGCCGCCAACACCGGGTGCGGGCACAGCTGTCCTCGGGCGTCCACTATCTCGATCGAGTCTGCACTGCCCATGGCGTGGTGTGAATCCTGCGGCGCAATGCGCAGGATCGCACGCCGGGTCGGCGCACTCCCAAGGCGAATGCACTGAACACACTGATTGCCATGTTTCGCGACCTGCTCCTGTTTCGGCGCGGACCGCAGGACCTGCCGCATTCGCAGGTGCTGCTGGCCGTGCTGTGCGTGCTTTCGGTGCTGATCGACATGGTGCTGGCCGGTCTGCTCATCGAGGGTCCGGTGCCGTTCACCCGCGTGCTGTTCTCGCTGCTGTTGCTGCTTGCGCTGCCGGCGTTGGCGCTGCAGATGGCGGGCCTTGTGCCGCGGCTGATGCAGACGGCGACCGCATTGGTCGGCACCGGGATCGTGTTTTCCCTGCTGGCCCTGCCGGTGGTCGCCGGGGTCGGCGAACTGCCGGCCGATCCCTCGGACCTGCAGCCGATGCAGATGCTGTTCGGCTGGATATCGATTGCGTTGCTGGGCTACCAGGTGGCGGTCAAGGGCCACATCCTGCGCCACGCGATGGATGTGCCGCTGCGCGCTGGCGTGCTGCTGGCGATTGCGTTCTTCGCCATCGAGCTGGTGATCGGGCTGGCGCTGTTCGGCGGCGGTTCGGCCTGATTGCGGCATGATCGTCGCGGCATGAGCACCGATCTGCACATTTTGGGCATCTGCGGCACCTTCATGGGTGGGCTGGCAGCCCTCGCGCGCGAGCAGGGCCTGTCCGTGGAGGGCTCCGATCACAACATCTACCCGCCGATGAGCACCCAGCTCGAGGCGCTGGGTATCGCGCTCAAGCCCGGCTACGCGGCCGAACACCTGCAGCCGGCGCCTGCGCTGATCGTGGTGGGCAATGCACTCTCACGCGGCAATCCGGCGATCGAATACCTGCTCGATGCCGGCCTGCCGTATGTCTCCGGCCCGCAGTGGCTGGGCGAGACCATCCTGCCCGGCCGTCGCGTACTG
>JBBRFN010000061.1:0-16602 GCA_038224265.1 Lysobacterales bacterium
ACAAAACATGAACCAACGGCAGGCTATGCTAGGCCGGTCGCGGCACGCAGCCGCACGCACTCGCCAAGGAACCAGCATGCCGCATGTCCACGCACCGGGTTTGGTGCTGCAGTTCGACCCGCAGACCCTGATCGCGCAGGCCTGCACCTTCACCGGTACGCAGGAGGTCGAACTGTCGGCCCAGCAGTACTACGTGTGCATCGACGCCAACCCCAAGGACGCCCTGTGGGTACCGCTGTTCGCAGGGCCCGGACCGGGCCGCAAGGGGATCGCGGCCACCGCCAAGACCGGCAACGGGCGCTGGACCAAGAGCTCGTCGTTCTACGACAGCGCGCTGCTGTGCCGGGTCCCGCACAAAGCCGCGCAGCGCGCGGCGGAAAAAGCCTACGACAACTCCACGCCGAAGGCGCCCAACAAGCTGGCGACCGCGCAGCTTCCGCCGCGCGACGAATTCCCGAGCGACAGCGCGTTTGGCCCGATGGCGGGCAAAGTCTCGACCCGCTGATTTGCGCAGGCGCAGGCGGCCCGCATCGACGGCGGGAATCTTGCGCTCGCGTACGGGTCTGTCATCGAGCGGCGGTTTTCCTTAAAGGTCAAGGGCGCACACCTGGTGCGCGTCTGGCACAGAGGAACACCGCCATGAGCACCGCCGCAATCTCCGAGCGCGCCGAAGTGACCATCCGGGTGACCGGCAGTCGGGCCACGATCAGCGCGCCACGCGACTATTTGTACGACTTCAAGAAGTTCAACAAGCTGCAGGAACTGGTACTGGGCAAACTCGGTTGCCCGAATTGCCATTCCGGGTTCGATCTGCGCTGGCGGCAATTCGACCGCGAGATCCTCGGACGCTGAGCAGCCGCGCTCGCCTGCGTCTCCCGCGCGCCATCGCGCTGGGAGGCGACGGGCCGGCGACGAGCAACACTGCCGATGACACCCACGACCCGCAGCGCGAACTGGCGCGACCTGCCCGAGCTGGGCGTGGGTCTGGTCTACATGGCCGGATTCGCACCGGCAATCGCCGAGGCCGCCGATGCACTCGACTTCATCGAAGTCGAGTCGCAACAGCATTGGTTGCGCAGTACCCGTGGCAGGCGCGAGCAGCGCCTCGACTATGCCGCGTTCGAGACGATCCGCGAACTGCGCAAGCCGTGTCTGATCCACAGCGTCGGTTGCCCGATCGGCGGCACTTTCAACCAGCTCATGGAGCATGCGGCGTTGTTGCGCGAGTCGGTGGCAGCGCTCGACCCACCGTGGGTCAGCGAACACCTGAGCTTCAACCGCTTCCAGCATGCCGGCGCCCAGCACCATGCGTCGTTCCTGCTGCCTCCGTTGCCGTGCGCGGCGTCGGTGGCGACAGCGGTCAGCGGAATCGCGGCACTGCGCGGAGTGGTTTCACGCCCGGTCGCGTTCGAAACCGGGGTCAACTATCTGCGCACCCAGTCCGGCGAATGGACCGACGGGCGCTTTGTCCGCGAGATCGCCGAGCAGGCCGACTGCGCGATCCTGCTCGACCTGCACAATGCCTGGGCCAACGCGCGCAACGGACGCCAGCCGCTGGATGCCTTCCTCGATGAGATCCCGCTGGAGCGGGTGGTCGAGCTGCACCTCGCTGGCGGCGAACTGCTCGACGGCTACTGGCTGGATGCGCATTCGGGATTGACGCCGCCGGAGCTGCTGCGTTTCGCGATCGAACTGGTGCCGCGCCTGCCGCGTCTGCGCGCGATCACCTTCGAGATGATGGGCGAGGCGATGGGTACCGATGCCTGCGACCCGGCCCGCCTGCGCGCGCACCTGATCGACCTGCAATGCCTGTGGAGCACGCGCGGCAGCTGGGTTTCCAGTCCGTGTGGCGAAGTCCGCGATGAGGTGCCGGCTGCGTCGTGGTCGCGGCTGCCGACGCCCGAGGCGTGGGAGGACACGCTCGGAGCGCTGGTGATCGGCATCGACGAGCCGATCGCTGCGGCTCAGGATCCCGCGCTGACCCGCCGCCTGCTCGCCGATCCCGGGCTCAAGATCCTGCGTAGTCTGGTCGAGGCGGCGCGCGGCGGCAGCGTGGTCGACGTCCTGCGCCTGAGCACCCGCCTGCTGGTGCTCGCTCGCGGGCGCGAGTTCCTGCTCGAATGCCTCACTGGCTTCTGGCGCGAATGCAGCCCGCAGCCTTTCGCTACCGACGAGGCGATCCGCTTCTGCGAGTACCTGCTGGCGCGGCACATCGACGTGCCGGGTCTGGACGACATCCTGCGTCTGGAGATGGCGACCTGCCGCGCGGTTGGCGATGGCAGCCCGGTGGAGGTTGTGCTCGACCGCGACCCGGCGCCGCTGATCGCGGCCATCGAACGAGGCGAGCTGCCGCCGTCGCTGGTGCTGCGTTCGGCAGTCGCATAGCCTGACGCAATGCCGGTCAACGGCGGCCGGCGAGATATCGTGCGGGTGCGAGCATCGATGCTGAAAATGGGCTAGCCTTCGCGCAGTCACCACGTGAGGATCAGACCATGAGCAAAGGTCGCGACCAGAAGAAAGACGTCAAGAAGAAGCCCGCCAAGACGCCCAAGGAAAAGAAGGCCGAAAAGACCGCCAAGAAGCACAGCAAGTCGTTCGCGCCGAGCTGATCGGCGGTTGACTGCGCTGGCGTGCGCTGCCGTCGGGTAGCGCACGCAGCTTGTTTGGCCGGGCGATCGCAAAGGCATCGCGCGCGCACGGGTGAGTCGATCGCGCCAGCGCTGGCCGGTCCACCTCGTAGCGCCGGTGCAGCGCCGGCCTCCTGCAGTGCCCGGACGCTCGTCCGGCGACTGCCGGCCGTATTGACCGCGCCGCACATTGAATTCGCAAAGCGGCGGCGCTCAGGCGACAATGCGCGCTTGTCACCCAACCGCAGGGCGACGGTAGCGCCGCCTTTCGACGGCCCGCCCGCTGTCCGTCCACCATCGATCGAGGTTTGTCATGGGCAGAGGCCCGAGCATCGAAGGCCGCAAGAATGTCGAAGACGGCAAGCGCGCCAAGGTCTTCACCAAGCTGATCCGCGAGATCACGGTCGCCGCGCGGCATGGGGCAGATCCAGCCGGCAATTCGCGCCTGCGCACGGCCATCGACAAGGCCCTGTCGGCCAACATGTCGAAGGACACCGTCGAGCGCGCGGTCAAGCGCGGCGCCGGCGCTGATGGTGCCGACAACATGCAGGAACTGCGCTATGAGGGCTACGGTCCCTCCGGCGTGGCGCTGATCATCGACTGCATGACCGACAACCCGCAGCGCACGGTCTCCGACGTGCGCCACGCGCTGAGCAAGCATGGAGGCAACCTCGGCACCTCGGGCTCGGTCGCCTTCCAGTTTTCGCGGGTCGGCGAACTGCTGATCGCCACCGGCAGCGCGGACGCCGAATCGAAGGTCTTCGATGCCGCGCTCGAGGCCGGGGCCGACGATGTGCAGGCTGCCAATGGCGAGAGCATCGTGCTGTGCGCCGCCGATCAGGTGGAGGCGATCAAGCTCGCGTTGACGGCCGCCGGACTGCCGCCAGAGCGCGCCGACATCGTGATGCGCGCGGCCAATCGGGTCAGCGTCGAGGGCGAAGTCGCCGCGACCCTGGTCGATATGCTCGACTGGCTGGAGGAGCTCGACGACGTGCAAGAGGTCTGGCACAACGCGATCCTGCCGCAAGCCTGAGCCCGATTCCGCTCAGCCATCGAACCGCAATGCCCGGCTATCGCACCGCGATCGAAAGCGTCGAGGTCGACGATTTCGTGTGGCAGATCGAACGCCTAAGCGACCGTCAGCAGTTCGCCGACTTGGATGGCGCATCGGAACGCGCGGGCATTTCCTCGGCAACCTGGAGCATCTTCGGACAGCTGTGGCCCTCGGGCTGGGCGTTGGCGCAGCTGGTGGCCACGATCCCGATCGCGGGCTTGAGGATCCTCGAACTGGGCTGCGGCTTGGCGCTGTCGAGTCTGGTGCTTGCCCGCCGCGGTGCGCGGATCACGGCCAGCGACCACCACCCGCTGGCGCCGGTTTTCCTCGCCGCCAACGCACAGCGCAACGGCGTCACCGCACCGCCGTTCGTCGATCTGCAATGGGCGGATCCCGCATCCGCGGCGGGGCGATTCGATCTGATCATCGCCAGCGACGTGATGTACGAGCGCGGCCATGCCGAATTGCTCGCCGGCGCCATCGAACGGCTCGCACAACCGCACGCGCAGATCATCGTCAGCGATCCCGGACGCGGCCAGATCGGTCGCCTCGGCCGCCTGCTCGCCGCACAGGGTTTCGCCGGCAGCATCGCGCCGACGGCACTTGGAGCCACACACGAGGCGCCATCGGGCGGCAGGATGTTGCGCTACGCGCGCTGAAGTCGACGCGTCACGCCATCGCGCCTGCCAA
This sequence comes from Lysobacterales bacterium, assembly GCA_038224265.1. Lineage (GTDB taxonomy): Bacteria > Pseudomonadota > Gammaproteobacteria > Xanthomonadales > Ahniellaceae > UBA4656. The sequence goes on from JBBRFN010000061.1 coordinate 4,372, forward strand.
TCAACACGCAAGCCCCGCCCCTCACACCCCAGCCTCCATCCGTCCCGCGCTATTCGCACCGGCGCTCGGCGTTCCGCGGCTGTGTCGCGCAATGTCCAACCTCACGCATCAACGGGAGGAAGCAAGAGCGCGCACGTCGACGTTTGTTCAGGGACTCCCGATCGCCGGCCACCACACATGCAAGGCGTTCCGGAACGGCGTACGATCGCGGGTACTTGGCCGACAGGGAGTCCGCAAATGCCGTACTACTACCCGCTGCTCAGTCAATCGATCCGCGATCGCAAGCCGGTGATTGCCGGGCTGCGCCGGTTGCGCGCCGGGTTTCGCCAGCCGCTGCATCCGGATGCGGTGGCTTCGATCCCTCCGCGCGACCTGCGCGATACCTTGCTGATCGCAACCTGGAACATCCGCGAGTTCGATTCCGGCAAGGGCGGCCAGCGGCTGCAGGAGTCGATCTACTACATCGCCGAGATCATCGACCAGTTCGATCTGGTCGCCGTGCAGGAGGTGCGCGAAGACCTCGATGCGCTGCGCCGCCTGATGGACGCGCTGGGCAAGCACTGGCAGTTCATCTGCACCGACACCACGTTGGGTCGCCAGGGCAATGGCGAGCGGATGGCATTCCTGTACGACAGCCGCAAGGTCAAGTTCACCGGTCTCGCCGGCGAGTTGGTGATCCCGGGCGACTTCAAGACCCTGCAGTTCGCGCGCACACCGTTCATCACCAGTTGGCAAGCCGGCTGGGCGAAGTTTTGCTTGTGTACCGTGCATATCCTGTACGGCACGGAGAAACCGGACGACCCGCGTCGGGTAAAGGAAATCGCAACCTTGGCCGATCTGCTCGGCAAGCGCACCCGCGAGCGAACCGTCGACCGCGGTGGCCTGAAGGTCAAGGTCAAGGGCGAGAACCTCATCCTGCTCGGCGATTTCAATATCTTTTCGCGCAGCGACGCGACCATGAAGGCGCTGACCCGCGGCGGCACCTTCAGCGTGCCCGAAGCGCTGCAGAAACTGCCGGGCTCGAACGTCGACAAGAACAAGCACTACGACCAGATCGCCTGTGGCGCCTACAAGTTCCGCTTCGAGCCGACCGACCGCGCGGGCATTTTCGATTTCTTCGACTATGTGTTCCGCGAGCTCGACGCGCCGCGCTTCGACGCCTTGCGCGGCAAGTCGACGTTCCGCCAGTGGCGCACGCACCAGATGTCCGACCATCTGGTGATGTGGCAGCAGTTCCACATCGACTTCGCCGACGAGTATCTGGACTCGCTCGAGACGCAGGCAAAACCTGGTTGATCGTTCAGAACCCGCTCTGACCGAGCGGATGCACGGTCGCCTCGTCGACCAGCACGTTTCCGGGCTGCGCAACCAGGGCTTCGATCAATGCCGCCAGTTGAGCGGGCTGCAGGCTGCCATGCGGATCGCGGGTGCCTTCGGTGGCGCCACCGAAGTCGGTATCGATGATGCCGGGATTGACCAGCGTGACCTTGATCCCGTGCGGCCGCAACTCGCGCAACAGCGAGTGGCTGAAACCCAGCAGCCCGTGTTTGCTCGCCGCATAGGCGGCCATGTTGGCCAGTGGTCGACGCGCCAGATCCGAGCCGATGTTGACGATGTGGCCCGCACCCCGTGCGCGCAGGAACGGCAGCACTACGTGGCATACCTGCATGCAGGCGGAAAGATTCACCTGCACGATGCGCAGCAGTTCGTCCTCGTCGTGGGCCTCGAAGGCCTTGTACTCGCCGATTCCGGCATTGTTGATGATGCCATGAACGCCACCGGCGGCCTCGATCGCTGCCAGCAGTGTGGGGCGGATCCGTGCGGCATCCGCAAGGTCGAGCACCACTGGCGTGATCAGGCCAGGACCCGGGTTGCCGGCGAGCAACTCAAGGCGCTGCGCATCGCGCGCGCACGCCAGTACATGATCGCCGCGCGCAGCAAAACGCAGCGCCAGATGGCGGCCCAGCCCGCGGCTGGCGCCGGTGATGATCCAGGTTTGCATTGTGCTCGGTCCGATCGGCAGCACCCGGATCGTGCTTAAGGCTGCACCGGCGCGCTGACCAGTCGCCGGATCGGTGGGGCTGTGGGCGCACCCCGGGGGGTGCGCCCACTGTGGTCGGCGATCAGCGTGCGGCGTTCGCGTTCATGGTTGCATTGCGAGCGCTGTCGAGAAACTGCGCCGGGTCGCGCATGCCGGTGGTATGGCATTGACCGGTGGTGTGACCGCGATTGACGCCACCGGAGAGCTGACCATAGGTCTGCTCCGTGGTGCCGTCCTCCGGATCGCTCAGCACCAGGTCGGTGGCGAAGTTGCAGTAGTCGTTGGTCCACCAGTTGGTGCTGCGGAATGCGGTGGTGTAGTAGTTCACCTTGGCCCGGTTGCTGGTGGCGATGCCGGCCAGCCACGCGCTTGAACCACTGTAGGTGAGGTCGGTATTGGTGCCGCAACCTACGCCGAACCACGATCCGAGTGCGGCGAGAATTCCCGACAGGTTGGTGCCGCGATAGGGCGTGCCGACCGACTGGATCAGACGTGGGCCGGTCGCATAGTCGAGCCCGCTCCAGTAGTAGTTGTACAGGTGCAGTGCGGCAGCGCCGCCCTGGCTGTGCGCAACCACGCCGAACGAATTCCAGGTGCTGCCGAAACCTGCGATCAGGCGTGCGAACTGGTCATGCGAGCGGTTCTGGTTGGCATCGAGGAAACTCGAGGCATTGCTGAACTGCGCGGCCGGCCAGACGCCGCCCGAGCAGTACCCATGCACCAGCAGCAGGCGCGTGCCGACGCCCTTGGCGCGCGGCGGGCGGGGTCCCTGGGTCATGCGCTCGTCGATCGTGATCGGTGCCGCGCGCAGCTTGCTGCGCACTGCCGGCAGCGCGAGCGCGAGCCGATCGGCCGCCGCGACGGTGACCGAGTTGTCGGGATGTTCGAGCCGCAGGTTGCGCAGTTCGTATGGCGCCCGCGCACCGGAGAGCACCAGCCAGCGCTGGTCGAGTCCCAGTTCGATCGCGCCAGCGGCCGGGCTGACCATGCCACCGACCCAGGCCACCGCAGTGGGTGCACCCGCGGCATCGGTGCCCCATACCTCGGCCCACGCGCGATAGTGCTGCGCAGCCTTGGCCGCGTCGACCGGAATGGCGATGGCGAAGCGATCGCCTGCGCGCGATTTGCCGAGCGCGCGGGTGCCGACGATCCGCAGTGAGGGCTCTACCACCGCCAGCAGATGTTCGCTGGTGCGCAGGATCGGTCCGCCGGAGCGATTGCTGCCCTCGACCATGACCTGTGCGAGCCAGTTGCCGGCCATGGTCGCCGGAAACTCTCCGCCGTATACGCCATCGGCAGCCAGCCCATCGCCGTGCTGGCCGTCATCGTGCATGTCGAACATGCGTACGCTGCCGTCGGGTGCGGTCACCCGCAGGCTCGCGTGTGCAATCGTGCCCGCTGCATTGCCGAGCATGATCGCATCGTCGGCACCGCTGGCGGCAAGCATCGCGGTGATGCCCTGGGTTTCGCCGACGCGCTGTCGACCGTGCGAGGGGTAGGTCGACAATTCGGTCGCCGAGTCGCCCTCGATCAGCACGAAGCCGGCATGCGAACCTGCGTCAGCGGCATCGATGCTGAGCTCCCAGGCGCCACTGTCGAGACCTTCGAGTGCGTAGTATTCGGCCGGGTAGCTGGCTTTCTCCAGACCGAACTCGGTCGTGCGCACCGACTTTGCCAACGCCGCCGCGCTGCGCTTGTGGCCCGTCGGCGAGGTGAGCGAGGCCGCCCAGCTGCGATCGCCGCCCGACAGCAGCAGGAAGCGCAGCTTGCCGTTCTCGACCGGAATGCGGGTTTGCCAGCGATAGCCGCTGGCCTTGCTGCCGCTCATCTTCACCGGCAGCAGTGCGCTCTTGGACAGGATGGCCGCAGCAGCGGGCTCGGGGGCGCGCATAGTGGCGAAGTCCGCCGGCGGGCCGGCGAGTTGTTTGGCGATCGGTGCCGCGTGCGCCACTGGCGCGCCAAGCAGCAAACCCATGGTCATGCAGAACAATTTGCGATCAAGCTTCATTGCATCCCCTCCCAGGAATGGCGAATATCATCGGATACGTTTCGGACCGGCCGACTCGCGCCCCTCAGCTTGAGTCTGCAACCCCCACCGGCCCGCGCCCGATCAGAACCGAAGCCGAATGGAACTGCAACCATTTTGCGTGACGCGCTGCATCATGGGCGCAAGCACTTCGCGCATGCACGGATTGCGTCGCAGTGGCGGTTGCCGTTGCGGGTGGTATCGATGCAGGTTCGCAGTCGACGACCATTCGATTGCGTCCGGGCCAGACGTTCAGCGACTTCAAGCGGCCCGTTTTGTTCAGTCCAGTGCCGCACTTGCGCTGCGCTGCGACTCGCGCCGAATCAGATACAAACCGCTGGCGATCACGATGCTGGCGCCGAGCAGGGTATGCGCGTGTGGAGCGAGCTGCCACAGCGCAGCATCCAGCGCGATGGCCCACAGCATCGCCGTGTACTCGAATGGCGCCACGACCGAGGCATCTGCGCTGCGGAAGGCCTCGGTCACTGCATACTGCGCGATGGCTCCGGTGACCGCGACCACTGCCAGCGCCGGATAGTGTGCCGCGGCAATCGCCACCCACTGTGGCGAGGCGACGATGCTGGCACCCACGGCCAGGATCAGGGTCGTCCAGAACACCATGGCCTGGGTCGAGTCGGTCTGCGCAAGGATGCGCACGGTCAAAGCCGAGACGGCGTAAGCCAACGCTGCTGCCACTACTGCAAGACCCGCCCAGGTGAACATGCCCTCGCCGCCGGGGCGCAGCACTACCAGCACCCCGCCGAGGCCCACGCCAATCGCCAGCCAGTGCTGCCAGTCGACCCGCTCGCCGAGGATCGGCACGGCCAGTATGCAGATCAGCAGGGGTGCCACGAAGAAAACCGCGTAGACGTCCGACAGCGGCATGCTTTGCAAGGCGTAGGCGAATGCCGCCAGCATGCCGATCGCGATCACGCCGCGCAGCAGATGCAGTCCCCAGCGGATGCGGATCAGACTGGCCAGCGGAGCAGTGGCCAGCGCCCACAGCGCCACCAGCGGCAGTGCGCTCAGGCCGCGCAAGGCGGCGACCTGCATCGGGGGATAGGCCTGCGCGAGTACCTTGAGCGCTGCATCCATCAGCGAAAACGTCGCCACGGCCAGCAGCATGAAGCCGATGCCGCGCAAGTTGCCCCGCCGACGTTCTGCGTGGTGCTGGAGCTGCTGCATCGGCGCGGGATCGGGAATCGGAATCGATGGCCAGGACCGGCACAGCCTAGCAGCCCATGCAGCGCCGGCAGCACCTCTTGCGCGTCCGGCACGCGCTACAGCCTCGGGTCGGCGTGCTGCCGCCGCATGCCGCAGATGTGACCGTATTGGCGCGCACCCGAAGCTGCAGCGCATACACTGCGAGCTTGTCGGCCCCTACCGGACCTGCCATGCGCCTGTTCCCGATCATGTTGTTTGCGCTGTGCATCGCTGCACCAGCGTTCGCCAGCGAGCGCTGGCCGGCGGTCAGTTACGACACGCGCTACATGAGCGCGGCCAAAGTCGAGGCACTGAAGGCACAGGTCGATGCCGGGTTCTGGTTGGAAACCGGCGATGCCCTGCTGGTCGCCGCGCCGCAAAAGGTGCATTCGCGGCTCGCACGACGCGCGAAATCGGCCGCCGAACATGGGCTGCTGGCGGTGGATGAGCTGAGCCTGCTGCCGATGGGCTGCGATGTCGACACCCACACGGTGCCGACGCCGATCGCGGTCATCGGCCGCCACGCACTGGTACGGATGCCCGCAGCGCTGGCCAAGCGCATTCCGGATGCGCGCCCGGTCAGCGCCAACAGCGTGCTCGCGCGCGAATTCCGGCCGGATCGCAAGGCGATTCGCGCTGTCGAGCCACGGATCGCGGCGATCGTCGCGCGGGTCGACACCGCACGCTGGTTCTCGCGCGTCGAAACTCTCGCGGGCTTCGATCGGTCCAGCTACGGCGCGGCGATCGACGGCAGCGAAATGGACCAGGCGCGCGACTGGCTGGCATCCACCTTCCAGTCGCTGGGTCTTGCCACCACGACACCGACTTTTACCGGCGGCTCGGTGCAGGCGGAGAACGTCATCGCGGTGCGCCCCGGCACCAGCAATCCGGGCGAGTGGGTGCTGGTCGGCGGCCACTACGATTCGACCAACATGAACAACAGCCCTGCTGGCGTGCTGAACACGCCAGGTGCGGAGGACAATGCCTCGGGCTGCTCCGGCGTGCTCGAGATGGCCAGCATTTTCGCGAACATCCCGACCGAACGTACTCTGGTGTTCGCGTGTTACGCCGGCGAGGAGCAAGGTCTGTTCGGTTCTCTTGCCCACATGCAGTCGCTGTCGGCTTCCGGCGACCTGCCGCGCATCCGTCTTGCGCTGATCATGGACATGATCGGCTATTCCAGCGATACCGATTTCGACATCCTGCTCGAAAGCGGCAACACGCCGGCGCAGGTTGCGGTGCTCAACACCTTTGCCCAGCTAGCGGTCGACTACGCGCCCGGCAGCCGCACCATCATCGACACCAGTCCCTGCTGTTCCGACCACATGCCGTGGATCAACCAGGCGGTGCCGGCACTGCTCACGATCGAGTACGACTGGTTTCAGTATCCGCACTATCACCGCAGCACCGACTTGCCGCAGAACATGACCAATGCGCAGCCGATGGCCGAGAAGGTCCTGCGCATGAATGCAGCCGCGGTGGCCACGTGGGCAGTGGTCGATGCTTCGTCGCTGTTTGCCGACGGCTTCGAGTAACGCGCAGAGCAAATACAGCGGGTTGCATTGCCTGACGTGGCGCTATGGAAAAGCCGCTGGCAGGCGACTATCCTCCCGATGGTCGATGGGTAGCTGTCGGGCGGGGGGAGTCAGGGCCGGGTACGCTGCGCGAGGCATCTGAATGCTGTGCAGTCGCGCAAGTTCTGTGCGCACACGCAATCCCCCTGACTTTTTCTTTGCTCTGCCTTTCTGTCGGAGATCGACGCGCCTGCAGGCGCGGCTTCTGGCGCGCATTCGTATCGCGCATGCGCACGAAAACCATCGTCACTATCAAACAGGATTGCCACGCATGCCTTACTCCCAGTCCAGCAACCGCTCGCTATCGCGCGCACCGGCGCGGCGCTCCCTGACTGCAGCCATTGCCGCTGCGTTGTATGTCGGCGCAAGCGCGGTCAGCGCCGCGCAGATCCAGCTCAACGCCGGCGCGATCGACACCGCGCAACCTGAGGCCGTCGCGCTGCGGCAGGCAGTCGGCGAGTTCGATGGCAAGCGACTGCACCTGGTTCAGTTCAGCGGCGCCATTCAGCCGCAATGGCTCGATGCGCTCAAGTCCGACGGCGTGCAGATCGTCGACTACATTCCCGATTATGCGTACCTGGTCTGGGGTGACGCCACAGCGCTGTCGCGGCTGCAGGCGCGCGCTGCCAGCGTGCAGTCCGCCATCGCATGGGATGGCGCTTGGCTCGATACCTACAAGTTCCATCCCGATATCTGGGCGGGCGCCAAGGACCTTCAGCTGCCGCTGGCGCAGCGTCAGCCGGCGGGAGCGCGGTTTTCGCTGCAGCTTGTCGCTGATGCCGCGAGCAACGCGCAGACACTGGCGCAGCTGACTGCGCTCGGCGGCCGGGTTGCTGCAGTGCCAGACTCTGGCAGCAAGTTCGCCAACTACACCATCGAGTTGGCTCCGGAAATGCTGGCGAGTTTCGCTACGCGACCCGATATCGTGTCGATCCACCCGTATCTGGACCCCGTGCTGCTGGACGAGCGGCAAAACATGATCGTGTCCGGCAATCTCACCGGCAACGTGCCCAACCCTGGCAATTACTTCGACCTGCTCAGCGGTTGGGGATTCACCCAAGGACAGTTCAACACTTCCGGCTTCGTGGTCGACGTGACCGATGATGGTGCGGACATCAATCCGCCCGGTGGCGTGCCGAACAATGCGGTTGCAGGGCCGGTATTGCCGAACCATTTCGTGCTCTACGAAAGCGGTGCTCGTCCGATCGGAGCCGCCGTGCCCTCCGGCACCAGTCGATTCGTCTACAAAGGCATCTTCGCAACGCCCGGCACCGATGCGGGCCTGGGCAACAGCGGCCACGGTCAGCTCAACATGAGCATCGTGGGTGGTTTCGTGCCGAGCGGCACCGTGGGTGGGGTCAATTTCGGCGCGTTCCCGCACTCCGATGCGAGCGGGTATCGGTTCGGGCTTGGCGTCGCACCTTACGTCAAGCTGGCGAACTCGGTCATTTTCGATCCGAGCTTCCGCAGCCCGAATTTTGCGACCATGCTGGACGCGAACCACGCTGCCAGCACCCGCATCAGCAGCAACAGCTGGGGCGCGCCTGTTGGCGGCGCCTACTCCACGGACGCGCAGACCTACGATCGCCTCGTCCGCGATGCGCGTAGCGGCACGGCCGGCAATCAGGAAATGGTGATCCTGTTCGCTGCCGGCAACAGTGGACCCGGGGCCAATACCACCGGCGCGCCGGGCACGGGCAAGAACATGATCACGGTAGGCGCCGCCGAGAATGTGCATCCGTTCGGTGGTGCCGATGGTTGCGGTACCGGCGACGGTGAGGCCGATAGCGCCAACGACATCGTCGGATTCTCCAGCCGCGGGCCCACCGACGATGGGCGGGTGAAGCCCGAGATCGTCGGCCCCGGCACCCATGTCACCGGTATGGCGTTCGTGACCCCGGATTCGAGCGGCAATGCGACCCGCGTGGCAAGCTATCGTGCCGATGGCGTTTGCGCGGGCGTGCCGCCGAGCGACTACTTCCCGGTCGGGCAGTCCTGGTACACCGCATCGTCGGGCACCAGCCACTCGACGCCTGCACTCGCCGGCGGTGCGGCGCTCGTCTATCAGCAGTTCATCAACAATCCGCCGTATCTGGCCAACTTCCGCACGCCAGCCGGCAGCGCGCCGCCCAGTCCGGCGCTGACCAAGGCCTACCTGATGAACTCCGCCCGCTACATGACGGGCGTGTCGGCCAACGACAACCTGCCGTCGAACAGCCAGGGCATGGGCATGATGAACCTTGGGCGCGCATTCGACGGCACGCCGCGCGCGATCCGCGACCAGGCCGCTGCCGACACCTTCAGCGCCAGTGGCCAGATCCGCGGCTTCACCGGCACCATCCCCGACAACACCAAGCCGTTTCGGGTGACGTTGGCCTGGACCGATGCCCCGGGTACCACCACCGGCAACGCATTCGTCAACAACCTCGACTTGTTGGTGCGTGCCGGCGGCAATACCTACCTCGGCAACGTGTTTACCGGTGCCAACTCCAGCACCGGTGGCGTTGCGGATGTGCGCAACAATGCGGAGAGCGTGTTCATTCCGGCCGGCGTTACAGGCCCGTTCACGGTCAGCGTACGCGCAACGAATGTTCCCGGTGACGGTGTGCCGGGCAATGCGAATGTGACCGACCAGGACTTCGCGCTGGTCGCCTACAACTCCAGCGCGCTGGGCGCCTGTCCGACGATCGGCATTACTCCGGGGTCGATCCCGACCAACGTGGTCGCTGGCAGCGTGTATCCGACACAGAACTTCTCTGCCACCGGCGGCGCCACGCCGTACACGTTCTCCAATGCCGGCAGCGTTCCGCCGGGACTTACGCTGTCCGGCACCACGCTGCAGGGTACGGCGACCACCGGTGGCACCTACAACTTCAGTGTGCTGGCGACCGATGCGAACGGCTGTCCAGGCGTGCAGGACTACAGCGTCAACATCACGGCCGCCAATCTCGCACTCGGCGCGCGCACTCTGACGACCGGCAACAGCATCCTCGAGCCGAACGAGTGCAATGAGCTGAATGTCGCGCTCAATAACACCGGCACCAATGCAGCCAGCAACGTGATCGCGACATTGTCGTCGACCACGCCGGGGGTCACGATTTCGGTCCCGACCTCGCAGTACCCGAATCTGGCCGCGGTCACTGGCACCGGCACCAACGTGACGCCGTTCCTGATCAGTACCGCTCCCAGCGTTGCCTGCGGCAGCGTCGTCAACCTCACGCAGACACTGGCGTACACCGGTGGTGGTTCGCCGACGACACTGAACTTCGTGATTCCGGTCGGCCAGCTGGGCGGCGCCTACGCCTACGGTACGCCGGCCGCGGCGACCATCGACGCCACGCCGAAAACCCTGATCGTCGGCAGCACAGGCGACGATGTAGTGGCGACGGTCGCCACGCCGTTCGCATTCTTCGTCTACGGAAACGCAATCGCGCAAGCCAGCAACATCACGGTCAGCTCCAACGGCAACGTGCAGTTCGTTGCTACTGGCGGCAGTACCGCATTCAGCAATTCGGCGTTGCCGGCAGCCACTTTTGGTGCGGCAGTGCCGGTGGTGCTCGCCTATTGGGACGATCTGCGTACCGATACTCCGGCCGGTGTGTCCGGCGTGTTCCAGTCGGTCACGGGAACAGCGCCGAACCGCGTCTGGAACCTGGAGTGGCGTGGTACTACGTTTGCGAACCCCACTCCGGTGAACTTCGAGCTGCGCTTCTTCGAGGGCCAGAGCCAGTTCCGTACCATTTACAACAACTCCGCCGGTGCCGGTGGTGCGGGCGCGACCGTCGGCGTACAGGCAGCCAATGCCGGGACCACGTTCACCCAGTTCTCGTTCAACACGGCCAACCCCGTGTTCGCAGGACAGGGCATGACCACGACGTTGCCGCCGCCGATCTGCAGCGCCGGCACTGCCACCTGTGGTCCGCTCGACGGAATCTTCTCGCACGGTTTCGAGAGCCCGGCGCCCTGATCCACCTGGCAGGCTGATGCACGCGCAGCAATGATCGGGGGAGGCGAAAGCCTCCCCCGATCGCTTTTGGGACGGGGATCGCTTTCGGGACCGGTAGCACCCGAGTTCGCCACGCGGTGAACGCCCGTGCGACCATGTCGCATCGAGTGCGAGCGGGAGACAACATGCGGTCACAGCGATTCGACGACCAGATCGTGCTGGTGACCGGTGGCGCCAGCGGCATCGGTGCCGCTGCAGCAACGGCGTTCGCGCAATCCGGTGCGCAGGTGGTGCTGTGCGATATCGCGCGTGAAGCCGGTGAGGCGGTAGTTGCCACCATCATCGCCGCTGGCGGGCAGGCCGAGTTCGTGCACGTCGACGTGACTTCGGCCATCGAAGTCGAAGCGTTGGTCGCCGGCATTGTCGCAAGCTACGGACGCATCGACTGCGCCTTCAACAACGCAGGCGTCGAAGAAGAAACCACGCGCTTGGCCGATGGCGAGGAAGCCCTGTTCGACCGCATGATGGCGATCAACGTCAAGGGCGTGTGGCTGTGCATGAAGTACCAGCTGGCGCAGATGGCGCGCCAGCGCAGCGGCAGCATCGTCAATACCGCTTCGGTGGCGGGCTTGGTCGGCGCACCCAAGCATGCGATCTATGCCGCCAGCAAACACGCGGTACTCGGTCTGACCCGCAGCGCGGCGGCGGAATACGGGCGCATGGGCGTGCGCGTCAATGCGATCTGTCCCGGCGTGATCCGTACCCCGATGTTCGAGCGCGCGCTCGAGCGCCAGGTCGCCACCGAGGATCAGATCAAGGCCCTGCACCCGGTCGGTCGCATTGGCGAAGTCGCCGAAGTGGCCAATGCGGTGCTGTTCCTGAGCTCGGACCACTCACCGTTCATCACCGGCCACGCGCTGACCATCGATGGCGGGATGACGGCGATCTAGTCGGAGGCGGTGTGCTTGCGTTTCGAAACGCCCCGCTGTCGCGCGATCACGTAGTGGATGTGCGGCTTGCGCTAGTTCGCTTGGCGCGAGTACTTCGGGCGTCGAAGCCCGGCGCGAGGCGATGCTGGCAAGCGCCTGGACAACGCGTGACGTTTTCTGCGCCTGTCCTCGTCTACGCGTCTACGCGTCTACGTGTCCACGTGTCCACGTCTAAGTATGTATTGCCGCGCCGCCTCGCCCTCGTAGGGCAGGTCGTCCCGACCTGCCGCAACGGTCGCCACGACAGAGGTCAGGAAATCATGTCTGTCCTCGATTGTCCTGTCCTCGATTGCGTCCTCGATTGCGTGCTGCCCACGCAATGAGCGCCAGTCGCTCGTTGCCGCCGCGGGTTCAGGGCGGCAGGGGCTCGAAGCCGTCGCGGAATACCGGGTCGAGGTTCTGCAACTCCAGCGCCCCGACGTCGATCGCGCCAAGCCGGTTGCGCAGGCCGC
>JBBRFN010000062.1:0-16584 GCA_038224265.1 Lysobacterales bacterium
AGGCCGGGTTTCGAACCGCTCAGCTCGACGCAAGCGCAAGCCGCGCCCGGTTACCCACCGGGCGCGGCAACATGATCAAGCCGCCACCGATACACCTTCGACGCCTCGCCCTCCGCGGCGGTTGCATCGGCCGCGATCCGGTCGAGGTCGAGTGCGGATGAGCCGGCGGCCGGCGCTGCGGTGGCATCGCCGGCCGCTACTGCAGCCATCCCGGCGACATGCGCATCGAGCAGCGGCAGCGCTGCGGTTGCCAGTACCAGCAGGATCTCTTCGCTCGCGGCGCGGCTTTCCACGGTGTAGCTCTGGTGTTCGCCCTGCACGGTGCCGGGCAGTTCGTGTTCGCCTGCCGGCAGCGGGTTTTTCAAGTCCAGCACGGCCAGTGGAAACATCACGGTCGGCGCGCCGCCGAGTTCCCGGTTGAAGGCATAGACGTACAGATCTCGATTGCTGCTGATGCCGATCCGCAAACGGTCGCCGATGCGGGTAGTCGCTGGCGACTCCAGGCGTTGCGCCTCGATGCCTTCGGCGACCCGCGCCAGCTGCACGTCGATCGCTTCGAACACGGCGTCTGCGTCGGTCGCGCTGGTGGCGGATGCTTGCGTTGCGTTCTCCGGCGTCGCTGGTACCGGCGCGGCCGTGGCCGCCGGAACGCTGGTGCCGGCCAGCATCGCGCTGGCCGCATCCTGCGCGCTGGCAGCGGCGCTACCCGTTTGCCGCGATGCGCCCGGCGGTGGTCCGCGGTCGCCGCCGAAGATCACCAGACCTGCAGCGGCCACGGTCACGGCCAGCGCGAGCAGTGCGGTGGCGCGTCGGGAACGTCTTGTGCTCATTGATCGAACTCCGAGGCCAGCTCGCACACCCGACGGGTGGCGCTGAATTGTGCGCCGAAGCGGGCGAGGCCATCGGCGCGCAGTTGCGATGCGTGCTCGCGCAGATAGTTCTCCAATGCCGCGCGCGTGTCCAGATGGTAGCGCACGCTGTAGGTCACGCGGTCGGTCTCGCCGTCTTCAATCAGCAACTCGGCGCGGGTGAAACCGGGGATGGCGAGGATTTGCCGGATATGCGGCGACAGCCACGCAAGGTAGTCCGCAGCGATCTGCGGCTCGACGCTGGCGCGCACCTCATAGACGATCATCGCTGCGGCCTCACAGATTGAACATGCCCAGCAGGACGGCCAGGGTCAGGCCGAAGCCGAGCAACACCATGTAGGCCGTACCGATGACGCAGAACTTGAACACGGTCGCGAACCAGTTCTGCCGATAGATGCGCTTCTGCGCGATCAGCAGATACACCGGTATCCACCAGCCCATCGCCCAGATCGTCCAATCCAGTGTGGTGTCCAGCCACGGTCGGCTGGCCGCGATCGCCAATTGCAGGATCAGGAGCAGGCAGATCACCAGCAATGACAGGAAGATGAACGCGTGGCTGTGAAGCGCGGTCAGCAGGTGCTCCATGTACAGACGCCGCTTGAACAGGTACATCATCTTCAGCAGCAGCGCGAACAGCGGCATGAGAACGAACGTCGCCGGCGGGATCGCGGCGAAAAACGCCTCGATCAGCGGCTTGGGATCCTTGCGTGCATTGCGGATCGCGGCAGTTGCACGTCCGGCTCGCTCGTTGAGCAGTTTGTTGGCAGCGTCCGGCAGCCAGCCGATCGCGATCGGATTCTTCTGTGCATCCCAACGGTCGCCGCCGAAGCTGAGTCCGCCGTCGAATTCGTCGAGCGGGTCTGCCGGTTCCGGGCGACCTGCCGCGCGGGCAGCGGCGAGATCGACCAGCCAGGCCTTGCGCTTTGCGGCCTTGGCCTCGATCTGTGCTTTGCTCTTGTCCAACTGCGCTTGCGCCTCATCGATCGAAGATTGTTCGCTGCCGACCGCGTCCAGTCCTTTGCGCAATCCCGCGCCCCCAGCGTCGATCTTGGAAATCGTCTTCGCCAGCCACGCATCGACCGCTTCGGGTGTCTTCGCCTCCGCCAGTTCGCCGTCGCCGCCGTCGCCGAAGTTGATTGCGTTCTCGGACTGCTCCGCATACAGCTTCAGTGCGAAGAACGAAAAAACGCAGAGGAAGAAAAACAGGCGGAATGGCGTGACGTAGCGCACGCGGCGCCCGGAGATGTATTCGCACGTCAGATGCCCGGGCTTGAAGTACAGCGGTGCGAGCGTGCGCAGCAGGCGGCTGTCGATGCTGAACACCGTATCGAGGAAATCGCCGAGGATGCTGGAGAAGCGGCGGATCAGCCCCTTGCGCGGCTGCCCACAGGCAAAGCAGAACTCGCCCCAGGTCGCCGCTCCGCAGTTCGGGCAGGTGTCGCCTTCGGCCGGCACCGAGGTTGCCGCAGGAGCAGCAGGCGGGACAGCGGACACCGTGGACGGCATCGACGCGGCAGTGGTCGGTTGCTCGGTCATGTGCGGATCAACATGCCGGCACCACGCATCCAGCCGATGGTGTCGTCGAGCAGGCGGTCGAGCGGGGTGATGCGATAGTCCAGCTCGCGCTGCGCACGCGCCGAATCGACGGCCAGATCATGGCAAGTGAACTGCGCGGCTTCGGCGGTCAGGGCCGGTTTGCGACCGCGCACGCCGGCGATGAACTCCTGCAGCCGTGCATAGGCCTTGAGTGCTGCAGCCGGCGTGGCGCGCGTGGGCACCTTGCGCCCAAGGCGACTGCCGATGCGCTGGATCAAATCGAGGAAGCGCGCATGCTCGCCGCCGAGCAGATAGCTGCGTCCCACGCAGTCGCGCTGCCACGCCGCGACGTGCGCGCGGGCTACTTCACGCACGTCGGCGAAGGCGCCGGCGCCCGGGGGCGCGCCGGGCAGTTCGCCGCGATCTACCAGCTGCACCAGGCGCGCCCAATTGTGCGTATCGCCCGGCCCGAAGATATGCGCCGGATACAGGATGGTGGCCTGCAGGCCTTGCGCCATCGCCGCGCGCACGGCTTCTTCGCCCAGATACTTGCTGCGCTCGTAATTGACCCAGCTCTCGCCGCCACGCCGCGGCGTGTCCTCGGTGAGGGTGGCATGAACCAGATGGCTGAAGCACGACACGCTGGCGGTATGGATCAGGCGCACGCCGCGCGCGAGTGCGGCCTGCGCCAGCGCTCGCGTGCCCTCGACATTGACCAGGGTCTGGCGCGCCGCATCGCCGCGCCACGTGCTGGTATCGGCAGCGGTGTGGAAGATCGCATCGAGGTCGGGCGTCACGGCGCTGACCAGCGACTGCGGCTGCGCCAGATCGCCGCGCACGCTGGCGATGCCGGCGGCAGCCAGCGACGCATCGGACGCGTCCGAGCGTGAGAGCGCACGCACCGTCACGCCGGCCTCGTGCAGCTCGCGCAGCAGATGCTGGCCCACGAATCCGGTCGCACCGGTTACCAGCACCGTGGTCATCGCCATTCCCGTTCGAACCCTGTTGGGGTTGCGATACCATACTGGCCCGCTTGGCCCGCACTCAACCATGAAATACGGATTGCGGCGCCGGCGCCTCGCACACGAGGTGGCGGCGACCTTCGTGCTCGCCCTGCCGATCGTCATGGGCCAGTTGCTGACGGTGGCGATGAACACGGTCGATACCGTGCTCGCCGGTCGCCTTGGCACCCAGGTTTAGGCCGCCGTATCGCAGGGCAACCTTATCTGGGTGGTGGAGCAGCTGGTGGTCATCGGCGTGATGCTGGCGGTGACGCCCTCGACCGCGCAACTCGATGGCGCCGGGCGTCGCGATGCGGTTGGCGCGGTGTTCCGCCAGGCGCTGTGGTTGGCACTGCTGGCCGGCGTGCTGCTGATGTTGTTGGTGCGCGAGGCGGACACCCTGCTGCACATGGCACAGGTGGCGCCCGACATCATCCCCGATGCCGGCGCCTTCCTGCGCGCAATCGCGTGGGGCGCGCCGGGGCTGGCGCTGTTCTTCGCCTGCAAGAACACCAGCGAAGGCCTGTCGCTGGCGCGTCCTTCACTGTACTTCAGCCTGCTTGGCCTCGCGGTACTGACCCCGGTCGCGGTGGTGTTGATGTACGGCAAGCTCGGGTTTCCCGCACTGGGTGCGGCCGGCGCGGGCTATGCGCATGCGATCGCGATCTGGTGCCAGGCGCTGGCTTTCCTGCTGTATCTGGCGCTGCGCGGCAACTATCGGCAGGCGCAGCTGTTCGCGCGCTTCGACTGGCCGCAGTGGCGCGCGATCTACGGTTTGCTGCGGATCGGCGTGCCGATGGGCATGGCCCTGTTCATGGAGGGCGGTTTGTTCGTGGTCAGCGCGCTGTTGATCGGCTCGCTCGGACAGGTGCCGGCAGCGGCGCATGCGATAGCGATCAACATCGCATCGCTGGCCTTCATGGTGCCGCTGGGCATCGCGATGGCCACCACGGTGCGGGTCGGCAATGCGGTGGGGCGGCGCGATGTCGACGCGATCGCCGGTGCGGCAATGGCGGGCCTGGTGCTGGTATTGATCGCCCAGGTGGTATCGGCGGCGGCGATGTTCGCCATGCCGACCACCATTGCGGGCCTGTACACCAGCGACCTGCCGGTCGTGGCGATGGCCGCGAGCCTGCTGTGGTTCGCAGCCGTGTTCCAGTTCTCCGATGGCATCCAGGCGCTCGCCAATGGTGCCCTTCGCGGACTGAAGGACACTGCAATCCCGGCTGCCATCACGGTGCTGGCGTATTGGGGCGTGGGCTTTCCGCTTGGATGGTGGCTGGGCATCGAGCGCGGCTGGGGCGCCAGCGGATTGTGGGTCGGGCTGATCGCGGGGCTGAGCGTCGCGGCATTGCTGTTGTCGGCGCGCTTTCGCAGTCGGGTGGCGCGCATGCGGCGCGACGGCGTACCGCAGCACGTGGCCGACGAAGCAGGCACCCGCGCGCCCCACTGAAGATCGTCACGTCCTCGTGACGTGACCTTCGAGGCATCTACAGCGCGCTGCGATCGGCTACCCTTGAGCGATCAAATCCTCACCTAGCGATCCCGATCATGGCCGAGAACGGCAAGCCCAACATCTTCGTGCGTTTCTTTCGTGGCATCTGGGGCGCATTCAATTTCACCCGCAGGCTGGTGTTCGGCGCGATAGCGCTGTTGCTGCTGATCGGCGTGCTGGCCAGCCTCGGCGGCAAGGGCCCGACGCTTGAGACCAAGACCGCGCTGGTGTTGGCCCCCAAAGGCGCCATCGTCGAGCAGCACAGCGGCAGTCCGGCCGACCGTGCGTTGTCCAAGGCGCTCGGCGAGGAAGTCCTCGAGACGCAGCTGCGCGACATCCTGCGCGCGATCGATGGTGCTGCGCGCGATACCCACATCGACCGCATCGTGATCGTGCCCGACGCGCTGGCCTCGATCGGCTACAGCACGCAGCTCGAAATCGGCGCCGCACTCAAGCGCTTCAAGACCTCGGGCAAGGAGATCATCGCCTTCGGCGACGGCATGGGGCAGGGTGCTTATTACCTCGCAGCGCACGCCGACAAGATCTACCTGCACCCGGACGGCGCAGTGCTGCTCGAGGGTATCGGCCGCTATCGCACCTACTTCAAGGACGCCTTCGACAAGTTCGGCGTCGAGGCGCGCCTGTTCCGCGTCGGCGAGTACAAGTCGGCTGGCGAGCCTTACATCCGCAGCGACGCGTCGCCGGAAGCCAAGGAGGCCGATCTGTTCTGGATGGGCGATCTGTGGCAGCGCTATCTGTCCGAGGTGTCGCAGCTGCGCAAGATCGAGGACGGCAAACTGGCCGCTGACATCGAGAACTACGTGGCGCTGGTGCAGTCGCATTCGGGCGATCTGGCCAAGATGGCGCTCGACCAGGGTCTGGTCGACGAGCTCAAGACGCGCGACGAAGTGCGCGCGATGCTGATCGAAAAAGGCGCACTCGACGAAGAGAACAAGACATTCCGTCAGATTTCGATCGACGACTATGCAACCTACCTCAACAACGCCGACCTGCTGCACCTGAGCAAGCCGGCGATCGGCGTGGTGGTTGCCGAAGGCGAGATCACCGATGGCGTGCAGCCGGCGGGAATGATCGGCGGCGACTCCACCGCGCGCCTGATCCGCAACGCGCGCGAGGACGAAAACGTCAAGGCGATCGTGCTGCGCGTCGATTCGCCCGGTGGTGGGGTGTTTCCGTCGGAGCTGATCCGGCGCGAGGTCGAACTGACCAAGGCTGCCGGCAAGCCGGTGATCGTGTCGATGGGCGATCTCGCCGCATCGGGCGGCTACTGGATCTCGATGAACGCCGACAAGATCATCGCCAGCCCCAGCACCATCACCGGCTCGATCGGCATCTTCGGACTGTGGGTCAATTTTCCCGAAGCGCTCGGCAAGCTGGGACTGCGCACCGATGGCACCTCCACCACCTGGATTGCCGGCGCGATCGATCCCACCCGCGCCTACGACCCGCGCCTGGGCCAACTGATCCAGAGCGTGATCGATCGCGGCTACCAGCAGTTCATCGGCAAGGTGGCGGCCGCGCGCGGCAAGCAGGTGTCCGAGATCGACAGCATCGCGCGCGGTCGCGTGTGGAGCGGCAGCCAGGCGATGGAGCGTGGGCTGGTCGATGCGCTCGGTACGCTCGATGACGCGATCAAGGCCGCAGCGAGTGCCGCGTCGATCGACGAGTATCGCGTGCAATACATCGAGAAGGAACGCTCGCCCTTCGAACAGATTTTCGCCAACATGCTGCAGTCACGGATCGGTGCGGCGGTCGCCGCGGGCGTGAGCCTGCCGACCCAGTGGCTGCCGCAGCAGCAGCTGAGCGAGATCGAGCGCGCCCAGCGCGTGCTTGCCGATGCGGCTCGCCATCGACCGGCAGCGATCTACGCGCACTGCGAGTGCGATACGCGCTGAGGCTGCGCGCGGTCGCGGCATCGTGCCGGCGGCCGCCCTCGCAACCGGCATCGACAGGGCGCGTGCGCCCTGTCGACTGCCAGCGTCAGCCGCCCTGCTTCTCGAGCTCGCGATCCTGACGCGCTTTCTGCTCCAGCACGTCGGCTTCGACCGCTTTGGCGCGCTCCCGCGGATCGCGTGGATCGGCCGCCGCCGGCGTTGGCGCGGCCGATTCCGGGGCCGGTGGCAGTGGGGCCGGCGGCGAGCACGCTGTCATCGCGAGCAACATCAGGATCAGGATCGGGCGGCGCATCGATGCATCCTCAAGGGGTGGCCGCGGTAGCCTACGCCGGTCGCGCCACGTACGCTCGGTTGCGCATCCCTGCAAACGCGGAGGTCCAGATGAACGGCACACGCTGGCGTCTCGATGGTCGGGTGGCCCTGGTGAGCGGGGCCAGCAAGGGCATTGGCCGCGCTTGCGCTGCCGAACTGCTCGGCTTCGGTGCCGATGTGCTGCTGGTCGCGCGCGATGAAGTGCAGCTGGAAGCGGCTCGCGACGAGCTGGCCGCGGACCATCCGGGGCGTCGGGTGATGGCTTTTGCCGCCGACCTTTCGGAGTCCGAGCAGCGCCTCGACGTATTCGACTGGGTCGTCGATCTGGGCGTTGAGCTCACCGTACTGGTCAACAATGTGGGCACCAACATCCGCAAGCCCACCCTCGACTACAGCATCGACGAGTATCGTTTCCTGTTCGAGACCAATCTGCTCAGCGCCTTCGAGATGTGCCGGCTTGCGCATCCGCACCTGGCGCGCCACGCGCAGTCGGCGATCGTCAACATCGGCTCGGTCGCCGGACTTACCCACCTGCGCACTGGTTCACCCTATGCCATGACCAAGGCCGCGCTCACGCAGTTGACCCGCAATCTTGCGGTCGAGTGGGCCGGCGACGGTATCCGCGTCAACTGCGTCGCACCGTGGTACATCCGCACCCCGCTGGCCGAGCGTGTGCTCGCCGATCCGGCCTATTACGACGAGGTCATCGAGCGCACGCCGCTGGGTCGGGTCGGCGAGCCCGAGGAAGTCGCTGCCGCCGTGGCATTCCTGTGCCTGCCAGCTTCCAGCTTCGTCACCGGCGAATGCGTCGCAGTCGATGGTGGCTTCCTGCGCTACGGATTCTGAACGGCAGCGCATCGCCAGGCCGCCTGTGTGTGTTGGCGAACGGTGCGCTGGCCGGCAGGTTGGCATCCTCCAAGGCAGCTGAAACCCTTGGAGAGTTGCCATGCGTCCGATTGCCCTGCTTGCTGCACTGACCGCTGCCGTGTTGCTGGCTGCCATGCCTGTGAATCAGGCGCAGGCCGCCAGCGCGTCCAAGCTCAAACGGCAAAGCAATGAGACCCTCGAGCACCTGTACGACACCCAGCCCAGTACGCGCGAAGTGCTCGGCCGCGCGGCCGGTGTGCTGGTGTTCCCGGGCATCTACAAGGGCGGTATCGGCGTCGGCGCGGAGTTCGGCGAGGGCGTGTTGCGTGAGCGTGGCGCGGTTACCGGTTACTACCGCGTGGTGACCGGCTCGGTCGGCTTGCAGCTGGGCCTGCAAAAGCGCGCGCAGATCATCGCCTTCATGGACGGTGAGGCGCTGCGCAAATTCAAGAACTCCGAGGGCTGGGAGGCCGGCGTCGATGGTTCCATCGTGGTCGCCGATCTCGGCGCCGGTGCGCAGGCTGATACCAAGAGCCTCAATCAGCCGATCATCGGGTTCATCCTCGATGAAAAAGGCTTGATGTACAACGTCACGCTCGAAGGCTCGAAGATCACCCGCATCAAGAAGTAGTCCGGGCGAGCCGGGTTGCACGGGCACCCACCTAGCGCAAGTCCACGCACGGCGGGGGACTGCGACCCGCACAGTCCAGTCTGCATGACGTACGTCGGCAGTCCAGGATGTCCTGCAGTCGAGGATGTCTTGGCCTGTGGCCCGTGCGGCACCACGACGCTCCGGGCATGTCTGCATTGCGCGGCATGCCTGCATAGCGCCTGCTAGAGTTCGTCGCCCGCATTGGCCGATTTGCCATGTACGCCGCCGTTCGATGGATGCTCCCGCTGGTTGCCGCCACGCTGCTTGGCGCATGTGCGGCCGGTCCATTGCCGCGTGGCGAACCCAGCAGCGCACTGCCGATCGGCGCCGATTCGCGGCTCGACCGCGCGGTGGATTCTCTGGCACTCGCCGCTGGGGAGTCGGGCTATCGGCTGGTGCAGGGTAGCGAGGATGCGTTTTCGATACGCATGCGCAGCGCATCGATCGCCGCGCGCAGCCTCGATGTGCAGTACTACATGTGGCACGACGATCTGACCGGTAGGCTGATTGCCGGTGAGCTATTCGAGGCCGCGCAGCGCGGCGTGCGGGTGCGGGTTCTGTTGGACGATATCTATGCGCGCGGGCTGGATCAAAATCTGGCCAACATCGATGCGCATCCGAATCTCGAGATCCGCCTGTTCAATCCGTTCCGTACCCGCGACTCGACGGTGGGTAACACGGTCGAGTTCCTGGCGACGCTGGGGGTCAAGAACCGGCGCATGCACAACAAGCTGTGGATCGCGGACTCGCGTCTGGCGATCGTTGGCGGCCGCAACATCGGCGATGAGTACTTCGGGGCGCACGACGCGTTCAACTTCGGCGACTTGGGCGTGCTGCTGGTCGGGGCGGCGGCGGTCGATGCATCGCAGCAGTTCGACGAATACTGGAACAGCGATGCGGTGGTGCCGCTGTCGGCGTTCGCGAAGGCCAGCGATGCGGTCGTTGCGGTAGCCGTAGCGGAAGCCGCCTTTGCCGCAAACCGCAGCGCGGCCGCGGATAGTCCCTACGTCGCGCGCCTGCGCACACTGCGTGGCGAGGGCGAAATCGGCCTGCAGCTGCATGACTTCATGCGCGGTCGTGGCGTGCGCATGGTTTCCGATGACCCCGCCAAGGCCTTCGGGAACGATCCACCTCTGCGCATGCTCGACGAGGTGCGCAGCCTGCTCGAATCGGCCAATCACGAAGCCGTGCTGATCTCGCCGTACTTTGTACCGATGCGCAAAGGCACCGAGGGTTTGATCGGCCTGCAGCGTCGCGGCGTCGCGGTGCGCGTGCTGACCAACTCGCTGGCCGCCAACGACGTGGCCGCCGTGCACGGGGGTTACTCCAAGTGGCGGCGGCCGCTGCTGCGCGCAGGCGTGCAGATCCACGAGCTCAAGCCGATCCCCGGCGCCTCGCAGGACGGACCGCTGGGTTCATCGCGCGCCAGCCTGCATACCAAGGCGATGGTCGTCGACGGCCGGATCGCCTATGTCGGTTCGTTCAACATGGACCCGCGCTCGGCACGGATCAACACCGAAGGCGGCGTGGTGATCGACGATCCGGAATTCGCCGCACAGGTGCGCGCGCAGTACCAAAAGGCGATCGATCCTGCGCGCAGCTGGCGCGTTGCGCTGGCGGCCGGACAACTGCGCTGGCACGACGTACACGACGGGCAGCCGCGCGTGTTCACCGGCGAGCCCGAGGCCGACACCAGACGCCTGTTCACGGCGTGGATGTTCCGCCTGCTGCCGCTCGACAGCCAGCTGTAGGCATCGTTCGTCGCACAGCGACATTTCGCGTGCTGCGACACCTTGGCGCTGCGACGCTTTGGCGCTGCGACGCCTTGGCGCTGCGACACCTTGGCACTGCGACACCTTGGCGCTGCGACGCCACCAGCCTGGCCGCAAGCCAACACTCTCCTTGTGGGAGCCGGCATGCCGGCGATTGCCACCTCCACTGCTGCCGCAAAGCGAGTCGCTGCCATGGCAGCTCCCACAAGGCTCAGCCACCCCAGCCGCCAGTCATGCAGTTCCTCGCTGCGACACCAGCCGTGCTGCGACACCAGCCGCACTGCGACACCAGCCGTGCTGCGACACCAGCCGTGCTGCGACACCGCCCGCGCAGCGCCATCTCCCGTGCGGCGCCACATCAAAGCTGGCCGCAAGCCAACACTCTCCTTGTGGGAGCCGGCATGCCGGCGACTGCCACCTCCACTGCTGCCGCAAAGCGAGTCGCTGCCATGGCAGCTCCCACAAGGATCGGCCACCCCAGCCGCCAGTCATGCAGTTCCTCGCTGCGACACCAGCCGTGCTGCGCCACCGCCCGCGCAGCGCCATCTCCCGTGCTGCGCCACCACCAGCGCGGCGACACCACCAGCGCGGCGCCACCACCAGCGAAGCGCCACCACCAGCGCAGCGCCACATCAAGCCTGGCCGGAAGCCAACACTCTCCTTGTGGGAGCCGGCATGCCGGCGATTGCCACCTCCACTGCTGCCGCAAAGTCAGTCGCGGCCATGGCAGCTCCCGCTGCGTGCAGTGCGTCGGGTTAGACTGCGCCGCCCGTCCCGTTCAGTCGATCCCCGATGCGTCCCGCCTTCCTTGCCTTGTCGCTAGCGGCCTGTTGCAGTCTGCTGTCCAATCCCGTGATCGGCGCATCGCCGGACCCGCCTTCCGGCCACTGCATCGGTCTGGTGCTCGGCGGCGGCGGCGCGCGTGGAGCGGCCCACATCGGCGTGCTCAAGGTGCTCGAACGCGAGCGCATCCCGATCTGCCGCATGGCCGGCACCAGCATGGGCGCTATCGTGGGTGGGCTGTATGCCAGCGGCTACAGCGCCGAGGAGATCGAATCCATCCTCACCGCGATCGACTGGAAGGACATGTTCAGCGACGACCCGGCGCGGCTCGACTTTCCGATGCGGCGCAAGAACGACACCCTGCGCTACCTGCTCGACTTCAAGCTCGGCGTGCGCGATGGCAGCATCCAGCTGCCGCGTGGCGTGATCCAGGGCCAGAAACTGCTCAGCCTGCTGCGGCGGTTGACCCTGCACACCTGGCAGGTGCAGCACTTCGACCAGCTGTCGATTCCGTTTCGCGCCGTCGGCACCGATATCGCCGCCGGGCAGCCCGTGGTCTTCGACCATGGCGATCTGGCGCTGGCGATCCGCGCCAGCATGTCGGTGCCGGCGGCGTTTGCGCCGATCCGGGTCGACGGCAAGTTGATGATCGATGGCGGCGTGGTCAACAACGTGCCGGTCGACGTGGTCAAGGCGATGGGTGCAGATCGCATCATTGTGGTCGATGTCGGATCGCCGCTGCTGGCCGACAGCGAGCTCAATTCGCCGTTCGCGATCACCATGCAGATGCTCGATGTGCTGATGAAAGCACGCACCGAGCAGGTGCTTGCCGGGCTATCGCCCAAGGATGTGCGCATCTCGCCGGCGCTGGGCGATATCGGCAGCGCCAGTTTCGACCGCTCGGCCGAGGCCATTCCGCTGGGTGCCGCGGCCGCCGAACAGATGTTGCCGCAGCTGCGCGCTCTGGCGGTGTCCGAGACCGAATACGCCGCGTTTACCGCGCGCCATCGGCGCGTTGCCTTCGACGCACCGATGGTTTCCTTCCTCGATGTGGTCAAGCGGCGCAGCACCACCGCCGGCTACGTCGAGCGCGAGCTGCAGGTGCTGCAAGGCAAGCCGCTCGACGCGCTGGAAGTCGAGCGCAAGGTCGGCTCGGTGTTCGGCCAGGGCAACTACGAACGCATTTCCTGGCAACTGCGCGAGCGCGACGGCCAGGTCGGTGTCGAGGTCACTCCGGTCGACAAGGGCTGGGGCCCGAACTTCCTCACTTTCGGTCTGCAGTTGAGCGACGATTTCGCCGGGCGCAACAGCTACCAGTTGGGTGCCGAGTACACCATGACCGGCCTCAACCGCTGGGGTGGCGAGTGGCGTACCCGGGCCGAGATCGGACAGACCACCGGCCTGCGCACCGAATTCTTCCAGCCAGCCGGCGACCGCGCGCAGTACTACGCGCAACCTTTCGCCGAGTTCCGCGCCTTCGACCAGGACCTGCGGGTGCTCGATGCGGTGGTGGCCAACTATCGCGTGCGGCGCCTGGCGATCGGCGCCGATATCGGCTACGAGCCCTCGCCGTACTGGCGCTTCTATACCGGTCTGGTGGGCGCGCGCGGCGATGCGAATGTGCTGGTCGGCGACGCCGGCCCACTGAACCAGTTCGACGAGACCTCCGGCGGCGTGCGCGTGGGCTACATCTACGACACCCTCGACGATGCCGATTTTCCCTCGCAGGGCGGCCGCTCGGAATTTTCGCTGCTGGCCAACCGCAGCATTCTGGGGGCCCAAGGCTCCGGCGAGATCGCCGACTTCTTCTGGGATCACGCGATCAGTCGTGGCGAAAATCGCCTGCTGCTCGGCACGCGCCTGCACAGCGTGTGGGGCGAGGCTGCCTTGTTCGACGGGCTGACGACGCTGGGTGGCTTCACCAACCTGTCCGGTTTCGCCGAGCGCGAGCTGCTGGGTGTGCATTCGTCGCTGTTTCGCGCGGTCTACTATCGGCGCATGGGCGACAGCGGCCAGCTGTTCTCGGTGCCGGCCTATCTGGGCGCATCGCTGGAGACCGGCAACGTGTTCGCCGCTCGCGAGCAGCTGTTCGACTTCGACGACATGATCGTCGCCGGCAGCGTATTCGTCGGCGTCGACTCGCCGTTCGGTCCGGTGTTCCTCGGCTTCGGTCGTGCCGACAGCGGCGACAACTCGGTCTATCTGAATTTCGGATCGCTGTTGCGGCCGCGTCCGTAGCAAAGCCGCCCACCGCGCATGGTCGATCATCTCCCGCAGGTCGCGACCCGAACCCGCGCGCAGCTGCTGCGGCGCTGGTTGTTGCGTGCAGCTTTGCTGGTCGTCGCAGGCGTCGGCGTGGTGGTGTTCGGCTTTGCGTTCAATGCCCGCTCGCTGGCCGATCTGAAGCCTTGGCACACGCTGCCGCCGCAGGGCGAGCCGGATGCGGCCCTGCTGGATGCCGGCATGACGCTGGCCGCATACCTGGGGCAAGAGGATCGCGTGCTCGCAGCCTCGCAGGCCGCGGTCGCCGCCGCGCTGGCTGAGGTCGACGATGTGGCTGGCAGCCGCTACGGCACGACCAGTCCGACCAATCCCGCCAACCATCGGTACAACTGGAATCGCAGCTTCGAGCGGGTGCCCGCAGCACCGCGTGGTGCGGTGCTGCTGATCCACGGCATGACCGATGGCCCGTACAGCATGCGCGCCCTCGCCGACAGCTTGTTCGATGATGGCTGGCGGGTATTGGTACTGCGCATGCAGGGACATGGCACGGTGCCGGCCGCCCTGCTCGATGTGCGCTGGCAGGACTGGGCGGCCGCAGTGCGACTCGGCGCGCGCCACCTGCGCGGCGCCATCGGGCCCGACAAGCCGCTGCTGATGATCGGCTATTCGACCGGCGGCGCGCTGGTGCTGCAACATCAGCTCGATGCGCTGGACGATGTCACGATGCCGCGCGCACACCGCATGGTGTTGATATCGCCACTGATCGGCCTGTCGCGCAGGGCGCGGCTGGCGCCATTGCTGAACCTGCTCGATGGCGTACCCGGTCTCGAGAAGTCGGCGTGGATCGAGGTGCAGCCCGAATACAACCCCTTCAAGTACAACTCGTTTCCGGTCAATGGCGGCTGGCAGTCGTACCGGCTGACCACTGCGCTGTCGGCGCAGCTCGAAGCCCGGCGCGCCGCCGGCGCGCTGTCGCGCCTGCCGCCGGTTTTAAGCTTCCACTCGGTGCTCGACACCACGGTAAAGACCGATGCGGTGGTGCATCGTCTGTACGACCGCCTTCCCGACAATGGCAGCGAGCTGGTGGTATTCGACCTCAATCGCTGGAGCGTGTTCGCGCCGCTGTTCCGGCCGCAGCAGACGGGCTACTTGACCCAGCTGTTCGCCGAGGGCCGCCGCGACTATGCGCTCACGGTGATCACCAATGTCGATGCCCGATCGCTGGCGGTGCATGAGGTGCGGGTCGCTGCCGGCAGCCGCGAGCGCGCGACCCGCGCACTCGGGCTGTCGTTTCCGCCCGGCGTATTTTCGCTGTCGCATATCGCACTGCCGTTTCGACCCGACGATCCGCTGTACGGACTGACCCCGCGTGCCGACGAAGACTTCGGGGTGAATCTGGGCACCCTGGCCTTGCGCGGCGAACGCAATGCGTTGCAGGTGCCAATGGAGCAGCTGGCGCGTCTGAGTTGCAATCCGTTTTTCGAC
Source organism: Lysobacterales bacterium (assembly GCA_038224265.1). Classification (GTDB taxonomy): domain Bacteria; phylum Pseudomonadota; class Gammaproteobacteria; order Xanthomonadales; family Ahniellaceae; genus UBA4656. Next base: position 14,912 of record JBBRFN010000062.1, read on the forward strand.
TATCTCGACGCGCGCGTGCGCGATTGGGCCGCGCGCGCAGCGCCTGCGGCGCCGGCGGCGCTTAACGATCCCGCGCAGGTCCGATAAACGCTTGCAGCCGGCGCCGGGGGCGGCTATCGACTGAACGCCGCCACAACCGGGTGCGCTGGCTTCCGCGTATGTAGGCCAACGCACCGACACCACATCCGCTCCGCGCTAGCGTGAGCATTGAAGCGACCATGCCCGCATCCTGTGGGCGCGTCGCGGCAGTCTGCGTGGCGATCCGCCGCGTCCTGCGCCATCGAAGGAGCCTCTCATGCGTAAACCCATCGTGTACATCCTGGCCGCGTTGGCCATGCTGCTCGCACTCTCGCTGCCGGCCGAAGAAGCCTTCGCACAGCGCTATCGCTGCGGCAACTGCGGCACGGTAGAGCGCGTCCAGCGAATTCGCTACGACGACAGCCGCTACGACAACAGCCGCTATGACGACAATCGCGGTCGCGACAACCGCGACAGCGGTACCGAGGGCCTGATTCTCGGCGCACTGATCGGTGGCGCGCTCGGCAATCAGGTCGGCAAGGGCGACGGTCGCACTGCAGCGACCATTGCCGGTGTGGTTGCCGGTGGTGCGGTCGGCCGCAACATCGACCGCAACGACAACAGCAGCCGCTACAGCCGCAATCGCCGCTACGACGACCGCAATGGCAACAGCGACGGAGTGCGCCTGCAGGTACGCATGGATGGTGGCGGTTATCGCACGGTCGAAGTGGCCGGCAACCTGAACATCTATCGTGGCGATCGCGTGCGTTTGAACCGCGACCGCGTCGTGGTCCTGCGCTGAGTGCGATCCCGTGGCGCGGGCCGGTCGGCCCGCGCCAGGGGTTTGTTCGGAGGTTCTTGGGTTTCGGAATCACCGGACTTGCCTGGTGCCGATCAGGCTGCCCTGCAATACGGCAATACCTGAATCGAGCACACCATCGCGTTGTGGGAACCGGTCCCTTGTAACCGAGCGGCCATCGGCGCGAGCGCAGTCGGTGCCTACGCGAACATGCGGTATCCTCGCCTGACCGCCGCGGTTGCGTCGCACCACGGCCCACCAAGGCCCACCGCGCACAACCCGAACGCCGCCAAGGACCGCCATGCCCCTCTCGTGGAACGAGATCAAGGACCGCGCCCTGCGGTTCTCGCGCGAATGGGCCGGCGAGGCCTCCGAGCGCGCCGAGGCGCAGTCGTTCTGGAACGCGTTTTTCGACATCTTCGGCATCAGCCGTCGCCGCGTGGCGTCGTTCGAGGAGCCGGTCAAGCGTCTGCGCGACAGCGGCAAGACCACCACCGGCAAGATCGACCTGTTCTGGAAGGGTGTCCTGCTGGTCGAACACAAATCGGGTGGCAAGGACCTCGCGCGCGCTTACACCCAGGCGGTCGACTACTTCCCCGGCATCTCGGAGCGCGACCTGCCGCGCTACGTGCTGGTGTCCGACTTCGCGCGGCTGCGCCTGCACGACCTCGACACCGGCGAGGAACACGAGTTCGAGCTGAAGGATCTGCACCGGAACGTGCGGTTGTTCGGCTTCATTGCGGGCTACCAGAGCCGTACCTACAAGGACGACGATCCGGTCAACGTTGCTGCCGCAGAACGCATGGGCGCGCTGCACGACGCGCTCAAGGCCTCCGGGTACGACGGGCACCCGCTG
>JBBRFN010000063.1:0-16542 GCA_038224265.1 Lysobacterales bacterium
TCGATTGGCTGGGCCGCGACGACGATGCCGGCATTCCGCTGGGAATCCTGCGCGAGCACCAGTGGCACAACGTCGATACCGACTTGCGCTGCGGCGATCTGCTGGTGTTCTACACCGACGGCATCGTCGAGGCGCGCGACCACAGCGGTGCAATGTTCGGCAGCGAGCGGCTGGCGTCGCTGATTGCCAGCGGCAGCGACGAGCCTGCGGAGGTCGTGGCACGGGTCCGCGAGGCGCTGTTCACCCACCAGAACGCCGAGAGCGGCGTCGATGACCAGACGCTGCTGGTGGTGCGCCAAGACGTGGTCTGAGGCCTGCCGCGACTAGCCCGGCTCCGCTGGCGCTACCAGGTCGCGGTATGCATGCCACGTCGCATGCCCGACAACCGGCATCAGGATCGCCAGGCCGATGAAGCGCGTGGCAAAACCCACTGCGGTCAATGCCACGATGATCGCCGCCCACAGCAACAGCGCCGCGCGATTGGCGGACAGCACCCGCATGCTGGTGATGATGGCGGTAATGGTGTCGCAGCGCGGGCGATCGAGCAGCAGTGGCAACGACACCACACACATCGAAAACACCAGCACCGCGAAGCCCGCGCCAGCGCCGAGGTAGGCGCTGAGGAACAGTACGCCATCGGGGGCTGCCAATACATCGCCAAGCAGGGTCGCCGCGTGCGGCATCGGGCCATCGAAAAACAGCGCGACGACCACCACCGACACGCGCAGCCAGACGGCCAACATCAGCGCGAGTATCGCGCCGAAAAAACTGAATGAGCTGAGGTTCTCGCGCCATGCGAAGAGCGACTTGCGAAAGTCCGGCTTGCCGCCGCGCTCGATGTTGCGACTGATCGCATACAGGCCAGTGGCCAGCAGCGGGGCGACCAGCAGGAATCCGGTCAGCAGGGCCAGTCCGATCGCGCCATCGACCGCATGGCGCACCAGCAGCCAGCCCATCGTTGCCAGCACCGCGCCATAGAACAGCGATGCAGCCGGCGCGGCCAGCGTGTCGCGTGCGCCATCCGCGAGCCAGCGCAGCGACGCACCGACGGCGACGCGGCGGGGCTCGGGGTAGCGCACGGCGAAAGGATCGGTCGCAGACGGATCTTGCATGACCCCGATGGTGCCACTCGTGGCCCAGCGGTCACGCTGCGTCGCATCACTGCGCGCGCCAGTAGCGCTCCATCTCGAAGTAGGTAAACGACGCGGTCCAGCCGATCAGCACGAAACCGGTCAGCGCCTCGGTGCCGGACAGGAAACGAATCGGTCCGACTGGCGACAGGTCGCCGAAGCCGACGGTGGTGAAAGTGGTCGCCGAGAAGTAGATCGCATCGACGAGCAGCAGCGGGTCGTCGCCGGCGATATGGCCGCAGGCGGGCCACTGGACCAGGCACCACAATGCAAGCCCGAAGATCCAGATCTCCACGATATGCAAGCACAGCACGCCGAACATGCCGTACAGCACGCGGCGCCGGATCTGGTGTTCGGCGGTGCGCGCGTTCCAGCGCGACAGCAGCACCAGGCCCTCGTAGTGCACGCTGACCACGGCCACCACCGCCGCCAGCGTGACCGCTACCACCACAACGTTCGGCATCCAGTCTGCGTACATGGCCACTCCTCGCCCGGTCGCGGCCGCGTCAACTGCCCCTGACTGCGATCAGGTGCCGCCGCCCGGCGGCGTAGTCGGGCTCAGGGCCGGGCATGCACCGGCACGAAAGCGCAATCGTCCGGGCCGACGTAGTTCGCGCTCGGGCGGATGATCTTGCCGTCGATGCGCTGCTCGATCACATGCGCCGCCCAGCCCGAGGTGCGCGAGATCACGAACAACGGGGTGAACATGGCCGTCGGCACGCCCATCACGTGGTAGGACGAGGCGCTGTACCAGTCGAGGTTGGGGAACATCTTCTTGAGGTCCCACATCAGCGTCTCGATCCGCTCGCTGATCTCGAACAGGCGCATGCTGCCGACGTCCTCGCACAGACGGCGCGAGATCGTTTTGATGATCGGGTTGCGCGGGTCGCCGATGGTGTACACCGGGTGGCCGAAGCCGATCACGATTTCCTTGCGCTCGATGCGCGCGCGGATGTCGGCCTCGGCCTCGTCGGCGGACTGGTAGCGGGCGATGATTTCCATCGCTGCCTCGTTGGCGCCACCGTGCTTGGGTCCGCGCAGGGCGCCGATCGCGCCGGTGATCGCGGAGTACATGTCGGAACCGGTGCCAGCGACCACGCGCGCGGCGAAGGTCGAGGCGTTGAACTCGTGCTCGGCATAGAGAACCAGCGACTGATCGAGCGCGCGGGCGTGCAGTTCACTGGGCTCGCGGCCGTGCAGCAGATGCAGGAAGTGCGCAGCGATCGACGGATCGTCGGTTTCGGTCTCGATCCGACGACCGTTGTGCGAGAAGTGGTACCAGTACAGCAGGATCGAGCCGAACGAGGCCAGCAGGCGGTCGGCGATATCGCGCGCGCCACCCTGTCCATGGTCGTCTTTCTCCGGCAGCACGGTGCCGAGCACCGAACAGCCGGTGCGCATCACGTCCATCGGGTGGGTGGCGGCGGGCAGCAGCTCCAACGCGGCACGCACCGGCGCCGGCACACCGCGCAGGCGCGCCAGCTTCTGGTGGTAAAGGCGCAGTTCCGCGGCGTTCGGCAGTCGGCCATGCACCAGCAGGAAAGCGACTTCCTCGAAGGTCGCCTGCTCGGCGAGGTCCTTGATGTCGTAGCCGCGGTAGTGCAGGTCGTTGCCGGTGCGACCGACCGTGCATACGGCGGTATTGCCGGCGGTCACGCCGGACAGTGCGACGGACTTCTTGGCCTTGGGGAGTACCTGGACGGGTTCGCTCATGGGATGCGCTCGGCTGTTGGCTGATCGGTTGCCCGCAAGGGGGGCGTAGTGTGCAGTGTAGTGGCGCTCATCAGGTGCACCGATCCGCTCAGCGGAATCGCCCTGCATCGCCGACCGGGCAGCGATCGACCCGGCGCAAGTAGTCGTCCTCGTTGGCTGCGCGCTCGCTCAGCTGCCAGCAGTCGCCGAGTACCGAGCAGTAGCAGAACTCGCGCTGCACGCGCGCGGCTGCGCCATCGAACGCGGCGAAGTCGGCGTCATTGCAGAACTCGAGCATCGCCGCGTCTTCGTTGGCGGCCAGAACGCGTCGACTGATGAAACTCGATCGGGAGCACTCCAGCGGGCGGCCGGTGAGCTTTGCAAATGCCTCGCCCCACGATTCGACCTCGGCGCCATCGACGAAAACCCGCATGTCGCGCACCTGCGCAGGGCCGATGCCGCGATTGGACAGGTTGTAGCGGCGCTCGGTATTGGAGCGCCACAGCTGCAGAGAGGGCCAGGTCTGTGCCTCGATCTGCTGGCGTTGCAGGCGCGCGGTGTAGACGCTGACCCCCAACGCGCACATGCCAACGAAAACCGCCATGAGCGCTGCAAGCATGTCCCAGTTGAAGCGCCGACGCGGCAGTTCTGGGCCCGGATTGGCCGGTTCATCCATGCGCGTCGCTCAGCCGCCCGACTTGCCGTCGCCGAACAGGGAATCGATCTTGCGCTCGTACTCGTGATAGCCGAGAACGTCGTAGAGCTCCATCCGGGTCTGCATGCGATCGACCACGCTGCTCTGCGTGCCTTCGGCGCGGATCGCAGCGTACACCGCCTCGGCGGCGCGGGCCATCGCGCGGAATGCCGACAGCGGGTAGATGATCATGCCGATCCCGATCGCGCGCAGCTCGTCTACGGTGAAGTACGGCGTCTTGCCGAACTCGGTGAGGTTGGCGAGCACCGGCAGCTTCACCGCACCCAGAAAACGCTGGTACTCGGCTAGCGTCGTGCAGGCCTCGGCGAAGATCACGTCGGCACCGGCGGCCTCGGCGGCCACCGCACGCTCGATGGCGGAATCGATGCCCTCGACGGCCAGCGCATCGGTGCGCGCGACGATCACGAAGCCGGAATCGGTGCGGCCGTCGACCGCGGCCTTGATGCGGTCGGCGAAATCTTCCTTCGGCACCACCGCCTTGCCGGGCCGGTGACCGCAACGCTTGGCCTGCACCTGGTCTTCGATGTGGCACGCCGCCGCACCCGACTTGATGAACTCCTTGATCGTACGCTGGACATTGAACACCGCGCCCCAGCCGGTATCGGCGTCGACCAGCAGCGGCAGCGCGCAGGCGCCGGAGATGCGGCGGATGTCCTCGCAGACGTTGTCGAGACTGGTCATGCCCAGGTCCGGCAAACCATAGCTTGCGTTGGCGATGCCCGCGCCGGAGACGTATAGCGCCTTGAATCCAGCACGCTCGGCCTGCATCGCCGCGTAGGCATTGATGGCGCCGGGCAGCTGCAGCGGCGTTTCGAGCTGCATGGCATGGCGGAGACGAGTGCCGGGGGATGGGGAGGACATTGGGCAGCGAGTGCTCGAAGGTTGCGGGAGTTGCGAATGGCGGTTCGCCGTGGTCTGAATTCAGGCGAGAAGATCCGCCACCCCGGCGCGCTCTTCCTCCAGCTCCTTGAGGGTGAAGTTCATCCGCTCGCGCGAAAATTCGTCGATCGGCAGGTCCTGCACGATGCTGTAGGTGCCGTTGGCGGTGGTCACAGGAAAGCCGTAGATCACGTCTTTCGGAATGCCGTAGCTGCCGTCGGACGGGATGCCCATGGTGACCCACTTGCCGTGGCTGCCGAGCACCCAGTCGTGCACGTGGTCGATGGCCGCATTGGCCGCGGATGCCGCCGACGACAGGCCACGCGCTTCGATGATCGCCGCACCGCGCTTGCCGACCTTGGGGATGAACTCGTTGCGATTCCAGTCCTCGCTACCGATCTTGTCCTTTAGCGATGCACCGCCCGCGGTGGCGAAACGGTAGTCCGGATACATGGTCGGGCTGTGGTTGCCCCACACCACAAGCTTGTCGATATCGCCTACCGCCACGCCGGCCTTGGACGCCAATTGCGACAGCGCGCGATTGTGATCCAGACGCAGCATGGCGGTGAAGTTGCCGGGCTTCAGATCAGGCGCCGATTTCATCGCGATATAGGCGTTGGTATTGGCCGGATTACCGACCACCAGCACCTTGATATCGCGCGATGCCACCGCGTTGAGCGCCTTGCCCTGCGCGGTGAAGATCTTGGCGTTTTCCAGCAGCAAATCCTTGCGCTCCATGCCCGGGCCGCGCGGCCGCGCGCCGACCAGCAGGGCGATGTCGGCATCCTTGAACGCGACATTGGCATCGTCGCTGCCGAGCATGCCGGCCAACAGCGGGAACGCGCAGTCGTCGAGCTCCATCATGCAGCCCTTCAACGCGGCCTGCGCTTTTTCCATCGGCAACTCGAGCATCTGCAGGATCACCGGCTGGTCGCGCCCGAGCATCTCGCCCGAGGCGATCCGATAGATCAGGCTGTAACCGATCTGACCGGCAGCACCGGTGACGGCAACTCGGATGGGGGATTTCATGGAAGTCTTGCTCCTGAGCCTAGGGGTTCTCGAACGGTGCGGTGCCAATGCCGGCTTGCCTGACGATCGAAGTCAGCGTGCCTATGGCGATTTCCCGATGATCCGGGACGACCACCGTCCGCGTGCCGGCCTCGACTTGACGCTGCATTACTACGTGACTGCCCTTGCGGCGCACCTCGCGGAATCCATGTGCAGCGAGGATCGCGCAAACGGCGGCCCCCGAAAGGACGCGCCACTTAACCAACACCCACCTCCAGCCGCGTTACATAGGTCTCTGCATGCGTGCGCCGCGAGACTTCCTCCGTTGAAGCGGTCTCGAGGAACAGCTCGACCGCTTCGGCGAGATTCGCTCGCGCCTGCTCCACCGATGCGCCCTGGCTCGCTACATCGAACTCCGGGCAAAACGCCACGAAGTGTTCGCCTTCGCGCTGGATGATCGCCGTGATCTCGTGCGACATGGATTCCTCCGTCGGCTCAGGCCAATTCGCCGAAAAACCGCTGGATTCGTCGCAGGCCGTCGGTCAGCTCCGCCGGCTTGCACGTATAGGAGATGCGGATTGCGCGCGCTTCGCCGAACGCGCTGCCGGGCACCACTGCGACACCGGTGGCTTCCAGCAGCACGCTGCAGAAGTCGACGTCGTTGGCGATCGCATGGCCCTTCCAGGATTTGCCGAAAGCGACCGAGATATCGGGAAAGGCGTAGAACGCGCCGGCGGGCTTGGGGCACTTCACGCCGGGGATCGCCAGCAATGCGGCGAGCACCTCATCGCGCTTGTTCTGAAACTCCGCGGCCTTCTGCCGCGGAATATCCTGCGGACCATCGTATGCAGCGACCGCGGCGGCGATCACCACCTCGGGCAGGTTGGTGATGTGGTTGGAGTTGAGCGACACCAGGGCCTGCGCGACCGCGACCGGGCCGGCGGCGAAACCCACGCGCCAGCCGGGCATGCCGTAGGTCTTCGATACCGAGTCGAGGATGATCACGCGATCACGCAGCTCGGGCCGCGCGTTGACCAGATGCGCATACGGAATGCCGTCGAAGATCATCCGGTTGTAGATGTCGTCGCTGAGCACCCAGATGTCGTGCTTGACCAGTTCATCGGCCAGCGCCTGCACTTCCGCCGGCGTGTAGACCATGCCGGTCGGATTGGACGGGTTGTTGAACAGCAGGATCTTGGTGCGTGGGCCGATCGCGGCCGCCAGCTGCGCGGGCTTGAGCTTGTAGTCGGCCTCCGGCGGGCACTGCAGCAGCGTCGCCTTGGCGCCGAGGATGTCGCAGATGTCGAGGTAGGTGGTCCAGTACGGGGTCGGAATCAGGACCTCGTCGCCCTCTTCGAGCAGCGCGTACATCAGGTTGAACAGCACGTGCTTGTTGCCGACGCCGGTACACAGGTGCTTGCGCTCGTAGCCTTCGATGCCGCACTCGCGCAGGTGCTTGAGCATGCCGTCGAGCAGCGAATCGGGACCTCGGTTGGTGCCGTACTGGCCGGTGTCTTTGGACAGCGCCTCGCGCGCGGCCGCATACACGTGCTCGCCGGGCAGGAAGTTCGGCACCCCGATGGTAAAACTGATGATGTCGCGGCCCTGGGCCTTGAGAGCCTTGGCTTTTTCGGCAATCGCCATGATGGCACTGGGGCGCGCGCGGCTCATCCGCTGGGCAAGCTTCGGCATCGGGGTCCTCGCAGTGGTTCGGGCGATCGGGAAATCGCTTGAAGTTTAGCACGCGGGCTTGCAGCGCCATGGAGACTGCGGCCCGATTCTTGCTGGAGCCAGCAAGCCTTTCGCCGCGATGTCGGACCATGCCTGCACTGCCGCTGGTACCCTTGAGCTCGACCCGCATCCGCATCGGTCAGCCGCTGCCGTTTCCGATCTACGACACCGATGGCCGGCTGCTGCTGTCGCCCGGCGAGGCGCCGCGCAACGTGCGTCATATCGAGCGCATCCACGAGATCGGCATGGTCACCGCCGAGGTGGTCGCGCAGATCGAAGCGGCCAGCACCCCGACGGTGGCGGCAACGCCGCCGACGGCGCCGCCTGAGCCGGCCGCACAAACCGAGGCATTGCGCGCCAGCGTCGAATGCCTGCTCACCGCCCTGCGCCTGCCGTCCGGCGCGAGCGTGCAGCTCAGCCAGGCCGGCGATCCGCCGCGACGACTCTCTGCCACCCTGATCGGCGTGCTGCCGCGTGCGGCGATCTATCTGAGCGTGCTGGCGAACGACGAGCGTGCACCGCTGGCGGCGAGTGGAGCGCCGGTCGGATTCCGCTGCGTGCATGGCTCCGAAATCGTGCGCTTCGAATCGCGCGTGCTGCGGCAGGAGTTGCTGCCGTTTCCGCTGGCCGTGCTGGACTACCCGGCAGACGTGTCGGTGCAGCGCTTCCGGCGCTATCCGCGCGCGCCGACCAGCCTCAACGCGGTGGCCACCAACTACACCGCGCCGGATGCAGCTGCGCTGCCTTGCCGGGTGACCAACATCAGCGCCGGCGGACTGCAGCTGGAGTGCGCCACGCCGATGATCGCAGCTGGCGACCAGGTGGGTATCGATCTGGTGCTGCCGGGCTCGGTCCCGCGCTATGCGCTCAAGCTGGTCGGCACGGTGCGCAGCGTGAGCGCGACGGAGGACCCCGACCAGCAGCGCTGCGGACTCGAGTTCTCGCCGCTGGATGCCAACGAGCGTCTGCTATTGGAGCACTTCGTGCTGCGCACGCTCGCAGAGCGGCCGCGCGTGGCGGCGGTGCGCTGATTCGGCTGACGAAGACGCTCGCCACGCAGCAGCTGATTCCCGGGCATATCGGGAACCCGCCATCGCCGGCATGCCGGCTCCCACAGGGTCGATGGGGCGCACAACCAGACTTGCAGTCTTGCAGCGGCGGATTGCAGGTTCGAAGTGGTGGACTGCAGGCTCGAAGCGGCGGATTGCAGGCTCGAAGCAGCGAATCGCAGGGCTTGCGGTCGCAGACGGTCCTCCTTGTGGGAGCTGCCATGGCAGCGACTGCGGCGACCGGAGGTTCCGCCATCGCCGGCATGCCGGCTCCCATAAAGAGAAGGGGGCTCGGCGCAAGGCCGGTGGCGGCGCGGGGGCTGAATTGCTGCCGTACAATCGGCAGATGACTGGCAAAGCACTGTCGACCCTGCGTTTCGCGGCCATGCTGTGCGCACTGGCGCTCGTCGCGGGCTGCGTCAATCCAGCCAAGCGGATGGCGCCGGAAGCCCTCGATGACCCTGAGGTCTTCGCATGGCTTGAAAACCGTGCCGCAGCACTGGCCGGCGCCAGTGCGCCATCCGTTGAGGTGATCGTCGACGATGGCATCCAGGCCGAGCTGCTGCCCGATGGCCGCCTGCGTATCCGCACCGCCTTGCTGCTGCGCGCGCGCGATGAAGCGGAAATCACCTTCGTCATCGCCCATGAGTTGGCGCATGCCGAGCTGGATCACTTCAGGCAGCGCGAACTGCCCGACTGGGATCCGCTGCTCGCCGAGCACGCGGCCGATCTGCGCGCGCTCGATACGCTGCGCCAGATGGGACTGCGCGCGGATGCCGGCACCTCGCTGCTGTCGGCCATCGATGCCGAACTGGGTCTGATCCCGGACTCGGACCCGAGGGTGCGCGCGGTGATCGCCGAGCGGCTGTCGCGACTGTGGGAATTCAGCACCGTCAGCGACCACCCACCGCGCATGGGCGATGGTTGGCGCGCGCTGATGGATTCGCGCTGGGAGGCCTGGTTTGCGCGCGATGCGGCGGCGTCGAGTGCGCCGCGTGAAGCGCTGCTGCGCGAACACACGCAGCATCAGCGCGCGCCTTGAGCCGCACACGGCTGCGGAGCCCGCAGCCATGCGCGCACTCGGACCGACGGTCAGCGCTTGTCGAGAATCGGATTCCAGCGATCCAGATGGGCCTGGGTCTGCGCGAACAGCGGTGCGTAATCGCCTTCGATGCTCAACTTCTCGATGACATCGCCGCCGCGCACGGCGTCGACCACGGCCTGGTCCTGCGCGTCGAAGATCTTGCCGAACACGGTGTGCTTGCCGTCCAGCCACGGGGTCGCGGTATGGGTGATGAAGAACTGGCTGCCGTTGGTGCCGGGACCGGCATTGGCCATCGACAGCACGCCGCCGCCGTCATGGCGCAGGCCGGTGCCGACCTCGTCTTCGAACTTGTAGCCGGGACCACCGCGGCCCGAACCCTCGGGACAGCCGCCCTGGATCATGAAATCGGGGATCACCCGGTGGAAGCTCAGGCCGTTGTAGTACCCGCGCTGCGCGAGGTTGACGAAGTTCGCCACCGTAATGGGCGCCTTGTCGGCAAAGAGGTTCACACGGATCGGGCCGCGTGCAAGCTGGAAATGGGCGCTGAGGGCTGCCATGGGTCGCTCCGGGATCAGGAGCGCCCATGTTAGCGGGAGCGGGCGCGCTTGGCTTCAGGCCGTCGCATTTTCCGCAGCGCGCACGCCGTGACGATAGGTCACGTACACGTAGACCGGGATGCCGAGGCCTTCCAGATGCTCGCGCACCAGCGGCTCCACGACCGCCCACTCCAGCCCGCCGACGCCGGTGGCAAGCCGCGGCACCGCCAGCGACGCAAAATGCTCGGTCTCGGCGAGCTTTCGCAACGCCTTGAGCGCATGGCTCACGTGGCTGACGGTCGCCCGTCCGGGTTTGGCACCGTGCTCGTAGCCGCCGTCCTGGGTAAACAGCGCCACCATGCGGCGGCCATCGGCACCCGCCCAGGTCCACAGGCCTCCGGCCGCAGGCCGCGCAGTCTGGCAGTAGTGGCGGAAGTCCTTGTACATCGCGGGCGCCTTCTCGCGCAGTTGCAGCGCAAGTCCGGCATTGAATGGATCGTTGGGCGCCACCCCGTGGGCAAGCGCCGCAGCGTCGCTGAGCAGGATGTCGCCAGTGACTTCGATGAGCATTGAAACCTCGCAGGTAGTGATCGAACGAAAGCAGCCTTCACCAGGGCATGCTCACATTCGCCACGCCGACGTGCCTTGATCCAGCGCAACTACCAGCCCTTCCGTTGCGCCGCAGCAGCAAAACGGCGTCCCAGCTATACTACGTCGCGTCTTTGCGCCCTGCGCACCCCTGTCCTTGTCCGCACCACCGGACCGCGTTGTCCGGAATGGAACCCCCATGTCGATCGAAAAGCTCCGCAATATCGCCATCGTCGCCCACGTCGACCATGGCAAGACCACCCTCGTCGACCAGCTGCTCAAGCAGTCGGGCACGCTGTCCGACCGGCAGGTGATGCCGGATCGCGTGATGGACTCCAACGACATCGAAAAGGAGCGTGGCATCACGATCCTGGCCAAGAACACCGCCATCACCTGGCGCGACTGGCGGATCAACATCGTCGACACCCCGGGCCACGCCGACTTCGGCGGCGAGGTCGAGCGCGTGCTGTCGATGGTCGACTCGGTGCTGATCCTGGTCGACGCCTTCGACGGCCCGATGCCGCAGACGCGCTTCGTGACCCAGAAAGCCTTCAACATGGGTTTCAAGCCGATCGTGGTGATCAACAAGATCGACCGCCCCGGCGCGCGCCCCGACTGGGTGCTCAACGCCACCTTCGATCTGTTCGATCGGCTCGGTGCGACCGACGACCAGCTCGATTTCACCACCGTGTACGCGTCGGCACTCAACGGCTATGCCGGCATGAACCCCGATGTACGCGAGGGCAACCTCGATCCGCTGTTCCAGGCCATCGTCGATCACGTCAAGGCGCCGGAAGTGGACCCCGATGGTCCGTTCCAGATGCGCATCAGCCAGCTCGACTACAACAACTACGTCGGCATCATCGGCATCGGCCGCATCCAGCGCGGCATCATCAAGCCCAACCAGCAGGTCAGCGTCGTCGCGCGCGACGGCAAGAAGCGCAATGGCCGCGTGCTGCAGGTACTCGGTTTCATGGGCCTTGAGCGCCGCGAGGTGCAGATGGCCGAAGCCGGCGACATCATCGCGATCTCCGGCATCGAGGGTCTGGGCATCTCCGACACCGTGTGCGCGCTCGATGCACCCGAGCAGCTGCCGGTGCTGACCGTCGACGAGCCGACCATCAGCATGACCTTCCAGGTCAACAACTCGCCGTTCGCGGGCCAGAAGGAACACTCCGGCGGCAAGTTCCTCACCTCGCGCCAGCTGCGCGACCGCCTGATGCGCGAGACCCAACACAACGTGGCGCTCAAGGTCGAGGAAACCGAGGAAGCCGAGAAGTTCAAGGTCTCGGGCCGCGGTGAATTGCACCTGTCGATCCTGATCGAGAACATGCGTCGCGAAGGCTACGAGCTGGCCGTATCGCGACCCGAGGTGATCATCAAGGACATCGACGGCGTGGCCAGCGAGCCCTTCGAGCAGCTGGTGGTCGACATGGAGGAACAGTTCCAGGGCGGCGTGATGCAGCGCCTCGGCGAGCGCAAGTCGCAGTTGCGCAACATGGAGCCTGATGGCCGCGGCCGCGTACGCCTCGAATACCTGATCCCGGCGCGCGGCCTGATCGGATTCCAGACCGAGTTCCGCACCATCACCGCCGGCACCGGCCTGATGTTTCACGTGTTCGAGCACTACGCGCCGCGTTCCGAGGGTGCGATCGGCGAACGCGTCAACGGCGTGATGATCTCCAACGGCACCGGCCCGTCGCCAGCCTATGCGCAGTTCGCCATGCAGGAGCGTGGTCGCCTGCTGATCGAGCCGGGCCAGGAAATCTACGAAGGCCAGATCGTCGGCATCCACTCCAAGGACAACGACCTGACGGTCAACGCCCTGCGCGCCAAGCAGCTGACCAACTTCCGCGCAGCCGGCAAGGACGACAACTTGATGCTGACCCCGGCGGTGAAGTTCAGCCTCGAACAGGCGCTGGAGTTCATCCAGGACGACGAACTGGTGGAGATCACGCCCAACCAGATCCGCCTGCGCAAGCGTTTTCTCACCGAGAACGACCGCAAGAAGGCCTCGCGCTGAGGCTGGATTTGCACGGCAGGTCGGGGCGACCTGCCCTACGCAGGTTCGGTCGATTCGTCGCACATCCTCGGCACCGAACGCCGTAGCGCGGGTCGCCCCGACCCGCGTCGCGAAAACACCCCATGAAACCCCGAGGCGCACCGCACGGCAGGTCGGGGCGACCTGCCCTACGCGGGTTCGGTCGATTCGTCGCACATCCTCGGCACCGAACGCCGTAGCGCGGGTCGCCCCGACCCGCGTTGCGAAAACACCGCATGAAACACCGTGGCGCACCTCAGGGCAGGTCGGGGCGACCTGCCCGCGCGTGACCCGGCCGCCAGGCCCGGCTCAATCCACGATGCGCAACACCGCATACGAGCGTTTGCCCTTGCGCAGCAACAGATAGCGTCCGAACAGCGCATCGTCGCCGCTCACATTACGCGCGATATCGCCCTGCTTGATGTTGTTGAGGTACATGCCGCCGCCTTCGATATCGCGGCGCGCAGCGCCCTTCGAGCTGGCAAGGCCGGCAGCGACCACCGCATCGATCAACGGCATTCCGATCCCCCCCAGCTGTTCGCGCGACAGATCGTGGGTCGGTACTTCGCCGAGCACTTCTTCGAACACCGACTCGCTCACGCCCTCGAGTCGACCGCCGAACATGATCTCGCTCGCGCGCATCGCGTCCTCGCAAGCCTGCGCGCCATGCACCAGCGTAGTGACCTCGCGCGCCAGCGCCTTGTGCCCTTGCCGCGCTTCGGGTCGCTCCGCATGCACCGCTTCCAGCGCGTCGATATCGGCGCGTGCGAGCAGGGTAAACTTGCGCAGGTACGTCGACAGCATGCTGTCTTCGGTGTTCACGAAGAATTGGTAGAAACGGTACGGGCTGGTGCGCTTGGGATCGAGCCAAACCGCGCCTGATTCGGTCTTGCCGAACTTGGCGCCATCGGACTTGGTGATCAGCGGAAAGGTCATGCCCCAGCAGCTGGCCTGCAGTTTCTTGCGGATCAGGTCGGTGCCGGCGGTGATGTTGCCCCACTGGTCGCTGCCGCCGATCTGCAGCTCGCAGTCGTAGCTCTTGCGCAGGAAGTAGAAGTCGAACGACTGCAGCAGCATGTAGCTGAACTCGGTGTAGCTCAGGCCGACTTCGCTTTCCATCCGCGCGCGCACGCTGTCCTTGGCCACCATCATGTTGACCGAGAAGTGCTTGCCGATATCGCGCAGGAAATCCAGATACGACACGCCGATCGTCCAGGTGGCGTTGTCGACCAGCCGGGCGGGATTGGTGCTGTTGTCGAAATCGAGCAGCTTCGACAGCTGGCCCTTGATGCAGGCCACGTTGTGTTCGAGCTGTTCGCGGGTCAACAGATTGCGCTCGGCGGACTTGCCGCTGGGATCGCCGATCATGCCGGTGGCACCGCCTGCCAACGGCAGTGGGCGATGTCCTGCGAGCTGGAAGCGGCGCAGGGTCAGCTGGCCCATCAAATGGCCCACGTGCAGGCTGTCGGCGGTCGGATCGAAGCCGCAGTAAAGCGTCAGCGGACCTTGCGCCAGACGCTTGCCCAGACCGTCGAGGTCGGTGCAATCGGCGACGAGGTTGCGCCACTGGAGGTCATCGATGAGATTCATGGCAGGTCGGTCTGTGCGGGCGAATACAGCGTCTGGATGCGACCGCCGATGCTACAACCTAGCCGGCACAGGGTCGAAGGGGTGCTGGCTTGCTACGATCCGCGCATGCGAATCAAGTCCTGCACGTTGCTGATCGTGCTGGCCGCCACCCTGGTCGGGTGCGGGCAGTCTCCCAAGCCACCGGCTGCCATGGCAACGCCGCCGGCGGTCGCGCCACCAGCGGCACTCGACCTGAGCGAAGCCTCGATTGCCGATCTGTCGGCGCGCATGGCCGCCGGCGAGCTCAGCGCACGTGGCATCACCCAGTGGTATCTCGACCGCATCGCCGCCATCGACGACGCGGGTCCCACCCTCAACGCGGTGGTCGAGCTCAATCCCGACGCGCTGTCGATCGCCGATGCGCTCGACGCCGAGCGCGCCGCCGGCACGGTCCGCGGACCGCTGCATGGCATCCCGGTTCTGATCAAGGACAACATCGACACCGGCGACCGCATGAAGACCACCGCCGGCTCGCTGGCGCTGGCCGAGCATGTGGCGATCGGCGACGCCTTCGTGGCCAGGCGCCTGCGCGAAGCCGGGGCGGTGATCCTCGGCAAGACCAATCTCAGCGAGTGGGCCAACTTCCGCTCGCGCGATTCCAGCAGCGGCTGGAGTTCGCGCGGCGGGCAAACGAAAAATCCGTATGCACTCGATCGCAATCCCTGCGGATCGAGTTCGGGTACCGGAGCTGCGATCGCTGCGAGTCTGGCCACGGTCGGCATCGGCACCGAGACCGACGGCTCGATCATCTGCCCTTCCTCGGCGAATGGACTGGTCGGCATCAAGCCGACAGTGGGGCTGGTCAGTCGCAGCGGCATCATCCCGATCTCCGTGAGCCAGGATACGGCCGGCCCGATGGCGCGCAGTGTCGCCGACGCGGCGCTGCTACTGGGCGCGCTGCGCGGCGTGGACCCCGATGATCCGGCTACCGCCGCATCCGCACGGCACGCGGCATTCGATCTGGCGACGGTACTCGACCCCAATGCGCTGCGCGGCAAGCGCATCGGCGTGGTGCGGCAGTTTTTCGGTTTCCATCCGCGCGTGGACCTGGCGCTCGACAACGCCATCGCCACCTTGAAGGCGCAGGGTGCAGAAGTCGTGGATCCGGTAGCGCTGCCGAACTTCCGCACCTATGGCGCGCAGGAGTTCACCGTGCTGCAGTACGAATTCAAGCACGGCGTCGAGCAGTATCTGGCCACCCGTGCGCCCGAGGCGGCGGTGCGCAACCTCGCCGACTTGATCGCATTCAACCAACGCGAGGCCGCGCGCGTGATGCCCTGGTTCGGCCAGGAAACCCTCGAAGCGGCCAACGCCAAAGGTCCGCTCACCGAGCCTGAATACCTCAAGGCGCGGGCCGAAGCACGCCAACTCGCAGGGCCCGACGGCATCGACGCCGCGCTCAAGGCGCATCGGCTCGACGCGCTGATCGGACCCAGCAACGGCCCCGCGTGGCCCACCGACTGGATCAACGGCGACAGTTTCGGTGGCGGCAGCTCGCAACCGGCAGCAGTCGCGGGTTATCCGAACATCACCGTGCCGGCAGGCTTCGTGCACGGCATGCCGGTCGGCATCAGCTTCTTCAGCACCGCATGGTCGGAGCCGACCCTGATCGGTATTGCTTATGCCTTCGAGCAGGCGCAGCGCGCGCGGCGTGCGCCGGAATTCAAACCCGCTGTCGATAGCGCGGATGCGCCTGCGGCTGCGCCAACAAGCGGCGCGCCCGGGGAACCCGAACAACGCCAGCCTGCGCAATGATTGCCGCATGACAACGGATTGCACCATGCCAAGGCATCGACTGCACAACCACCAAGGACTGCGTGCGCTGATGTGCATCGCGGCGCTCGCGACCGCCCTGCCCTGCGCCGCGACCGGTTTGTGGGACCCCGGATTCCTCAATGGCGCGTGGCGCAGCGACTTCGATCGCCCCGGCCTGGGCACGCTGGTCGAGCCCTTGACCTACGCGCCGACGTGCCGTTTTCCCGCAGTACCCTTCGCCCTGTGTCCGACCAACTTCAGCGTGCTGCCTGGCATATCGCAACCTCAGCCGGCACGCTGGTTCACGCGCGACAACTGGATCGGCCTTGCCGACCCTGGCGCACCCGCGTGGGTCGTAGGCGCCAACACCGAGCCGGCGCTCAATGCCGCATGCAACAGCGGACCACCCAACCAGAGTGAGGCAATCGGCGCGCCGTTCGAGGACCTGTACGGCCTTTCGATCGCCGCCGACAACGCTGCCCGGGCTCCGTGGCGACGTGCGCTCAGTCTGGCGGTCGACCTGTCGCATCGCCCGCGTCAGCTGTTCGATCGGCCGCAGTGCGTGCCCGGCGAGTTCGTGCCGTACCTGGGGTTTGGCGCATCCAGCGAACGCAGCGGCAATGGTCAGCCGCTGGCCTGGCTTCGCGCTGGAACGCCAGCGCCAATGCTGGTTTTCAACCTGCGTCTGCTCGACAGCAATGCGGATCTGTTCGAGCCCGGCCAGCCGGTGCCACCGCGCCCGCG
>JBBRFN010000064.1:0-16301 GCA_038224265.1 Lysobacterales bacterium
CTGCGCATGCGAATACTTGATCCGCTGATCGCCCGCGATCCGTCCGGCATACCGGCCTCGATGCGCGCGGTGCGCGAGAAGGTTCTCGCGCTGCTGGCTACCCCGGCGGCGTGATCGCCAGTTCTCGCCCGATACCTTGCAATTCGTCATTCCCGCGAAGGCGGGAATCCAGGGCCTTTCGCGTCACCAAAGCAGCCCAAGGCACTGGATCCCCGCCTTCGCGGGGATGATCGGCGTTGGGTTGCGCGGGCATGAGGTGCGTGCGGTTGCGCGGGAACGATGTGCATTCGCCTTCGCGGGGATGACGGGCGTTGGATTGCGCGGGAACGACACCCACCCGTTTCCGCGGCGAAGACGAGCATCGGGTTTCATGGAGACGGCGAGATTCCAAAGAGCGCCGTTGGGTCTGTTGCCCGAACAGCTACCCCATCAACCGAGAAGCATCAATGCCTTGCCGCGGAAACCCATTTCGTCATTCCCGCGAAGGCGGGAATCCAGTGCCTTTCGCGCCGCCAAACCAGCCCAAGGCACTGGATCCCCGCCTTCGCGGGCATGACGGGCGTTGGGTTGCGATGACGGGCGTTGGGTTGCGCAGGCATCAGGTGCATGGGGTTTCGCGGGAATGACGCGCGTTGGGTTGCGCGGGCATGCCGGGCGACGGAAGCAGCACCTTCGGAGCTACGGCTGTGGCACGAAGCGGATCGCCTGCCCACCGCCAGCGGCGAGCCGGATGCTCAAGGTATCGGCGCTGGTGACCGTGCGCTCCTCGCGCACGAAGTCGAACGGCTTGTCGTGCCAGTGCGCAGCGTCGCCGTCGCGATAGATCTGCGCGATGTAGCGGCGGCCAGGATCGAGGAAAGCCAGCGGCACCGACAGCACGCGGCCGTTTTCGTCGGTCAGGCTGCCGAGGAACCAGGTCTGACTGCCGCGCTCCTTGCGCGCGATCGTCACGTAATCGCCGACCTCGCCATTGAGCACTCGGGTGGTCTCCCAATCGACGCCGACATCCTCGATGAACTGCAGCGCATCGGGATGCAGCGCATAGTTCTCCGGCAAGTCGGCCACCATCTGGATCGGACTGTAGATCACCACGTACAGCGCCAACTGTTTGGCCAGCGTGGTCTGGATGGCCTGCTTGCGGCCGGCAAGGCTGACGATGCCGGGGGTGTAGTCCATCGGCCCGGACAGCATACGGGTGAACACCAGGTTGGCCTCGTGCTCGGGTGGGTTCGGCGGATTGCCCCACGCGGCGTATTCCATCCCGCGCGCACCCTCGCGTGCGACCCAGTTCGGATAGGTGCGCCGCAGGCCGGTGTCTTTTATCGGCTCGTGCGGATTGACCGCGATGCGCCGCTTGGCCGCTTCGGTGACCACCCGCAGGTGGTGGTTGGCCATCCATTGGCCATCGTGCCACTCGCGACGCACGACGCCGTCGCCATCGTTGCGCTCGGCCTGGCCGGCATCGGCGACATAGCCGGTCTTGATCACGTCGATGCCCAGACGCGCGTACAAATCCAGCGCCGCGCCAAGCTGGTTTTCATAGTGACTGACCGCGCCGCCGGTTTCGTGATGGCCGACCAGATGCACGCCGCGCGCCTTGGCATAGGCGGCAAGTCCTTCGATGTCGAAATCGGAGGTGGCGCGGGTGAAGTCGAAATCATTGCCGTTGCCGAACCACTGGCCGTCCCAACCGAGATTCCAGCCTTCCACCAGCACGCCGCGAAAGCCGTGTTCGGCCGCGAAATCGATATAGCGCCTGGTATTCGCGGTGGTCGCGCCGTGCTTGGGGCCAGTCGCCCACGTGGTGTTCTCCAGATGCAGCTCCCACCACACGCCGACGTATTTGGCCGGCTTGAACCACGACACATCGCCCAGCGCGTTGGGCTCGTTGAGGTTCAGCTCCAGATTCGATTCGTACAGCGCGGCCGCACTGTCGGCAATGCGGATCGTGCGCCATGGCGTGTCGAAGGGCGCGCTACGGCGTACCTTCCAACCCTCGGATGCCGGCGACAGCTGCGCGCGGAAGCGCTGCCCCTCGACGCGTCGCAGCCACATGCTGGAATAGTCGACGAGCGCTGCCTCGTGGAAAGCCAGATGCAGTCCATCGTCGGTGCGGATGGTGATCGGCGTATGCACCTGGCCGACCTCGGTCACCGGGGTGCGGTTGTACAGGTACTCGTAGCGGTTCCATTCGCCAGCCGGGATCCACCACGCGGTGCCTGCCGGCGCGATATCGAATTCGGTCAGCTCGTCGTCGATGATCACGTCCTTGAGCTGCGGCTGGTCGGGAAAGGCATAGCGAAAGCCCACGCCATCGTCGTAGACGCGAAACACCACGTCGAAGGAGCGCTTGAGCTTCTTGTCTTCGGTAAACGTCACGCGCAGCTCGTTGTAGCGGTTGCGCACCAGGCGGCTCTCACCCCACGGCTGCTCCCAGGTCTGATCGAAACTGCGCGACGCCTGCCGGCTCAGGACCAGATTGCGATCGAGCTTCTCGGTGTTTCGCAGCAGAAACCCCAATCGCGAGGGATTGATGACCGGCACGCCCAGTCGACTGATGCTGTAGCTGGCGCGATTCTCATCGAGCCCGATATCGACCCTGAGCACCGCCGAGGGCGAGGCCACGCTGGCGACCACTTCGGGTTTCTTCGGCGGCTCCAGCGCGTGCAGCGCGGATGCGAACAGTCCGACCGCCACGAAGACCCACGCACGAATGCACATATCGACCTCCCCAGGCCTCGACCGCGCAACAGGCGCTCAAGTGCGCCAGCGTGGATCGTAGCCAGCTCCGGCCGCCCTCGGAAATGCATACGATTGCGGAACCGGCTTGCGTGCAGAACCGCAGCCCGCACAGGGGCACTCGCTATCGAAACCCATCCTTGCGCCGCCGCAGCTCCGCGAACACGGCCACCGTTGGCGCGCCGTGCATTCCAAGGCCCGCGGCAAGGTCTGCCTGCCCGGCGCGCAGGAACGGGTTGCAGGCGAGCTCCGCACCCATCGACGTCGGGATGCTCGGTTCACCGCGCGCCCGCAGGGCCTTCACCGCAGCGATGCGCTCCAGCAATGCAGGATTGTGCGCATCCACCGTCAGCGCGAAACGCGCGTTGGCCAGCGTGTATTCGTGCGCGCAGTACACCCGCGTATCCGCAGGCAAGGCGGCCAGCTTCGACAGCGAGGCCCACATGGTGGGTGCATCGCCCTCGAACAGGCGTCCGCAGCCGAGGCTGAACAGCGTATCGCCGCAGAACAGCGCGTGCTCGGCGGCGAACCACCATCCGATATGGCCGCGGGTATGGCCGGGCGTGAACAGCACCTGCGCCACGCTCTCGCCCAACGCGAACCGGTCGCCATCGAGCACTGGCAGATCGATGCCGGGGATGCGTGCCGTATCGGTGCCGGGACCTGCGATGCGGCAACCGGTGGCGGCTTTCAGTTCGAGGTTTCCGCCTACATGGTCGGCGTGGTGATGGGTGTTGAGGATCCAGTCGAGTCGACCGCCGACCCGATCAAGCGCGGTCAGCACCACGCGTGCATCGCCCGGATCGACGACCGCCGTCTGTCCGCTGCCCGCATCGCGCAGCAGCCAGAAATAGTTGTCCTCGAAGGCAGGCAGGCATTCGATCTGCAGCGTCATGGTGCCTCCCGGCGCGTGGCTGTGCGTATGCTTTGCCGCCCAGCATAGTGCGCGGCAGATGAAGCGACTCCAGACACTCGCATGCGGATGGTCTGCGCGAGCACCTGTGCGGCCGGCAGTGCGGCGTCTGCGGCACTCGCCAGCGGGGGTTCAGTGATTGATCCGTTCGTTGCTCAGCCTTTCGGTGCAATGGACTGTGGGCTGCGACGATGCAGCACGAACGCATTGATGCGCGGACACAGGTATTGCGCTTGGTGTGCCGCGACACCTTGCGCGGCGTATCCTGCAAGGATGCGGCGAGCCTTGATCCGCATTCCTGCAACCTCCCGAGAGCCGCCGGCATGCACGCAACAGCAACCCCCTACCCCATCGGCACACCCGGCAAGGCCTGGACCGCGGTCGAGCGCGCTGCGTGGCGCGCGCGTCAGACCCGCCAACGCAGCTATGCCGACGATGTGCTGCGCGCGATCGAGCGCCTGCGTTCGCGCTTCGACGTGATCACGTACGCCACGCTCGACTACGCGCCCGACAGCTACCCGCTGGTGGCGCTCAGGAGCACGCACTGGCGCGATGATCTGCCTGTGGTGCTGGTCACCGGCGGCGTGCACGGTTACGAAACCAGCGGCGTCCATGGTGCGCTGGACTTTCTCGAGCAGCACGCCGGGAACTACGGCGGCCGGGCCAACATTCTCGTCGCACCCTGCGTGAGCCCGTGGGCCTACGAGCGCATACACCGCTGGAACCCGCAGGCGCTCGATCCGAATCGCGCTTTCCGTGCCGATGGCCAGGCTGCCGAGTCGAGCGCCCTGATGCAGCTGGTCGCACCACTGCGCGAGCGCGTACTGGTGCACATCGATCTGCACGAGACCACCGACAGCGACGAATCGGAGTTCCGCCCAGCGCTGGCCGCGCGCGATGGCAAGCCCTTCGAGCCCGGCATGATCCCGGACGGCTTCTACGTGGTCGGCGACACCCCGAACCCGCAGCTGGCATTCCAGCAGGCGATCATCGATGCGGTGGGCAGGCTCACCCACATCGCGCCAGCCGATGGCAACGGCGAGATCATCGGCTCGCCGGTGGTGGCCGAGGGCGTGATCCTGTATCCGTTCCGCGCGCTGGGGCTGTGCGCGGGCATGACCGCGGCCCGCTACACCACCACCACCGAGGTGTATCCGGATAGTCCACGCGCCACGCCCGCGCAATGCAACGCAGCACAGGTGGCAGCGGTGTGTGCGGCCATCGAACATGGGTTGACCCACAGCGTTTGATCGCACGACCGCGAACGCTGCGCAATCGCCCAACGATCCAACTTCCGGCATATGCCCGCTGCCGGCGAAAGGTTCACGCTGCACGCTCCCTCGTCCGAGTCGCATATCCCATGTCCACCACCCGCCGCGACCTGCTCAAGCTCACAGCGCTGGCTGCCGCCACCGCCGCACTGTCGCCCTTGCCCGTGGCGGCCTCCGGCAGCACCACGATTGCCAAGGCGGCCAAACCGCTGCGCATCTTGATTCTCGGCGGCACCGGATTCACCGGCCCATTCCAGGTCGCCTATGCGCTGGCCCGTGGCCACAAGGTCACCCTGTTCAACCGCGGCCAGCGGCCGGCGCCGGAGTGGCCCGGCGAAGTCGAGCAACTGCTCGGCGATCGCAACAAGAGCGATCTGAAATCGCTCGAGGGTCGCGAATGGGATGTGTGCATCGACAATCCCACCAGCCTGCCGTTCTGGGTACGCGACGCGGGCAAGGTGCTGGCCGGCAAGGTCGGGCACTATCTTTTCATCTCTACCATCTCGGTGTATGCCGACGGCAGCAAGGCCGGCATCGACGAAGGCGCCGCCGTGGCCGAGTACAAGGGCAAGGATGCGATGGCCGAGACGCAAGAAAGCCTGCGCGCCGATGTCGCGAATCTCTACGGGCCGCTCAAGGCGCTGAGCGAAGCCGAGGCGCGCAAGCAGTTCGGCGACAAGCTAACCATCGTGCGCCCTGGCTTCATTGTCGGTCCGCGCGATGAAACCGACCGCTTCACTTACTGGCCCAAGCGCATCGCGGCCGGCGGAGAAGTACTGGTTCCGGGCGACGGCCTCGATCCGGTGCAGATCATCGATGGTCGCGACCTCGGCGAGTGGATGGTGCGACTGGCCGAAAACGGCACTACCGGAACCTTCAACGCCTGCGGCCCCGACTATCCGCTCAGCACCGACGCGATGCTGCACGGCTGCCATGCGGTGACCGGCGGCAAGGTCTCGTTCACGCATGTGCCCGCCGACTTCATCGAAAAGCAGGAAGTCGGGCTGCCGATCTGGGTCCCGCGTGCGGACTCGCCGTTCTCGGGCTACGGCGCGGTCAGCAACAGCAAGGCGATCGCGGCCGGCCTGAGCTTCCGCCCGCTGGCGACCACGGTGATCGATCTGCTCGCGTGGTATCGCAGCCTGCCGGCCGAACGCCAGGCCGAAACGCGCGCAGGCATCACGCAGGAGAAAGAACGCGAGGTCCTGAAGGCGTGGCGCGACAGCAAGGCCGGCTGAGCGTACGCGGGACGCGGTGAGCGCGATCTTGCCGCTTGCCGCCATCCCGATCGCTGTCATGGCAGCTCCCACCGCGCGGGAGGGCTGCCGGCGCCAGCGCTCCAATGATGCGCGTGCAGGTAGCAAGGCTTGGCTGAAGCCCACTTCCTCGCTGTGGGAGCCGGCATGACAGCGACAGGCAGCTGGCGTCCTGCGCGGACCATTCATGGTCGTCCTGGGCTACAACTGCTGCCTGCCAGCTCCGCGTCGGCCAACCCCAGCGCCTATACTGCGCCATGGATGCAGCACCATCCGCCGCCGCTGCGGCATTGCCTTTCCGGCCGCACGACCACCGACTGATCGCTGCGTACTACGTGGCGGCGATCGCGGTGCTCAGCCTGTACGGGATCCGGGTGTGTCCGTTCATCGCCGGACTGCAAGCGGGCATGGTGGTTGCGACCTTTGCGATCGCCTTCGGGGTCGCCTTCCTGCTCAAGCTGCTGTTCGAGCAGCGACTGATGCAACCGGACGAGCCGTTCCTGCTGTCGCTGCGCCAGTTCGTGATCGACTTCGGCCTTTTCCTGGCGGTGGGCATCGGCGTATCGCTGTACAACCACCATGCGCTGGGCTTTCCGCTGGAGTCCGGTGGCAAGGTCCTGATCGGCTGCCTCGCCTTCGGCGTATTCGCAGGCCTCGACAACGGCCTGCGCCGCGAGCGGCACACGCCGGTCCCGCTGGCCGCGCTCATCATTCCGCCGCGCCGCATCTTCCCGATCACCGACCGCCTGTTCGTGGTGTTCATCGCGGTAGCGCTGCTGACCGGCGCGGTTGCCGCACTGGTGATCATCAAGGACGTCGACTATCTGATCGCGCATCTGGGCGAGCAGCCCGGCGCCGATCTGCGGCGTGCGGTGTTCAAGGACATCGCCTTCGTGGTTGGCACGGTGCTGGTATTGGCATTGCGCCTGCTGTGGTCGTATGGACGCAATCTCGCCCACTTGTTGAACCTGCAGATCGCCGGGCTTGCCGAGGTTGCCGACGGCAATCTCCAGACGTTCGTGCCGGTGCGCACCCGCGACGAGTTCAGCCTGATCGCCGCGCGTACCAATCGCATGATCGCTGCGCTGCGCGACAACCGCCGCGAGCAGGAAGAACTGTTCGCAGTCAGCCAGGCGCTGGCGACAGAGCTGCGCCTCGATCCGCTGCTGGTGCTGATTGCGGCCACCACGCGCAGCTTCGTCGGCGCCGAGCGGGTCAGCATGTTCCTGCACGACGCGGCGACCGACGAGCTGTGGGGCAAAGTCGCCGAGGGCGTCGAGGACACGATCCGCTTTCCGGCAGGCAGCGGCATCGCGGGCGAGGCGTTCCGATCCGTATCCACGGTCCGCGTCGACGACGCGCACGCCGATCCGCGCTTCAATCGCGCATTCGACGAGCGCAGCGGCTTTCGCACCCGCAGCCTGCTGTGTGTGCCGATCGTCGACCGCGATGCGCGCTGCATCGGCGTGATCCAGGCGATCAACAAGCGCGACGGGACGTTCACCGCAGACGACGCGCGGCGCCTGCGCGCGTTTGCGGCGAATGCGGCGGTAGCGCTGGTCAACGCACAGCTGTTCGCCGATCTCGATCGCGCGCGCCGCTACAGCGAGAGCATCCTGCGCAGCCTGAGCAATGGCGTGCTCACCCTCGACCACGACCTGCGAGTGGTCAAGGCGAACGCTGCAGCACTGGCGCTGCTCGGCGCAGACGCATCGATCGCAGGCCAGCCGTTCGGCGCTGCGATTGCCAACGATAACCCGTGGTGGGCTGCGTTATGCGGCGCGGCCGGACATGTTTATCTGGCCGAGGCCGTGGTGCAGCGGGCTGACGGTGCACGCCGCGAGGCCAACATCACGCGAGTGCCGTTGGCCGATCTCGACGACCACGAGATCGGGTCGATGCTGGTGCTGGAAGATGTCACCGCGGAAAAGCGCGTACGCAACACGCTGTCGCGCTACCTGCCGACCGCGGTTGCCGAGCAACTGCTGGCCGATCCGGAGATCCGTCTCGGCGGCAGCACGCTCACGGCCACGGTGTTGTTTTCCGACATCCGCGATTTCACCAGCTTTTCGGAGCAGCTGGGCGCGCGCGCGACGGTGGCGATGCTCAACGAGTACTTCGCGCAGATGGTCGACGCCATCGGCGAGCATCACGGCATTCTCGACAAGTTCATCGGCGACGCGGTGATGGCGCTGTTCGGGGTGCCCTATGCGGACCCCGACGACCCCGACAATGCAGTACGCGCGGCGATCTCGATGCACGAGCGCCTTGCAGCACTCAACACCCTGCGCTGCGCTCGCGGCGACGACCCGCTGGCGATCGGCATCGGCATCTCCAGCGGCGAGGTGGTGGCTGGCAACGTTGGGTCGCCACGGCGCATGGAGTACACCGCGATCGGCGATACCGTGAACCTCGCCTCGCGCCTGGAGTCGGCAACCAAACTGTACGGCGCATGCCTGTTGATATCGGGTGCGACGCGCGCAGCGCTGCGCGGCGACTATCCGATGCGCGAGATCGACCGGCTGCGGGTCAAGGGCAAAGGAGAGGCGATTACGATCCACCAGATCATGGTCGGTGCCGAGCGCCTGGATCAAGCCGCAATCACGCTGTTCGCCCGCGCCCGCGCGCTGTATGCCGATCGCGACTGGGTTGCCGCAACCGACGCGTTCGAGCAACTGCTCGCGCGCTACCCGCACGATGGTCCATCGACGATGTTCACCGCGCGTTGCGCTGAGTTCCTGCGCGCTCCGCCGCCGCCGCACTGGGATGGTGTGTGGCCGCCGCAGACGCTTATCGATGGGTGAAGCGCGCGTTCTGCCGCGCGCATTGCGTGTGCTTCCGACAAAGGCTCCGTGGCGTCTCGACCCCGACCCCGCGCGCTGCGACCACCACTTTGCGATGCGCCCCAAGAGCGTTGGCGAACGCATCCTTGGCACACGGCGAGACCATGATCGATCACCCGCTGCCGTAGTCGATCCGAAACTCGGTGCGGGAGCGCACCCTGTGCGCGACCGACACACCCGAGACCCGCCGCGAAACCGATCGCTGCGGTCGCGCGCGCGGCACGCTCCTGCAACAACCCGCTCGTCGCCCGAAGGAGCGGACCATCGGGAGGACGATGGACCATCGAGACAGCCACCATGCCGGGCACATTGCAATCCCGGTCTCGGTCCGCAGTCGGTCGGCCCGGCACGGCTGAAAGCTGCGGCCACGGTGCGCGGTCTACTGCCGAATCGCCAGGAGAAGATCGCATGCGCACTGTGTCCCTCATCGTTCTGGGTATGCTGACGCTGGCGCCAATGTGCGCCGCCGCTGCCGGCTGCGAGCTCAGCAGCCGCGGCAGCCCGCCGCAGCGGGTAGAGCTCTACACCAGCGAGGGCTGCAGCTCGTGCCCTCCGGCCGATCGCTGGATGAGCAGTCTTGCAGCTGCCGACGACCGCATCCTGCTGGCTTTTCACGTCGATTACTGGGACGACCTCGGCTGGCCCGACCGCTTCGCCGACGCCCGTTTCTCGCAGCGTCAGGGTCGGATTGCGGCGCGTGCACGCAGCGCTACCGTGTACACGCCTGAAGTCGCGGTCGATGGTCATGAGCACCGCGGCTGGCGCAATGCACTGCCCGATCCGGCAGCCGGCATCGGACCTGCGCTGGTTGCGCGGATCAGGATCGACAAGCAGGTGGAGGTCGAGATGGCACCGTCCAGCGGCTACCCGAACGGTGCCCGCGCCTTTCTGGCGATCACCGAGAGTCAGCTCTATACGCAGGTCAAGGCCGGCGAGAATCGTGGCGCGCGTTTGCGCCACGATCATGTGGTGCGCGCTTTCGCCGATCCTGTCGGCTTGGCGCAGCACCTTTCGCTCGAGCTGCCTGCCGATCTGAACCGCGACAACGCGCGCCTGAATCTGTGGGTGGAGGATGAAACCGGGCGCACCGTACAAGGTTGGAGCGCGCCGCTGTCACGTTGTGCGGCAACCGCGCAAGCGCCGGGCTGACCGATCGCCGTGGTGCGGCAATGCCGCGAGCGCGGGCATGCTGAACAATCCGATCGGCATATCAATCGGCATATGGTGTGAGAGTGCCATCATGGTGGCGTCGTCTTCGCCGTCGACGGCAGGCGCTGCATGATGGTGGCGACGATCCCGACATCGAAGGCCTGGCTCATCGGGGCTGAAAGGCTTTGCCGCCCAGCTCCAGCTTGCGCGCCGGTGCCGCTCCGGCCCGACACTCCGGCCGGCGACACGCTGTGCCGTCTCGCGTGAGGCCGGAGCCAACGATCAGCGATGGGTCGACGAATATCCGGCGCATCGCGCATCGCGCATTACGAATCAAACGAGGTGACAACGATGGCTAAAAAACTCGAATCCGGCGCACGCTTTCCCGAAGTGACCGTACTGCGCATCGGCGGCGGCGAGCTGCGGCTGGGCAATCCCGTGGACGATCATGACTGGCAGATGGTGGTGGTCTATCGCGGCAAACACTGCCCGATCTGCAAGACCTACCTTGCACAGCTCGAGCACACCGCACCCGAGTTCGCCAACGCAGGCGTTGGCGTCATCGCGGTCTCCGGCGATCCCGAGGATCGGGCCCGCGCTTTCACTGAAGACATCGGCGTGACCTTTCCCGTCGGCTACGGCCTGACTGTGAATCAGATGAACGTCCTTGGTCTGTATGTCTCGGAGCCGCGCTCGGAAAGCGAAACCGACCGCCCATTCGCGGAACCGGGGGTGTTCGTGATCAACGCCGACGGCCTGCTTCAGGTGCTGGACATTTCGAACGCGCCCTTCGCCCGGCCAGACCTCGCGGGCCTCGCCAAGGGCCTCAAGTTCGTCCGCGACAACGACTATCCGATCCGCGGCCGACTGACGGCATGATGGTCGCTTCCGTACGCCGGTGCGCGCCCCAGGCTCGGCGCGAACGATCGGGACAGGCATCAGTCGGGTACGTTTCAGTGCCTGTCCTGGGCTGAGGTCATGCAGCGTAGTGTCCCGGTCTGCCATCCTGCAGGCCGAGCCAAGCTGCCGCGTTGGCGTGGCGGGCAGTGTGACAGTGGGCGAGCTGGTTCAGCGCCTGCGAGTCGGCCGCGCGAAGGTCCTCTGGCGCGGCGTCAATCAATAGTCGCGGATGCGCCGCTCGCGCGTCCACAGCGTGCCTAGCCACTTCACGCCCGCGATGACCGGCATGCCCGCATGCAGCGTGCGCGGGTCGGGCTGGCCGTCCGCCGTGAGGTTCACAAAGTGCACCACGTGGCCGGTCCTGGGCGTGACGCGCACGCCAAGCAGCGGGAAGTCGGTCTCGCCACCAGCTTCGACGTTGGCGAGATAGGCGAAAACGGTGTGCACGCGCTGCCCCGGCTGGTCCTGACGCGCGCTGTTGCCCGGCGCGCTCGGCGGCAGATAGTCGCGGTGCGGCCGATACTCCTGCCCGGGCTGGTAGCGCAACAGGTCGAGGTGCTCTGCATTGGCCAGTGGTACACCGAGACGGGCGACCATCCGCCACTGCAGCCAGCGCAGCGCGAAGTCCTCCTGGAAGGTGTAGAACGCATGGTCGCTGCTGGTGCGATGCTCATGTTCGACCAGCTTCTGCTCGTTGCCTGGGATGGTGACCGAGCGCTGCAGGAAGGGCTCGCCCAGCGCGATCATGAACTCGCATTCCTCCGCGCTGTAGACGTCCTCCCAGACCTCGACCAGCGGATCGGTGCTGTGCACCTGGGTCGCGGCGGGCACGGGGCACGGGAGTTCGAGCGCAGGCAAGCTCGTGATCGCGGGCACAAGCTGCGGTGGCGGCGGGTCGGCGTCGCCGAGCAACGCGCGCGCGCGCATCAGCCCGCGGCGCGCGGCCTCGGCAAGCCAGGCATCGCCCGCCGCCGCACCGCGCACATGCAGGCGGCGACCCCACAGGTACTGGCTCACGGCGTCGCCGAGGCTTGCCGCGCGCGCGAGGCAGGCATCGCCCAGCGCCGGGTCGGCGCTGTCGGTGCGCGCGAGCAACAGGGCGGTCGCACGCAGCGCCGGAGCGAAGTCGGCCAACGCGGCCGCGCGCAGCCGCGCGGCCATCGCCCCGAGGTCGAAGCGCACGTAGTAGTCGCTCCAGCCGAGCAGGGCGAGCTGGCAAGCGGCCTCGCCCGAGCCTGCGGCCTCTGCGCGCTCCAACACGCCCACGGCCAGCGTGGGCTCCGGCGGGATGCCGATGCCGAACAGCTGCAGCAGGCCGAGTTCGGTCAGCGCGCCGGGATGTCCGCGCTCGGCGGCGTTGCGCCAGGTGCGCCGCGCGCGATTCCACTCCTGCTGGCCGGCGTAGTGGCGGCCGAGCTGGAACTGCGCCTCGGGATCGCCGGCGTGGGCCTGGCGGTAAAGGGTGTCGAAGTCGACGCTGGCGTTCATGGGGTTCGCGGGTGGCGGGCGGCGGGCGCGTTGGGCGGTGCAACCGTTCGCGCGCGAGTCTTCCGAGTTGACGGTTTGCGTGCTGCTTTGCTGCCTGCGGCGATCTTGCTCGATGCGGCGCGACGCGCGCTGCCGACCACGCCGTTCTGCTTGCACCTGGCATTCACCATCACCGCATGGAAATCATCATCCAGAAGCTCGGGGCGGCGCTCGCCGCACAAGGCCACGCGGCGACGCGCGGCGTTGTGCTCGACGCGGTCGACGCTATGCCATAGATCTGTGGCATAGCGGGAAAGTCGGGAAGCGGTGTTGAGCATGGCGGACTTGTGCGGGCCGGGTCGGCACATTGTCTACCCTTGAGCGGGCTGCATGCCACGCCCGCAAGCCGTGGGGCAGACCGCCACTATGCCGGTTCCGCTTCGGGAGCCGGTTTGCGCGTCGGAATCGTGAGCAGGTAGAGCACCACCAACACGCCGGCAACGGGCACGAGGTTCATCAGCTGCCACCAGGGGCTCAAGCCTGCGTCGCGCAGGCGCCGCGTGCATGCAGCGATCCATGGCAGCAGGATGATCAGCGAAAGGATCTGCAGCGGCAGCAGACCCAGCGCCGGTTCAAGCAGCTTGCCCAGGCCCAGCACCATCACTACCGCCAGCGCAAACCACCAGAACGGCGCGCGCGGCGTGCTGCTACTGAAGTCGAGCCCGCGCATCACGCCCTGGCGCATGGCATCGAGCGCGGTCTGACTCGGGCCGGGCGCGCGCACCAGCAGGGTGTCGGGCGCTACCTCCAGCACGGCGGCCAACGCGCGCAGCGATTCGATCGAGACCTTCGCGCCGGATTCCAGGCGCTGGATGGTGCGCAGGTTCAGGCCGCTGAGTTCGGCCAATTGTTCCTGCGACCACTGGCGCGCCATCCGCAGGTCGCGCAGCCGTATGCTATCGATGATCATGAGCGCGCGCTCCGGGGCTGATGTGTTGACTGCAGGCTTCACCATACTGCCGCTGCCGCTGGCGGGGTGACGACACGGGCACGGCAGCGCTGCGGCAACAGCCCGACGGCGGCGAATCCGGGGCGGGGCTGGCACGTCCTGGCGTGCAGGTGACCGCTCGATTCACCACAGTAGGGCGAGCGAAGGCCACACAACGTCCGCGCAGGGACTCACTGCCTGCGTCTGTTTTCCCCATCCTGAGGGATGGCGGCGATCAAGCCTGACTCAGTCGCGCCGGTCGCCTGCGCCGGCGCGGTGACACGGCCCGCTCGGGCACGTTCTCGATCATCCGCTGGACGTGCGCACTACCGAGGGCACGGGCCTGAAAGAGAAGCTTTCGGACCGGCTCAGTCCTGCCCCTCTTGGCTGGGGGAGCGGCCAACGCGCTGGCAGCAATGCGCCCGGATGGTGCGTTGCCGCCACGACCAGCGGACCCGAATCTGTGACAGAATCCGGCCGGTTTTCAACGGGCTGTTGCGATGGGTATCGATCCGCTTTGGATGCTGTCGTGCGCGCTGCTGGTCATGCTGATGCAGGCCGGCTTCACCTGCCTCGAAAGCGGCATGGTGCGGGCCAAGAACAGCATCAACGTGGCGATCAAGAATCTGGTCGACTTCTGCATCTCGGTCGTGCTGTTTGCCCTCGTCGGCTACGGTCTGATGTTCGGCACCTCACTGGGTGGCTGGATTGGCATCGATGGCGTCGGGGTCCCGGACAGCACGCCGCAGGCGCTGGCGTTCTTCTTCTTTCAGGCGATGTTCTGCGGCACGGCGACGACCATCGTCTCCGGCGCGGTTGCCGAACGCATGCGCTTTGTCAGCTACGCCTTTACCGCGCTGCTGCTGTCGGGTCTCATCTATCCGATTGCCGGCCACTGGGCCTGGGCGCGCGATGCCGCGGGCGAGCCTGCCGGCTGGCTGGCCCAGCTTGGCTTCATCGACTTCGCCGGCTCCACCGTGGTCCACTCGCTGGCCGGTTGGGTTGCACTGGTGGCGATGATTCTGGTCGGGCCGCGGCTGGGCCGCTTTGGCCGCCGCGGTCGCGTCATCGAAGGCCACAGCCTGCCGATTGCGACGCTGGGCGTATTCCTGCTCTGGTTCGGCTGGTTCGGTTTCAACGCCGGCAGTACGTTCGCGTTCACCGCCGACGTACCCATCATCATGGTCAACACCGCACTGGCCGGCGCGGTGGGCGGACTGGTCGGCATGGCCGCCAGTTGGACCCAGCACAAGCGACCGATGGCGGACGCCGTAATGAATGGCGTGCTGGCGGGGCTGGTGGCGATTACCGCCAGCTGCAATCTGGTGTCCGCCCCGTCTGCGATCGTGATTGGCGCGGGCGGCGCGCTGGTCGCCGCGCTCGTTGCCGACCTGCTGGTGCGGGTCAAGATCGACGACGCCATCGGCGCGGTGCCGGTGCATCTTGGTGCCGGTATCTGGGGCACGCTGGCGGTGGCCTTGTTCGCGCCGACTGAGGCATTCGGTGATCTCGGACGGCTCGGCCAGCTCGGCGTGCAGGCGCTTGGCATCGCGGCGTTCGCCGCTTTTGCCACCGTCACCGCATTGTTGGGCCTGCTCGCCTACAGTCGCTTCAGACCGCTGCGGGTGAGCCCGCGCGATGAGCGCATCGGTCTGAACATCGCCGAGCACGGTGCCACGACCTCACTGCTCGACCTGTTGGGACAGATGGACGTGCAGGCCAACAGCGGCGATTTCAGCCGACCGGTCAAGGTCGAGAACGAAAGCGAAGCGAGCCAGGTAGCCTCGTTCTACAACGCGGTGCTGGAGAAGTTCAATATCGAGATCGACCGCAGGAAGATCGCCATCCAGCGGCTCGCCGATCTGGCCAACCATGACCCGCTGACCGGTCTTGGCAATCGGCGACTGTTTCTTGATGAACTGCGGCGCGCCATGACCGAAGCGCATCCCGCACGGCAGGGAGCGTTGATGTTCCTCGATCTGGACGGCTTCAAAGCGGTCAACGACACGGTAGGGCACGACGCCGGCGACGCACTGCTGAAAGACGTTGCCAGCCGGCTGCGCGCCATCTTCGGCGAGCGCGGAGTGCTCGGCCGCCTTGGCGGCGACGAGTTTGCCGTCGTCATCGAGGGGCTCGAGGCGCCGGAGCGCGACTCCGCAGCGCTGGCTGCGCGCATCGTCGACAGCCTCGATGCGCCGTTCACCCATGGCGAGCAGCGCCTGCGGATCGGCGTGTCGGTCGGCATCGTACTGTTCGGCGATGAGGCATTGGCGACCGTCAAAGGCCTGACCAAGCGCGCCGATGAGGCGATGTACGAGGCAAAGCTGGCCGGCAAGGGCACCTTCCGCTTTTTCGGCCGCACCGCAGATGCCTGATGTAAAGGGGACGGGGGCAGTTAAGCCCTGCTGCATGGCGCCAACCGCGCACACGGCGAACGAGCAAAGGATGCACTCACCTTGACCGACGCCACGCGGTACGCAGGATAAGGTCTGCCCCATTCGCCCTGGGATCGATGTCGATTCGGTAGTTGCCAAACCGCGGCGCACATCCGTTGGATTCCTTCCGAGTCGTTCGAAACAAACGGGATGCGCCGTCACCCCGTTTCCCGGCGCTGCGCAAGGTGCCGCGCACCGCACGCTCCGGCGTCGACTCACTCAAACCCATCTGCGAACAGAAGCCCGCCGCCGCTACTGACACCCGTCAGCGATATTTCATCGAAGTTTGCGGTCAAGGTGGTGCTCTGATTGATACCGCCCTGCGCAACCTCGAGGCGAA
>JBBRFN010000065.1:0-15895 GCA_038224265.1 Lysobacterales bacterium
TCGACCGCGCGCAACTTCAAGGGCCGCATGGGTTCGGCGCAGGCGGCGGTGTGGCTGGGCTCGCCGTACACGGTGGCCGCATCCGCCGTGCGCGGTGCGATCAGCGATCCGCGCGAGCTGCTGGCATGATCCTGCGCGGCCGCTGCTGGGTGTTCGGCGACCAGATCGATACCGACGTGCTGGCACCGGGCCCGTACATGCGCAAGCCCCTGCCGGAGCTCGCACAGCATTGCCTCGAAGCGGTCGATCCACTGTTCGCCAAACAGGTGCGTCAGGGCGACCTCGTGATCGGCGGGATCGGGTTCGGCATCGGCTCATCGCGCGAGCAGGCGGTGCAGGCGCTGGCGCAGCTCGGGGTCGCCGCGGTGGTGGCGCAGTCGTTCGCGCGCATTTTCTTCCGCAACGCGATCAACCTCGGCCTGCCGGCGCTGGCCTGCCCGCAGATCCGCGCGGCCACCGGCGACGATGTCGAATTGCGCCCGAGCGACGGCCTGATCATCAATCATTCGCAGAACACGCGCTTCGACTGCGATCCGATCCCTGCCCAGCTGATGGCGGTGGTCGCAGCCGGCGGTCTGATGCCGTGGCTCCAGTTGCGCCTGCAAGCGCGGCGTGGCGCATGAATCCGGCACGCCTCGGGCGAATCGTTTCGGCCACGGTGCTGGCGCCATCGCTGGAGAGCGCCTGCGAATCGTATGCGCGCTCACTGCATCTGGCGGTGCTGCACTGGACCGTGCTCACGCCCACCATGGCCGTGCATCTGGACTTGCCCGAGCTGTCCGGTGCGCGCGGTGTTTGGCTCGGCACGGCTGGGCAGGCGCCGTGGCTGCGCGTGATCGAAGCGCCATCCGCGCTGCCGGCGATTCCGATGCGCCGCCACGGCTGGCTGGCACTCGAAGTGCTGGTCGGCAATGTCGACGCGCTGGTCGCGGCCCTGCCGCCGGGCTGGGTCGTGCTCGGGCCACCGGCCGATCTGGACGTGAGTCCGAACATCCGCGCCAGCCAGGTGCTCGGGCCCTGCGGCGAGATGTACTACCTCACCGAGGTCAAGGCACCGGTGCCGCCGTTCGACCTGCCGCAGACCACCGCCCTGGTCGATCGGCCGTTCATCGCGGTGCTGTCGACCCCGAGCCGCGAGCGCACCCAGGCCGCATGGGAAGCGCTGGCAGAGCGCCTCGCATTGGCATTCCACACGCGCATCACCGTGATCAACCGCGAGCTGGGTCGCGCGCTTGGCGAGCGCTATCCGGTGGCGGTGCTGCAGTTCCGCGAGCAGTGCCTCGTCGAGATCGACGAGGTTGCGCTACCGCCATTCGACGCCACGCAGCGCGTGCTCGGTACCCATCTGGTCAGCATCGCCATCGACAACCTTGACCGCAGCATCGAAGGACTCGGTCCGGTGCATGCGGTGAATGGCCCCGGCTACGGCGGTGCGCGCACCGCACTGTGGCGCGGGCCGACTGGCGAGCGGGTGGAGCTGGTCGAAAGCGCACCGCGCTGATTCACGCTGGACCATTTCCACCAGTGCAGTGCTTTGCTCCCTTCGCCCCTTGCGGGGGATGGGAGTTTTTCTGCTCTTCGCCGTTGGCTAGGGCGCGCTATCGCGTTTCAAGCTCGCAACGACCGATCACGCCAGCGGCTTCAAGCGCTGCGATCGCATGATCGGACATGGCCAGTCGCGTGCGCAGCACTTCGCGCGTATCGGCACCGAGCAACGGCGCTGCGCGCGTGTACTCCACCGGCGTTGCGGAAAACTTCAGCGGGTTGGCCACCATCGGTACGCTGCCGCCCAGCCCGTGCGGCAGGTCGATGCGCATCGCGCGTGCGCGCACCTGCGGGTCGTCGAATACCTGCGCGATGGTATTCACCGGAGAACACGGCACGGTTTCGCGTTCCAGCGCTGCCAGCCAGTGCGTCGACGGCTGCGTGCGCAATACCTCCGCGAGCAGCGGCACCAGTTGCTCGCGATGCGCGACCCGCGCGGCGTTGGTCTCGAAGCGCGGATCGCTGGCCCACTCACGTCGCTCGATCGCGCCACACAGTCGGCGGAACTGCGCGTCGTTGCCCACCGCCAGCATGAAGTAACCGTCGGACGATGGCATCACCTGGTAG
Source organism: Lysobacterales bacterium (assembly GCA_038224265.1). Lineage (GTDB taxonomy): Bacteria > Pseudomonadota > Gammaproteobacteria > Xanthomonadales > Ahniellaceae > UBA4656. Next base: position 2,113 of record JBBRFN010000065.1, read on the forward strand.
GGCACGATGTTGGGGTGTGCGGTGCCCTGGCGCTTGGGCGTGTTGCCGCCAATCAGATAGTTCATGGCCTGGTTGGCGAGCCAGCCGACCTGGGTGTCGAGCAGTGCGAGGTCGATATGCTGGCCTTCGCCGGTGGCCTCGGCGTGGCGCAGTGCGGCCAGGATGCCAGCGACCGCATACATGCCGGTCATCAGATCGGCGACCGCAACGCCGACCTTCTGCGGGCCGCCGCCAGGCGCACCATCGGGCTCGCCCGTGATGCTCATCAAGCCGCCCTGGGCCTGGATCGCGGCGTCGTAGCCCGCGCGCTGGGCATACGGACCGGTCTGCCCGTAGCCGGTGATCGAGCAATACACCAGGCGCGGATTGATCGCGCGCAGTGAATCCCAGTCGAGCCCGTACTTCGCCAGCCCACCGACCTTGAAGTTCTCCACCAGCACGTGCGCGTCCCGCGCCAGCGCGCGCACCAGCTCGGCGCCCTCGCTGCGCGTGAAGTCGATCGCCACCGACTGCTTGCCGCGATTGGCGCCGAGGTAGTACGCCGATTCTGCGCTGGGCAGGCCGTGGCCATCGGGCAGCCACGGCGGTCCCCAGCGGCGCGTGTCGTCGCCCTCACCGGGCCGCTCGACCTTGGTCACGTGCGCGCCAAGATCGGCCAGCATCTGGGTCGCCCACGGGCCGGCGAGAATGCGCGAGAGGTCGAGGACGCGGATGTCGTGAAGGGGAGGCATGGGCTGGCGAGTCTGGAAGCTCAGTGGTTTCGCATGGCCATGGGCCATTCGCCGTTCTTGAGCCATTCGCTGCAATGCTCCGCAAGCGCCAACAGGCGCAGCTCATCCCCCATCCGCCCGATCAGCTGCAGCCCGACTGGCAGCTCGCCCGCGCCGATCGCCAGCGGCAGCGACAATGCCGGCACACCGGCCATATTGGCGAAACAGGTCAGGTCGGCCTGGTTCGCCGGCACCGGCGCGCCGAATGCGAAGGCACGCTGCGGAGTGGTCGGCGAGGCCAGCATGTCGCAGCCGGCAAGCCATATCTGCACCTGTACCTGGGCTGCATCCATGGCGCGCTGTGCGATGACCAAATCGAGCGCCGATTTGCGCTCGGCCCATTCCAGCATGCCGCTCAGCTGCAGCGAGAAATCGGCGCGCCGCGTGCGCCAGTGATCGGCATGCTCGACCAGCATCTCCGCCTCGCACACCAGCAGGCCGCAGCGGCGCACTTTGCCCGCATCGAGCTGCGTTGCCGGCAGCGCGACGATCGAATGCCCGGCGGCGCGCAGCATCTCCAGCCCCTGTGCGAAGGCCGCGCCCACATCCGCATCGATGTCGATTGATGTCAACGCGGGCACGCCGATCCGCAGCGGGCCTGCGTCGGCCGCGGCGAATTCGACCGCGCGCGACTCCGCGCACGCCGGGTCGAAACCCGCCATCGCCGCGAGCAGCAGTCGCAGATCGCGCGCCGAGCGCGCCAGCGGACCGATATGGTCCAGGCGTCGCGACACGCACACGCTGCCGCGCGGACTGATCGCGCCGAAGCTGGGTTTGAGACCGAACACGCCGCAATAGCTGGCCGGAATCCGTACCGAACCCATCGAGTCCGATCCGAGTGCGGCGCTGCAAAGATTGGCCGCGACCGCAGCACCCGAGCCGCCGCTGGAGCCGCCCGGCGTGTAGCCGTGCCGATGCGGGTTGTGGCACGCGCCGAAGTGCGGGTTGCGATTGTCGGCGCCCAGTGCGGCCTCGTGCATGTTGAGCTTGCCGAGGATCACCGCGCCTGCATCGCGCAGCTTTGCGACGGCCGCACTATCGTGCGCTGCAGGTGCTGCATCGCGCCGCGTGGCCATGCCGGCGGTGGTGCGCCAGCCGGCGACGTCGAGGTTGTCCTTGACCGCAATCGCCACACCTTCGAGCGCGCGCGCACCGTGGCGCGTGCGGTACGCATCGGAGTCGCGCGCCGCCGCCAGCGTGCGTTCGCGATCGATGGCGATGAACGCATTGAGCGTGGGCTGGCTGTGCTCGATGGCATCCAGATAGGCGCCGGCCAGTTCGACCGCCGTCAGTGCGCCCTGCGCCAGCAGCGCGCCCTGCGTTGTGAGATCGGCAGCCAGCAGCTCACGCATCGGGCGATCCTCGCTGCGCGATTCGCAAGCGATGTGCGCCTGCGGACTCGTGGTGTCGATGGTTGCTCATGCGAAACGCCGGTCGATCAGCCGCACCGGTTTTTGCCGGGTTTCGATCCCGGTCAGTGGCGCGAGCGCGCCGCGCGCTTCCAGCACCACCGCACAATCGACGCCAAGCCTGGCGCGCAGCAGTGCTGCGAACGCGGCTGCGACCACCGGATCATCGGCCGCGCAGTGCGCCTCGATCCGCACGGTCAGCGCATCGCGACCGGCGGCATCGCGCAGCGCCTCGCAGATGAACTCTCCGGCAAACGCCGGATGGGCTTCGAGGATCGGCGCCAGCGCCTGCGGAAACACGTTGATGCCGCGGATCTTGACCATGTTGTCGCTGCGCCCCAGAAAGCCCTCGATGCGGCGCAGGTTCAGGCCCAGCGATGAGGCAGTGGTCAGGGTGCGGGTCACGTCGTGGGTGTTGAAGCGGATGATCGGATAGATGTCGTCCTTGTACAGGCAGGTCACCACCATGTCGCCCTCGGCGCCTTCGGCGACCGGCTGGCCGCTGTCGACGTGCAGGATCTCCACGTACTGCGCGTCCTCCATCAGATACATGCCGTCGTGGTCGGGACCCTCGCCGGCGATCGCACCGGTGTCGCCGACGCCGTACCAGTCGAACATCTGCACGCCACCCCAGGCGGCCGACAGCGCATCGCGCGACTCGCGGCCAAGATGTCCGGAGATCATCCGCAGCGGGATATCACGGCCCGGCACGATGCCGTTGTCCTTTGCCACCTCGGCGAGCTTCTTGATGTAGTCGGCAAAGCCGACGATGACGGTGGCGCCGAAGTCGCGCATCAGCATCACCTGCTGCTGCGAGCGCGTCTCGACCCCGGTGCCGGCCGAACAGAACAGGCCCTGGGTGTAGTGGGTCACCGCTTCGCGCACGTAGTGGCCGCCGTTGATCATGCCGTGGCCGTAGACCGAGTGCACCACATCGCCCGCGCGCAGGCCCTGCCAGCGATACAGCCGCGCGAGCAGGATCGACTGCACCTCACGCGAGCGCGGCGAAAACACCAATGGCTGCGGTCGGCCGGTAGTGCCGGAGGTGGTGTGGAAGATCAGTGGCACGTCGCCGGCCACGCTGCCGTCGCGCCAGCCATGGAAGTCGCCCAACGGTGGGTGCGCTGCCACCGACTGCATGATCTGATTCTTGCCGAACACCGGCAGCTTGCCGATATCGACCAGCCCGCGGATGTCGCCGGCTTCGATCCCCGCAGCACCCCACAGGCGCTGGTAGAACGGAATCTGCCACGCACGCTGCACGCAGCGCGCAAACAGCGCGTCCTGGCGCGCGAACAGCTCATCGCGCGAGAGCACCGCGTGGCGCGCAGCAAAGCCTTCGTCGAGCGGAAAGTCCGCCAGCAGCTGGCGGATGTCGAAGGATTCCAGATAGGTCGGCGTCGGCATGGGGCTTGGATTCAGGCGTTGATGCACAGGGAAACCAGGTCGCGGATATCGGCAAGGTTGTCCAGATCGTCGACCATCGCCAACAGTGCCTGCCGTTGTGCAGCCGGATACGCGCCCGGCGCGCTGTCGAGGCAGGCGTTGAACTTCGCGAGCTGCGCTGCGCGATCCAGCGGCACGCTCGGTGCGCCCAGCACCGCCGGCATCTCGATGCGCAGACTGCGGCCATCGCGTAGCTGGATGCTCAGCGACTGCGGCACCAGCGCGTTGGGATCCTCGCAGGCGTTGGGCTGCCAGCTTACCCGGGCGGCGAGCGCGAGCCGCGCGGGGTCGGTCAGCGCCTGCGGATCGAAATCCTCGACTCGCACTCTGCCGGTCAGCAAGCGGGTGGCAACCAGATACGGCAGGCACAGTCGCGCCCAGCTGGGCGTCATGTCGGCGCTGGCCTCGCGCCCGACCAGGCGGCGGATCAGCGGCGGCGCATGCAGCACCACCTGCGCCACATCGGCCGCAGCAAACGCTTGCGCGCGCTGCAGCTGCGCGATGCCGTCGAGTGCAGCGTGCGCGGCGCGGCCGGTGGGAAAGGGCTTGTGGCTGACCTCGCAGATGCGAAAGCGGCGGCCAAGATCGTCGAACGGTGCCAAGTCGAACTGCCCATCGATCAGACTGAAATACCCGAAGGGTCCTTCCAGCGCATCGAGCGGGCCGCTCAGATCGGCGCTGGCGAAATCGAGCGCAGTGACCGCCGCGCGCGCATTGACGCCGATCTGCAGTGGCAGTCCGGGCGTGCCTTCCAGATGCGCCTGCATGGTGCCCGAAAGCTGGCCGAGCAGCAGCCCGTAGGCGCGGCGCAGGGATTCGGGGCGCAGGCGCGCCAGGCGCGCCGCACCCGCCAGTGCGCCCAGCGCGCCGGCCATCGCGGGGCGGAAGAACCGCATCGGCGCGCGCGCACACATGCCGATGGTGGTGGCGATGTCGACCGCCACGATCAGCGCGTTGCAGAACTCGCTGCCGGAAACCGGGTCGCGCTGGCGATTCGCACGCCGCTCGGCCACCGCCAGCAGCACGCCGAGCACCACCGCCATCGGGTGCACCACGGCCGCCTCGTGCACGCAGTCGAATTCCTGATTGTGGATCTGCCATGCGTTGCGCAGCGCCGCCTGCGGCGCCGGCAGCAGCTCGCCGGTGGTCAAGACACGCGCCTCACTGCCGCTGCCGGAGCTCGCCAGCGCCTGTGCGAGGCGCTGTGCGTCCGGCAGCCGCGCGCCGCTGATGCCGACCGCCAGCGAATCGAGCAGGAACATGCGCGCAGCCGCCCGCGCTGGAGCGGGGATCGCCGCAGGAGCCAGATCCAGCGCATGCACGATCGCGCGCGACAGCACGTCGTTCATGCGGCCTCCTGCAGTGCGGCGCCGAGCGCGCGCAGATTCCCGCCACGCGGCAGCGTGATGACCGCCTCGGCCAGGCGCCCGGACGCCGCCGACGACAGCCCGCCCCAGGCCATCAGGGTGTAGGCCTTGTCGATCAACGCGGCATCGTCGAGCGGCCACTCGGGATCGCCCCAAGCGTCGTCGGCGACACCCTCCAGAATCGTGCCGTCGCGCAGCAGCACCCGCACGCGTGCGCCGAAGTGCGCAGGGTAGCGCGCACTCAGACCCGCGTGCTCGCTGACCACGACGCGCGCGCGCAGCTGCGCCAGCGCCGCACTGTCGAGCGCGGCCGGCAGGAAGTGCTCCAGTCGCGGCGTGCCGTGCGCGACGACCAGTGCGGCGCAGTGCTGCAGGCTGAACTTGGCTTGCGTCTCGGTGCGCGGCTGCGGCCGGTCGCAAAAGCGCAGCGCATCGGCATAGGTGGCGATCTCGATCCGGGCCAGCGCGGCGGGATCGATCGCCGTGGGCAGCGCGCGACGCAGCGCATCGATCGCCGGATGCGCATGGCGACACGCCGGCCACGGTTTGAAGCTGACCTGTTCGATCAACCAGTCGGACGCATCGGCGACGATTCCGTCCGGATCGGCCTGTATTGCGGTGGCGGCAAACAGGCCTTGCGGGCCTTCCAGCAGCGTGCGCGGACCGGGCACGCCGCGCGCGGCCAGGACCGCTGCCAGCCAGCCGCTGCGCGCGGCCTCCGCATTGACCAGCGACTTGCTCGGCACCGGTTCATGGCGCATCTGCCACAGCCCGCCGGCGCGAATGCCGGCGTTGCCGAAGGCATCGGCAAGAGCTTGCGCATCGAGACCCATGATCGAAGCGGTGGCCGCTGCAGCCCCGAAGGCGCCGGCAGTGGAGGTCGTATGCCAATGCCGATAGTGCGATGCGCCCAGCGCGCGGCCGATGCGGATCGTGGCCTCGTAGCCGCGCACCACGCCATCGAGAAACGCGCCTGCGTCGGCACCCTGACTTTCTGCGGCGGCCAGTGCTGCGGGGATCACGATCGGCCCGGGGTGCAGGATCGCCGCGCGGTGCACGTCGTCCATTTCCAGCAGGTTGCCCAGGGCTGCGTTGCGCAAGAGAGCGGCCTCGGCCGTGCGCGCGCCATGGCCCAGCACGCTGCATGCGCCGGCAGCGGACTCGGCTGCGAGCCCGCCCAGGACCACGGCGAAGGGATCGCGCAGTGCACCGGTACTGCAACCAACCCAGTCGAGCACATGCGCGGTCGCCCGCGTGCGCAATTGCAGCGATACCGGCCGCAGTATGAGCAGTGCAAGCTGTTCGGTCAGCGTCGACATGGCCGGATTCCGATGCGCGCAGCGTGGGTGCAGCTGAGTATGCTGCACGCATGCACAAGCTCGATCCAACCCGCTTCGCGCGCGCCTTCGCGCCCGGCATCCGCGTGTATGCGCCCGGTTGCGGCGGGCACTCGGCGCTGTTCGAGCGCTGGCTTTGCGCGATGCCCGCGATCGCCGACGGCGTGGAGTTCTGCGGCGTGCACATTCCGGGCGTGAATCGCTTCGACTTCGGCGCGCTGCATCCGGCCGCGCGAATGCGCAGTATCTTCCTCTCGCCCGACTGGCGTGCGAGTTGGGCCGATGGCCGCTTCGCGCTGCAGCCGCTGGCCTACAGCCAGTTCGTGCGGCAGCTCGCGGCGAACACTTTCGACATCGTCCTGCTGCAGGTCGCACCTGCGGATGCCGACGGCATGCACTCGCTGGGGGTCGCCGCCGACTTCACCCCGGCGGCGCTGGCCAATGCGCGGCAGGTATTCGCACACGTCAATCCGCGCATGCCGCGCACCCGCGGCCCGGGCATTGCGCGTGCGCGCATCGACGCCGTTGTCGAGGCCGACACCGCGCTGCTCGAATTCCCCGATCCGGCGCCCGATCCGGCGACCACCCAACTGGCCGCCCACATCGCAGCACTGGTCGATGACGGCGACACCCTGCAGTTCGGGCTGGGCAAACTGCAGGCGGCCGTGCTGCGTGCGCTGGTGGGCCGGCGAAACTTGCGCGTGCACTCGGGCATGGTGTCGGATTCGTTGCTGCTGCTGGAAGCCGCCGGCGCGCTGGCACCGCGCAACCCCGAGCGGCCGCCGATCGTGTGTGGCGTTGCGCTGGGCACGCCCGCGCTGTACGCCGCGGTCGCCGACCCGAGTCTGGTGCAGTTCGCGCCGGTCTCGCATACCCACGACATCGGCGTGCTGCGCGAAATTGCATGCTTCAAATCGATCAATGCCGCGATTGCGGTCGATCTGCTCGGCCAGGTATCGGCCGAGACCATCGATGGCGCGCAGATCAGCGGTGTCGGCGGGCTCGGCGATTTCGCGCGCGGCGCGCGGCTGTCGGCCGGTGGTGCCTCGATCATCGGCCTGCTGGCCACTGCGCGCGCTGGCACGCTGTCGCGCATCGTGCCGCGGCTGGGCGAGCACGACATCGTCGGCGTGCCGCGAACGGATGTGGATATCGTGGCCACCGAGTACGGCGTGGCCGCGATCGGCGGGCTCGATGTCGATGCCCGCGCGCTGGCCCTGATCGCGATCGCCGACCCACGGCACCGCGATGCCTTGCGCTCGGCGTGGGCGCTGCAGCGCGCGCGGTTGTCGTGGCCGGCTGCGCACGATTCAGCGCAGCACGCCCGGATTGATCAGCCCCTGCGGATCGAGCTGACGCTTGATCGCATCCAGCAGGGCCAGTGCCGCCGGATCGCGGCCCTCGCGATACGCATAGAACTTGCCGAGCTGGAAGTGGGTGGCGCCCTGCGCACGCAGCACGGCCGCGACCTCGGATTTCAGGCGCGCCACGACCGCGCGTGCGGCCGGATTCGCGGCCGGCTCGCCGCAGCGTGCACGATGTTCGGGCTCGACCATGCGCTTGTGGTAGGCGGTATGCGAGTCCGGCCAGTAGAACACCGGCTCGATCAGAAAACCCTGCGCGGCCACCGTGGTGAACAGATAGCCGACCGCGATCGCGTGCGCTGCGAGCGTGTCGCGCTCGCGCGCAAACAGCGCCTCGACCGCGGCGTGGGTCGCTGCCGCACACGAGTGCGGCACGATGCCATGCACCGGCACCCAGCGTTCGCCGGCAGGGCCGAGCATGTTGTTGGGCGGCACGAAGGGCTGGCTGCGCAGCACTTTCGGGATCGAGTTGTCGATCTCGCGACCGTTGCGGCCGAGGATGCGACGCGCGCTCGCCACCCGCGCGGCGAGCGCCGCTTCGCTGTCGGCCTCGATCGCGAGATGGGCCGAGAACTTTTCCGGATCGAGGAAGTTGCGCCCCGCCGCGACCAGCTTCATGCCTTCGATGAGGCCTGCCTTCTTGACCACCTCGCCGAGCGTGCGCGCGTCACTGCCCAGACTTGCGCGCTTCATGCGCATCTGTGCCAGCACCGGGTCGAAGCCGAAGCACTCGCTGGCCAGACCGTGGCGCGAGATCTCGCTCATCGCCGCGATCATGGTGCTGGCTTGCTCGAATTCGAAGCTCAGATAGTCCAGCGCTGCCGGGCGTGGAATCAGGCGCAGGCTGGCGCGCACCTTGATCCCGAGGCTGCCCGCATCGCCGACGAACAAACCGGTCAGATCGGGCCCGAAATAGCGCAGGAACGGTGCTGTGTTGCCGGCTGCCGCGCTGCCGGTGCGCAGGATGCGGCCGTCGGCGCAGGCCACGTCGATTCCGAGCACGCTGTCGCCGACCGAGCCGTGCAGCCCGGAGCCGAGGAACACGCTGCCCTGCGCGAGCGCGCCGCCGATGGTCGCGCGCAGTCCGGACAGCGGACCCCAGTACGGCGTGCGCAGGCCGTGCGGTTGCAATGCTGCATCCAGCGCCGCCCAGCTGCAGCCGGCCTCGACCATGACATAACAATCGGTCGTGTTGATCTCGATGACCCGATCCAGACGCGACAAGTCGATCAGCACCGCAGCCGGGGTCGATGCGAGGTAGGCATCGGTATACGAAAGCCCACCGCCGCGCGCGATCACGCAGATGCCGGAAGCGGTCAGCGCGCGCAGCGCGCGCGCCAGCGATTCCACATCGGCCGGGCGCAGCACCGCGGCCAGTGGCGCGCCCTCGGCGTAAACATCCTGGGCGAAGAACGCCAGTTCCTGCGGGTCGCGCAGTACCGTCTGCGGGTCGCCATCACGCGCGATGCGGTCCAGGACTTCTGCTGCAGCGCCGGCGCTTGGCGTCATGCGGTGTTCCTCAGTGGTAGCGGCAGACGTGCGGCCAATGCGGCCACCCGGCCCTGATAGTCGTCGGCAGGATCCGCGCTGACGGTCAACGATAGACCAGATGCCAGCAGACGTTGCGCGAGGGCGGGGTCCAGCGCACCAGCGAGCAAGCTGCGCAGCTGCGGGCCCAGACGCAGCAGCTCGACTGCGTTGTCGTGCACCACGCGCGGATCGGGCGCATCGACCAGCCGCCGCGCAGCTGCCGACGGTGGCAGCCACGGCCACAGCAGATGGCGCTCGCGCTCCCACTGGAAGGCATCCAGCAGGTGTGCGCCGCTGCGCACGATGGCCGGATCGGGCAGCCCGGCCAGCAGACAATCGATTTCCGCAGCCGTGAGCAGCCATGGTGCACGCAAATGCACGCTGCACCGGCGCCCCGCTGCACCTTCGGCGATGGCCAGCGCATAGGCCGCAGCGGCACCCTCGGCTTCGATCCGCAGCGGCAATCCGGGAACCAGCTGGTCGAGCGCTTGCGCGATGGCGGCGGCGATGGCATCGGCGTCGTGCACGCCGAGCATCGCGTCCGAGCCGCCGTGGCCGGGCAGGTCGAGCAGCAGCAGGTGCGCGCTGTCGCGCGCTGCCGATGGATCCGGTCGCGGCGGCTTGCTGCCCGGCGCATGCAGGCGCAGCACCGCGCAGTCCTTGCCGGGCGCATGCCAGATTGCGAGCGTGCCGATCGCGGTGGATACCGCGCGGCGGCGGAAGCGATTGTCGGCCGGCTGTGTCAGCTGCAAACGCGCGCTGGCTTCGCCAGTCAGCGTTTGCTCGAGTATCGAATCCATCCGCATGTGCAACGCCGGCAGTCCGCCGCTGATCAGTTCCGAGGCGACCTGTGGCGGCAGCAGCGGCAGGCGTTCGCGATGCGCGGCGAGCACGTCTTCGATCCGGTACAGCAACCAGCTCGGTACCTGCAGCTCGGCCACCCGGTGGCGTTCGCCATAGCGCAGCGCAGCGCCATAGCCCTGCCGATACCCATCACCCACTTCGAGGATGTCCATCGCCGCTGCATGGGTCGCTTTCGGTGTCGGCGGTTCGAGCCGCAGTGCGGATCCGGCGCGGCCGTCGTACCACGGAAAGTAGAACAGCTGCTCGCGCATCCGGCACCACAGCCAGCGCAGGTGCGCGCCGTCCCAGCTCGGCACGAAAGGCGGCAGATAGCGCGCATCCATTGCCGCGCGCTCCTCGGCGTTGAATACCGCAAAGCCATCCACGATCAGCACCGCCACCCGCTGCGGCGCTGCCCACGCCAGCTGCATCCCGATCAAACCACCGGTGTGCATGCCGAACACCGCAAAGCGCTCCAGCCCCAGCGCATCGGCAAGCTCGAGCGTCGCTGCGGCAAGATCCGCGATGCCCGGTTGCGCATCCGCAAGCGGATCGGAATCGCCGAAGCCCGGCGTGTCCGGTGCGATCACCGTGTAGTGCGGTGCATAACGGTCGATCAGGTCCAGCCACATGCGCGAGTTCTGCGGCGACTGGTGCAGCAACAACAGTGCCGGCCCGCTGCCGGCGATACGGCAGTGCGCGGTGCGCGCACCGAGCCGCACGAAGTGGCGCGCGACAGTGGTCACCAGTCCGGACGCCCGCCGACGGGATCGCCGCTGATCCGCACCAGCAGCTTGCCGCTGTTGGCCCCATGCATGAGATCGACGAAGGCCTGCGGTGCCGCGGCCATCCCGCGCCGCACGTCCTCGCGCCAGCGGATCTTGCCCGCGCGCAGCAGCGGTGCGAGCTCCTCGATCAGCTGTGGATAGCGCGCGAGATGGTCGTAGACCACCAGCCCGGTGAGCGTCGCGCGCGCGCCGATCGCCGGGCCGAGATTCGGCCCCGGTGGGCGCTCGGCGGCGTTGTACTGGTCGATCAGGCCGCACAGGATCACCCGCGCGCGCGGTTTGAGCAGCGACAGTGCGATCTCCAGCACGCGGCCGCCGACGTTGTCGAAGTACACATCGATGCCGCCAGCGCAGGCTGCGCGCAGCTGATCTTCGAAATCCGGCTCCTTGTAGTTGACGCAGGCGCTGCAGCCGAACTCGGCAACTGCCAGCGCGCATTTGTCGGCGCTGCCGGCGATGCCCACCACGCGCGCACCGGCCCGCTCGGCGAGCTGGCAGGCGAGGCTGCCGACCGCGCCCGCTGCAGTCGATACCAGTACCGTCTCGCCGGCTTTCGGTTGGCCGATGGTGCGCAGTCCCGACCACGCGGTCAGGCCCGGAATGCCCAGCACGCCGAGTGCGGTGGAGATCGGCGCCTGCGCGGGATCGATCAGGCGCACGCTGCCCGCCGCCACGCAGGCGAACTCGCGCCATCCGCATTCGGCGACCACGTGATCGCCGACCGTGAATCGGCTGTCGCGGCTTTCGACCACCACGCCGATGCCGCTGCCCGGCACTACCGCTCCCAGCGGCGGACGCGCGCTGAGGTAGCGCGCGCCGAGCAGGGCGCGAAGGTAGGGGTCGATCGACAGATAGATCACCTGCAGCAGCAGCTCGCCTTCGGCCACTGTCGGCAGTGCGATCTCGGTCAGCGCGAAGTCGTCGGTCCGCGGCATGCCCTGCGGGTAGTGGACGATGCAGACGGCCTGCTGGAGCGCGCTTGGCGGGGGCATGAAAAAAACCCTTGAATCGGGAAATGCCTGAATGATATATCTTTAAGTCAAATACGGGCAGCGGCGGTGCGCCGCGCTGTCCGGCAGCAGGGACGTCCGCGGCCGCGCAGGCGGAAACGGGCGGGGGAGGGGTGGCGGCGCGAGCTGCCCAACGGGGCGATCCGCAAGGCTCGCTGCGGTTCCTCAAGCGGGAATGGCGCGATCCGTGTCCACACACACAAGGCCCGCCGTGGCCGAGGGGAGTAGTTCATGAATTCGCCATACAACCGTCGCCTGCTGGCCATTGCGATCGCAGCGGCCCTGCTGCCCGCGACGGGATTCGCAGCGCCCATCCCGGATGCCGATCCGCAACCCGATCCGCAGCCGGCCGTCGCGGCCGACGCGCAAACCGATGACACCGCACAACTGGGCACGGTCACCGTCACCGCGCAGCGCCGCGAGGAGCAATTGCAGAAGACGCCGGTCACGGTCACCGCGCTGAGCGAGCGCGACGTCGAGCGCCGCCAGGTGCGCAACATCGAGGACCTCAAGTTCGAAGTGCCCAATGTGGTGATCGAGCCCAACACCGGCACCACCACGGGCGCCAAGGTGTTCCTGCGCGGCGTCGGTGCCGACGAGTCGCTGTTCACGGCCGACCCTGCGGTGGCGATCTACATCGACGATGTCTACATTCCGCGCCAGACCGGCGCCTTGTTCGACCTGTTCGACGTCGAGCGGATCGAGGTCTTGCGTGGCCCGCAGGGCACGCTGTATGGGCGCAACGCTACCGGTGGCGCGATCAAGTACATCACTCGCCAGCCCAATGGCGAGGCGAGTTTCGTGCTCGGCGGATCGCTCGGCAATTTGGGTCGTGGCGACCTGCGCGCCACCCTCGGCGGCCGACTCGGCGAGTCGCTGGACTTTTCCGCCGCAGCGCTGACCCGCAACCGCGATGGCTTCCTGCGCGACGTGACCAACAATCGCGACGTCAACGACCAGGAGGTCTATGCGATGCGGCTCGGGTTCTCGATGCCGCTGGGCGACTCGACCCGCGCCTCGCTGAGCCTCGATGGCGTCAAGGAGCGTTCGGGCCCTGCCTATGCCACCGGCGTGATCCGCGCGCCGATCACGGTGCCCGGCACTCCGCCGACCGTGCGCCCGGTCAACGATCCGGACAGCAATTACTACACGGTGCAGACCAATCTGGTGAACGGGGTCAACGACCTCGACCAGTTCGGCATTGCCCTGACCACCGAGACCGATCTCGACTGGGCGACCTGGCGCAACATCGCGCACTACCGCAGCATGGAAAACCTGCTGTTCGGCGATTTCGACGCGACCACGGCGACCCGCCTGCATCTGTTCCAGAACCAGGACCAGGACCAGCAGGGTTTCGAAAGCCAGCTGGTCAGCAGCGGCGACGGCCCGCTCGCGTGGGTCGGTGGTGTTTTCCTGTTCCGCGAGGCCAACAAACAGCCGACCCGCCAGGACGTGTTCGGACCCGGTGCGACCAACACCATCAAGCAGGATACCGACGCGCGCGCGCTCTACGGCCAGGGTACCTACCGGTTCGACAATGGCCTGAGCATCACCGGCGGCCTGCGCTACAGCTGGGAAGAGAAAGACTTCTCGGTGGTCTCGATCCGGGCCAATGGCACCGAGGCGTTCCGCTTCGCCGATGTCAACGACTGGAGCAAGGTCGACTGGAAACTGGTCGGCGACTACCAGTTCAGCGACAACGTGATGGCGTATGCCAGCGCCTCGACCGGTTTCAAGAGCGGTGGCTTCAACGGCCGCGGCGCGACGATCGCGGCGATCACCAAGGTCGACGAGGAAACCGTGCTGTCGTACGAGATCGGCGTCAAGAGCACGCTGGCCGACGGCCGCCTGCGCCTGAACGCCAACTACTACCGTAACCAGTACGACGACCTGCAGCTGACCGCGATCGATCCCACCGG
>JBBRFN010000066.1:0-15835 GCA_038224265.1 Lysobacterales bacterium
AACGAACGTCGCGAGCACGCCTGCGAGGTACAGCAATCCGTGGCGGCGCGAGTGCGCCGGATCGCCGGCGCTTTCGGCAAGTCCCATCGCCTTGAGCGAAAGCACCGGAAACACGCATGGCATGAGGTTCAGTGCAATGCCGCCGAGCAGCGCAAAGGTGAGTGCGAGGAGCATGCCCAGCGGTGCATTCTCGGTGCCGCCGGCAAGTGTTCCATCCGCTGCGCGACCGGCCGCACCGGTGGCGGCCGGTGCCGGCTCGGCGACGAGCGTAAACGCCCGGCGCGCGGTCCCCTCGCCTGCCACCAGCAGAAACTCCAGTCGCTCGGGCAAGCCGTTGAAGGCGTCGCTGATCGGGGTGTCGATCCGGATGCGGCCATCGGACTGCCGCATTGCCACACCGCGGGCATTCGCGAGAACCTGCGGCTGCGCCGGAAACAGCTCGATCGATTGCGGATCGAAGTCGGCGTCGGCACCTGCGACACCGATCGCGATGCCATCGCCAGCACGCGCGAAGTCCGACTCCCAATCGCGCAGCGGTGGTTCGGCGGCGAATGCGGAGTCGATCCGCGTGGCCCACTGCGGATCGCTGACCGACTGTGCCGCGACCGGCAGCGACAGCTCGAAGGTCGCGCTACCGGGGATGCATTCTTCCTTGCATACCAACCAGCTCGCCTTCACCGATAGCGCAAATTGCCCGCCCACCGTCAGTTGCGGCGGAAGCTGGATCGCCACCGGCAGCAACAGCTCGCCCTCGTAGCCGAAATTGACCAGCGGCCCGATCGGCAGCCGCACCGGCGCGGGCCACCGGATCGGCCCGGCACTCGCGCCATCCGGAAGCGTCCACATCAGTTTGGTCGGCAGGCCGGAGTCGCCGGGATTGCGCCAGTAAGTGTGCCAGTGCGGATCGTGCTCGATGCGCAACGCCACGCCGAGGGTCTCGCCGGGCGCTACCGCGGTACGGTCGGCGACGAGCTGCACGGTCAGGTGATCGGCCCGAATCGGACCGCTACCTGTATTTGCGCCGACACCCTGTGCAAGCCCGAGCAGCAGAACGATCAGTCCAGTCCAATGGCGCATGGGCAAGATCCGCGACGACAACCCTGGATTTCAGCGCCAGAGGCGTTGCCACCGCGTGATTGTGCGCCACAACCAGACGTTGGGCTGGTTTGCGCCCGGCATCAGTTCGGCGCACCCGACCTCCTGCTGCGTCGAATATCGCTTGCCAACGGTCACGCTGCGGGTGATCCAGGGGCTCAACAACCCGCTGTTGCGCATCGCAAGCGAACCCATTCACCTCGACGCGCTGCGGCCCATCACCCAGCCCGTGAGACGGACCCGCTCCACCACCAGCATATGCGGCACGGTCAGCGCGGCGAGACCGACGAACAGCAGCTGAGCCAGACGCACATCGAGCGGCTTGCCGTCGGACAACCACCAAGCGATGCCGACACCGGATACCGTGACCAGCATCGGCACCGTAGCGATGCGTACCAGGTGTTGCATGGTTCCCGCGTGGCAATAGTCTCGCGTTCTCAGCAAATGTCGCGCGCTGTGCATCCCGCAGAAGAACAATGTGAACCCGATCATGGGCGGCACGAAGGTGAGCAGTGCGGCGACCGACACCAGTTCGACGCAGCGCACCGGCGCCCGCATCGCGCCGGCGATCGTTGCAAGACCGATCGCGAAAACCCACGGCCACGCAGCCCACTGCAACGCCGCCACGATCGCTTGTGCAGCCGGAATTCCGGCCACCGATGCGAAGATGCGGGAGACCTCTTGCGCATGCAGCGCCAGGGGGCACAGGATCACCGCGCCGCCGTAGAGCAGTCGAAACAACGCCGGGGTCTGGCCGTCTGGATCGCCAGAGAAGTGGAAGACCGACAGCAGCAGGAACGCCGCCAGAAAGAAGCCCGGCGCAACCCACCACACGCCGACGACCGCGGCGGCGGCCGACACATAAGCCACTGCCAGAAAGCCCCACCCCGCGATCGAGTGAACGCCGGTTGTTTGCCGCAAAAAGACCAGATCCAAGGCGCCGTGCGGGACGCCCAGCAACAGGATCAGCGGCGCGAGCAACACCAGTTGCACCTCAACATCGACCTGCGGCAGCGAGAGGCTGGCAAGCAGTGTCACCCATGCAAATGCACAGAAAACCAGACCTTGAGACCTGATGTTCATGGCCGAGTCGTCTGGCCGTGACTGCAGCATCCGCTCACCGGCAGATCGGCGATTTCATGCCGTTTCCTCGACCCCGCGGATGCGGCCACGGCGGCGTGTCATCGCAAGCGCAGCGCGCAGGAAAGGTGGAACAGGCATCGCGGCTATCACCGCAAGGGCGTCAACGACCCCGGCACTGCCGCTCAGGAAGCGAATGACGCGTTCCGGATCGGCGCGACTGAACAGCGAGAAGAACACAGCCCCACCGCGACCGGGGTGGGCACGCAAAACATCCAGAAAGATGCGGTCCATCAGGCGCAGCGGCAACGGGTCGGGGCGGTGTCCTGTCGGCTGGCCGCACGTCACCAGTGCATGGGCACACTCGCCGGCCCAGCGCTGAATTCGCTGAAAAGCGTATCCCGTGCTCGGTCGCGCGCCGCCGGCCATCACGCCAACCCGGACGTAGCTTCGGTGCGCCGATTCCGGCGCCTCGTTCAGGCCCATCGGCAGGATTCCGTGCTCGCGACGCAGCGTCTTGAACGCTGCACTGCCGACCCGCTGCACAAGTTCGGCTTCGAGCTGGGCGCTCAACTCTCGCGGTCCGAGCGGCGTTGCACCGAAAACCGTGAGCTCGACGAGCGCCCGCGTCGGTGTCACCGGCAACACATAGACGAAGCGGACGTGATGCGGATCCGGCGCGAGAAAGTCCATCAGGTCGATCGACAGCGGATCGAACACTGCCGCGCTGCACTCGATTTCCTGGCCGTAGAACGATTGCCACAGCGTCGCACCGTCGAGACGCGGCAGCTGTGGCGGTCGGGTGTCGACCACCGACCGGGCCAGCAAGCTCCCAGCGCTGGTGCGAATATTCCACACGCCGCCGCGGTGGCTTGGTGCACCGACCACCGACGTGCCCAGTCGCAACTCGATGTTCGGCTGGCGCTCGATCGACGCGCGTGCGGATGCATAAAAGTCCTGCGCTGCCAGCATGTGGTACGGCGTCGACCCGCAGTCGAGCGAGACGCTTTGTTCGCCATGCGACACCCGCATCGTCTGCCAGCGATGCTGGATTCGATATCGCGGGGCCGCGGAACCGTTGTCCCAATAGCACCAGGTCCGGTCGTTCAGGTACTCGGTGCGCGACTCGATCACCAACGTGCGCGGACAGCGACCGCCATGCGCGGCGAGCGCCATCGACAAGCTCAGCCCGGCGCATCCGCCACCGAGGATGACAAGGTCGAAGGCATCAGACATGCTGGCTATCATCCGCGGCTTCGGCGCCGATCAGTGGCGACAAGGCGCCGTGCAGCGTGGCATCGTGGTGTCGCGCACGTACCCAGAATCCCGCAAAGAACAGGGTCGAAAACAGCGCACCCAAAGTCACCAGGAGCTTGTCCCGCCGCGGCACGATCGTGCGACCGAGCCAGTATCTGTTGCCGTGCTTGCGCAGTCGCGTCCCGATCGCGCGGTACACGCGCGCCGCGATCAGGATGCTGAGCCGTGCGCCAAGCGGGAGGTGGGCAAGACCGGCTTCGCCGCTGCGGTAGTAACGGTCGGCGGTATCCAGCAGGTGATCGATGCACGCCTCGAGTCGGGGTTGCAGTGGCGGCGTCGGGTCGACCAGCATTTGCGGCGCCAGATTCCCGATCAGCGAAGCCGGCAGGTAGCAGCGGCCGGCAGCGGCATCGGCAGAAACATCGCGGCAGATGTTCGTAAGCTGCATCGCGATCCCCAGATCGATCGCATGGCGCAGCGCGGCTGGGTCGGCGCAACCCAGCGCTTTGCACAACATCGACCCCACGGTACCGGCAGCCTTGTAGCAGTAGCGCACCAGCGCGTCCTCGTTGGCTATACGGACGCTGTCCAGATCCGAGGTGATGCCGTCGACGAAACTCAAGCACAACGCGGGCTGAATGCCGCACTCGCGCAGCAGTCCGATCGCGTCAGCCACGATCGGGTTCTGCGAGTTGCCGCTGGTGATGCCCTCGGCGACCAGCGCGAGCGCAGCGCGTGGGGGCTCGCCCGAACCTGCCTCATCCGCAAGATCGTCGACGTAGCGGCAAAACCCATAAAGCCGCGTTGCACGCGATGCGTGAATCCGGGTCATCCAGTGGCGAGCCCAATGGAAGCTCTTGCCCTTGCGCGCGAGTACCGTCTCGGCACTTCGCAACGCCGCGGCCGGAGTGCGATCCGCAGCCAGGCGCGCGGCGATATCCGCCGAGGGGATCAATCCATCCAACACTTTGGCCGAGCACAGCACGCCTGGCAGCCCCGCACCCGGGTGCGTCCCGGCGCCGACGAGGTAGAGATTGCGGATGCCCTCGGCCCGGTTGTGGAACCGGAACCAGGCGGATTGGCGAAATAGCGGTGCGACCGAAAAACCTGCACCATAGGCGCTCAGGTAGTCGCTGCGAAAATTCTCGGGGGTCATGTAGAAGTCGCCCGTGATACAGGCGCCGAGGCCCGGCAGGATCGTCTTCTCGAGCTCTGCGACAATGCGTGCCTGCAGTCGCGGCCCTTCGACCGCCCAGTCGACCGCGCCCTTCAAATTGGGCACCGGGCACAGCACGTAGAAGCTGTCGCAGCCGGCCGGTGCAAAACTGGCGTCGGTGGCTGTGGGGCGGTGCAGATAGAGTGAAAAGTCCTCGGACAGCACCTTGTCATGGAAAATGTCGGCCAGCAGTTCGCGATATCGCGCCCCCAGCCAGATGGTGTGATGCGCAACTTCGGGATACTGACGGGTCGTGCCGAAGTACAAGACGAAAAGTCCCATCGAAAACTCGGCAGCGGCGAGTTTCAAGCGTGCCGACGGTGCCTGATCTTCAGGTTTGATCATGTGCGCGTACAGATGCGCCGGGTCGGCATTGGAAACGATCACGTCGGCTGCCAGCGCGGTGTCGTCGGCCAGCGTGACCCCGATCGCTATGCCATTGTCGATTTCGATGCTGCGCACGGTGGTGTTTAGCTTGACCCCGATCCCGTGCCTAACCATCAGCGCCCCAAGTGCGGCGGTGATTGCTGCGGTGCCGCCCATCGCGAAGTGCACGCCGTGAGCGCGTTCGAGGTAATGAATCAGGCCGTAGATGCTGGTGGTATCGAAGGGATTGCCGCCTACCAGCAATGGCTGGATCGAGAATGCCTGCCGAAGTTTGGGATTCTTCAGGTGCCGGCAGACCAATTGCCACACGGTGTCGTGGCTGCGCAGGCGAAGCAGCGCCGGAATCTGCCTGAACATCGATCCGAAGCGGTGGAACGGCACTGCCGACAGCTGCAGGAAGCCGACGTTGAAAATCTTGCGGGACTGCGCGAGAAGGTTTAGATAGCCATCACAATCTGCAGGCTCGATGCGCGCGATCTCGGCCAGCGTCTCATCCAGCGTGCCGCCGTAGTCGAACTGGGTGTTGTCCGAAAAGTGGAACCGATACCACGGTGTCAATGGCACCAGCTGCACGTGGTCGTCGAAGCGTTCCCCGAACAGGGCGAACAGCTCTTCGAACAGAAAGGGCGCGGTAATCACGGTCGGCCCGGCGTCGTGCCTGAAGCCGTCGCGTTCGAAGACTTGGGCGCGGCCACCCAGCCCGGCACAGCGGTCGACGAGCGACACGTCATAGCCCTTCGCGCGCAACCGCAGCGCTGCCGCGATACCGCCAAAACCTGCGCCGATCACCAGAGCTTTCATCGTTCGTTTCTCGATGGCGGGGTCGCGCCCTGCGACTCGACCCCGCCGCTGAGATCAGCGATTGACTGCCGGCTCTGGTTGATTCGACGTCAGCTTCGACTCCGACACCGCCACTGCCCAGATGATCAAGCCGAATGCGATCTTGTTCAACACATCCGCTGCGTTGTAGATGATGTTCAGTGCGTTGGCACTATCGGCGGGGTTGCTGGACAGGAGGTAGCCTACGACGTATCCGACCGGGTAGATCGTCCAGCCGATGGTCACGATCCAGCGCATCGCGTTGAAGGCCGACCGAACCGCCGGCGGTGCGCTGGTCGCGCTGACCTTGCTGGCTTCACCGAAAAAGATTTCGTACAGGATGAAGACCCATCCCGCCATACCGATGATGAAGGCCGGCAACACGGGCATGTAGCCTGCTTCGCCCAGGTAGCCACCGACCAGCATTACCAGCGTGCCGATCATCAGGCGCCAGAAGATACCAATGGAAACCTTGGTGATCGCGGCAAGAATGAGATAGAACTCGATCATCAGCAGCGGTACCGTGATGAGCCAGTCGATGTAGCGGAAGACGGTAGGAGTCGAACCGGTCGCTACCCACACATCGCGCATGTAGAAGTAGTGCACCGCGGCGACCAGCGTAACCAGCCCGGATACAGTGAGCGACGTTTTCCATTTCGGCGACACCCGGTCGCGCTCAAGGAAAAAGAATGCTGTCGCGGCGATCAGCGCCATCGAGATGATCCAGAAGGAGATCCCGACGAAGTCGTCTTGTTTCAGATCGCCGCTGGTGGCGGCCTGCGCGGCACCTGCAGCCGCTGCGAAGACGATCCCGATCAACGGCAGCACTGCCCACCGCGTCCGGGTCGGGAACTGGTCTCGCGTATAAGTCGCATGGTTCATGGTGCGCTTTTCATCCATTGCTTGAGAGAACGTTGTCGTTGAGGGCGACTCGCCGAAGCTGCGTGGCCCAAGAGCTGGTCTGGTGAACACGGGCCCGCTGTCGGCCGGCCCGCCTGAAACTTTCAGGAGCTGCCAGACCGTTGGCCTGGCAGTCCCGAGACGGGGAAGCGCTCTACGCCGGGATCAATACCGTGTCGATCACATGAATGACGCCGTTGGTGCAGGCAAGGTCGGTCTTGACCACGGTCGATGTGCCGTTGAGCTTGACGCCATCGTTGGTGCTGATGGCAAGCGTGGCGCCGTTGACCGTATTGGCCGATTTGCCGTCCATCGTCATGACGTCGGCGGCAAGCACCTTGCCGGCAACCACGTGGTAGGTGAGGATCGCACTGAGCTTTGGGATGTCCTTGAGCAACGCTTCCACGGTGCCGGCGGGCAGCTTGGCGAAGGCCTCGTCAGTGGGTGCGAAGACGGTGAACGGACCGGCACCCTTGAGGGTGTCGACTAGATTCGCGGCGGCCAACGCGGCAGCGAGCGTCTTGAAGCTTCCGGCCGCGACGGCGGTGTCGATGATGTCGTGCATGGTTTGACTCCTGTTGATGAAGCAATGGGTTCAGCGCTTGCTGAACGAAAAAGGGGCGGTTCCGCGCTGGCGCCTTGCGGTCCAGCCATGCAGTGCCGGACTGCCACACCGACGCCGAGCAATGACCGCTGGAACATCTCGAAGTCGATACTCATCGGCGCTGTTTCGCGGTCGCTGCCGTGTGCGCGCTTCGCCACACCGGGCGTACTCGCGAGAAGACCCGGTCAACCGCATCGCGCAGGACCAGCAGCGGCCCGATCGATGCGACCCGCTCGGCCGATGCGGCCCGAGGCAAGCGGCGCCACAGCGCCAACGCCCCGCGCATCCGCCCCAGCAAAACTCCGTTAGCGAGGCGAACGTGGATGCGGGCGAGTGCCATGTCGCGGGAGAGATCGAAACCCAAGGCCGATTCGGGGCACGACGACGCATCAATCCAGGCGCAGCCTTCGGCGCCTGCCTGCAATCGATACGCAGCTACCTTGCGCGAGCACATCGGGCAAGCGCCGTCGTAGTAGACGGTGAGTAGCGCACCACTGCGTTTCATGACGGAGCGGGCGGTTCGAGACACGTCGGGTTTCATGTGTTGGAGCTTATGCCTCGGTCTGCAAACGAAACGTATATGAATCCGTTTATTTTAGTTATGCAGCCCTATTTGCGTTTCATGTCCGTTTCGAGCACAATCCAGGCTCCCGTCTACCCAGCAGCTGGAAGTCAGCCGATGACCACGCCGACAGCCACCGACGAACCCGGCTCCAGAACCCTGCTGCGCAGCGGCACCGCCGCTCGCCTCGCGGGCCTTTCGCCATCGACGCTGCGCATCTGGGAATACCGCTACGGTGTCGTGGCACCGCCCAAGTCGGCCGCTGGCCAGCGCACCTATTCAATGAAGGACATCGAGCGCCTGCGGCTGATCAAGCGGCTCACGCTTGCGGGCCATGCGATCGGCACGCTCGCCCACCTCGATGTCGATGCACTTGTCGCGCTGTCATCGGGCAACCAGACGCCATCGGCGGGGGCGCAACGCGTCTTCATCATCGGCCACGCAGCTGCGCGCAAACTCGAGGGCCGGCTGCGGCCGACGCCGGCGCTAGTCTTTGACGACCTGAGCCATGCAGAGCGTGAAGCCGCCCACGCCGGCGCTGCCGATGTACTCGTCGTACACGTCGTTTCGCTGCACCCTTCCCTGACCGCGCAGGTGATGACACTGCGAAACAACCTGCCAGCGCCGAACGTCATCCTGGTTTATTCGTTCGGCGCGGAAGCGGTCGCCGATACGCTTCGCGCGGCTGGCGTGACGGTGCGGCGCGAGCCGGTGGCGGGCAAGGAACTGGCAAGCCTGATCGTTGCATCGCGGCCGATCGCGCGAGCACACGAGAGCAGTACCCGATCGGAGCCCAGGCGCTATAGCGATGCCGAACTGGTCGCCCTGACCGAGATCCCCTCGCTGGTCGCCTGCGAGTGCCCGCGTCACCTCGCCGAGATCATTACGCTGCTGGTGGGCTTCGAGCAATACAGCTCGGGCTGCGCTTCGCTGAATCAGAAAGACGCGGCGCTGCATCGCCATCTGCTCGAGGTCACGAGCGCGGCCAGGACGATGCTCGAGCAGGCATTGACGCGAGTGGTAGTCGAAGAAGGGCTGGTCATCGAGACTCGATGATGACGATTGCCGAATCAGTTCAGCGCACTGGATTGACCGCAACGTCTACAATGGCGTTGTGCAACCGACTACGAGCCTCATGACCGAGCTGCTGCGACTGGACAAGCGCGTGGTCGCGCTCACCGGCTGTTCCAGGGGTCATGCCCAGAACTACATTGAGGGCGGCTGGGTGCTGGTCGACGGCGTGGTGGTTGAGCAGCCGCAGTTCATGGTCGGCGACCAGCAGGTCGTGCTGCATCCCGAGGCGCGACCGGACGAGCCGGAACCGGCGACGATCCTGCTGCACGCGGTGGCGGACTTCGATCCCACCTCGGGCTCGCTTGCGGCAGCCGGCTGGTTCAGTCCAGCCAATCGATTCGAAGACGATGATTCCGGTGTGCGTCCGCTCAAGCGCCATGCGTTCCACCAGGCCTGCCCGCTGCCGCTCGAGGCGGGCGCCAGTGGTTTGCTGGTCTTCACCCAGGATGGCCGGATCGCGCGCCGCCTGCGCGAGGATGGCAGCAAGCTCGAGCAGGAGTACGTGGTGGAAGTCTCGGGCACCATCGCGGCCGACGGCCTGGCCCGCATCAACCGTGGCCTGAGCATGGACGGGCGCCCGCTCGCGCGGGTCAAGGCCAGCTGGCAGAACGAGATTCGCCTGCGCATCGCCGCGCTGGATGTCAGGCCCGGACAGATCCGCCATCTATGCACGGAAGTGGGGCTGGGCATCGTGTCGATGCGCCGCATCCGCATCGCGCGGGTCGCGATGGGAAAGCTGCTGCCGTGGCAGTGGCGCTACCTGCCCGCCTACGCCAAGTTCTGAGCCGCGCGATGCAGCGCTACTGCACGCGCTGCGGCGCATCCTGCCAGTCACGCCACGCCATCAGCAGGAAGGCGAACTCGCCGACGTGGAATGCAACGGCCGCTGCCGGGATGTGGGTGAGCTGCCAGATCAGCATGCTGCCGCCAGCGGCAAGCCACGCGCCGCCCATGTAGACCGCGGCCTGCAGTCGACCGATCGGATGCGCGAAGCGCCAGGCCAGCAGCGCCAATGCGGCAAGCACCATGGTCGCCTTGATCAGCGCCATGCCGCGCAACATCAGCGCCAGCTGCGGATCGGCTTTCAGCAAAAGATCGGGCTGCCCATACCAGCCAGCGGCCACCACCATCGCCACGCAGCCGATCAGCAGCGCGGTGCGCAGCCCGACTGTCTGCAGTGGACGCGAAAGCAGCGTCGGCTGCGGCGGGAATATGGTCTCGGTGTGGATGGCGGGAACCAGCATGGGCACGCTCCGGTCTGCGCGCGATCGCGGACCGCGCGAGGTTACATCGCGGGCGCGCCCGATGGGTAGCGACAGCTCGGCCGAGTCGGTGTGTCGATTGCCTCAACGCAACCCGGCTTGCGACGCAACCGGCTGCCGCACAACCGCACCGCTTCGGGATCCCGGCGCGATCGGCAATCCGGGGCTCACGCATCCACCGTCGACGTCGTGGCAACCCATGCCGCGATCAGATCCGCGATAGGTGCCGGGTGTTTCATCCAGCCGAAGTGGTCGGCACGCCGGCCTGCCAGCATCTCGCGCGCGATCGTGTGTTGCTCGACCGCTGCATGCGGCATCTTGGCGAGCAAATGCGCAAGCGACCCCGGCGGCACGTACCAGTCGTCGCTCAGGCGGACTGCGAGCAGCGGCAGGCGCGTTTGCTCGAGCGCCTGCTCGTAGTCACGACCAAGGCCCGGCACGCGATAGTGGCCAGTGCGGCCGGTGCGGGTCCAGTCGCGGATCACGCCGCGCGCCTCGTTGCCTGCAAAGCCGGTGCGGCGACCCGGAAAGTAGCCGTTCAGTGCGCCGGCTGCATCCATGAACCCGAATGCCCCGCGCAACACGAACCTGCGCCAGCCCGGATAGGTACGCCAGTACGGCGCACCGCCGGCAACGATGAAGATCCCGTGCGCGCGCCGGTCGACAGCCGCCAGCAATGCTGCGAACTGCGAGCCGAGGCTATGGCCGCCGAGCCGCCAGCGCACTGCCGGGGCTTGTTCGCAGACGGCATCCAGACTCGCAATCAGATCATCATCGAGCAGTTCGCGATAGCCCCAGTTCGATCGTCGAGATGCGCGTACGCTGCTGCTGCCGATGCCGCGCCACTCGTGTACGGCAACCGCGATCCCGCGTGCGGCCAACAGGCCCGCCATGGCGTCGTAGTGACGCGCCGCGACACCCATCGCGGGAATCATCAGCAGGCCGTGCTGCGCCCGTTGCGGCAGTTGCACGCGCAGCCTGGCATGGTGACCATCGCTGCTGCGGACCGCCCATTCGAGATCGGCGTGGCTCACGTACGCGTCGTCGCCCGGGTCATTCGCGGAAGGAGGGATCCTGGCGGTCGAGCAGCCGCAGCAAACCCGGCCAGGCCAGCATGCCGCCCAGATTTCGCGTCACCTGGGCGGCCTGCTGCTGCGCCGTGGCCACGATCTGCGGATGCACCTGCACCAGCTCGCCGCCGCCCGATTGGGCGCGGATCTGGATGCCGCAAGCGGTTTCGAACAGGTACATGGCGAGGAACGCGTCGGCCACCCGCTCACCGACCGTGAGCAGCCCGTGGTTGCGCAGCATCAGAAACGTGTTGCTGGCGAGGTCGCGCACCAGGCGCGGCTTTTCGTCATCGCGCAGCGCCACCCCTTCGTAGTCGTGGTAGCCGAGGCTCGACAGCACGAAGATCGACTGCTGCGAGATCGCGAGCACGCCGGCAACTTGTGCCGACACCGCGATGCCATTGGCGGTGTGCGTATGCAGCACGCAGTGCACGTCGTGGCGCGCGGCATGGATCGCGCTGTGGATCACGAATCCGGCCGGATTGACCGGCCACGGCGACTCGCCCACCACGCGCCCATCCTGATCGACCTTGACCAGGCTGGACGCGGTGATCTCGCTGAACAGCAGGCCATAGGGATTGATCAGGAAATGCGCGTCCGTTCCCGGCACGCGTACGGAGATGTGGGTGAACACCAGATCGGCCCAGCCATGGTGCGCGACCAGTCGGTAGCAGGCGGCGAGATCCACCCGCAGCGCCCATTCTTCGGCGCTGACCTGTGCGCGCAGTTCGGGGCGGCTCAAGGAAGCGATCGGCATTTTCATGGCTCCTGACCCAGCGGTTGCGCGGGGTCAAAGCATAGCGCGCACGCACTGGTGGTTGACACGCGCGCCCAGATGGGGACGCTATAGGGTTTGTCCCCCACGAGTTCGCGCATGGCCCTGTTCAGTTTTCGCGGCAAACCCGGCTGGGAAAGCCGCGATGCGGCCGAGCGCGCGTCTGCGGTCGCGACGGCGACCGAGCCCGAGCTGCTGGCGCTGCTGCCCGATCTTGCGCGCAGCGACGAGGCGGCCAGCGTGCGCCGCGCGGCGGTGCGGCGCCTGCGCGATCTGCCCCTGCTGGGCGACCGCGCACGCAACGATACCGATGCGCAGGTACGCGAGGTCGCGCAGGAGCGCTATCGCCTGCTGCTCGCTGGCATCGGCGAGCCGTCGCTGCCGTTGGCCGATCGCGAACGCGTGCTGCGCAGCGAAGACAACCCCGAACTGCTGGCGTGGATGGCGGTCAATTCGCCGCAGCCGGCGCTGCGGCGACTGGCGCTGGAACAGCACGCAAAGCCCGGCCTGATCCTTGACCGCTGCCAGCGCGATGCGGATCCGGCGATCCGCATGTGGCTGCTTGAGCAGGTCAGCGATCTGGCAGCGCTGGAGCGCATCGCCGAGGGCACGCGCAAGAGCGACAAGCGGCTATCCCATGCGGCGCGCGAACGCGCCGAGACTCTACGTTTTGCCGCCGGCGATGCGGAAGCGCTGAAGCGCCGCGCGCTGGCGATCGCCGATGCGCTCGACCAGCTGCGCCGCGAGCGGCCGGCCGATCTCGAACCGCGCGCAGCGGCACTGCGGTCCGAGTGGGAAGCGCTCGCGCCGCGCGTGGATGCCACGCTGGTGCAGCGTGTGCAGGGCTATGTCGACACTCTCGCCGCCGTGTTGGCGCCAGCGCGCGAGCCGGCAGCCCTTCCGGAAGAGGTCGTGCAACCGGCAGAAACGCCGGAGCCGCAGGCGCTGGTGGAGCCTGCGAACGAAACATCTGCACCGGCGGGGCCGCGCGAGCCCGACCCGGAGTTGCTGGCCCAGGCGCTGGAAGCCGAAGGCCACAGCGCCGATATCGATCCCGCTGCACTCGACGCACTGCGCCAGCGCCACGCAAGCGCCTGGCATCGCGAACGCGAGCATCTGGCCGCCGAGCTGGACGCGCATCAGCGCTTCGAAGCGGCGGTGGAAATCGCGCGCGTGCGGCATGCGCGCGAAGCGGAAGTGCGCTCGCGGCGCGCTGCCGAGGCGAGTTCGGCCTTCGAGCAGCTGGAAGCGGCAGTACACGCGCAACAGGCGCAGGATGCCCGCGACCGCTATGCGATGGTGCAGTCGCTGCGTGCCGAACGCCTGTTGCCGGCCGCGCTGAGCCGGCGGCTGGCGGCGATCGACGAGGCCTACGACAAGCTGACCCGCTGGCAGCATTGGTCGAACAACAAGGTGCGCGCACGTCTGTGCGAAGAAATCGAAACGCTGTCGACGGCTGGCGCACATCCGGACGCAGTCGCCACCAAAGTGCGCGAGGCGCAGGCGGAATGGCAGCGGCTGGATGCGAGCGAGCGGCTGGATGCCGCCGCCTCGGCGAAGGTCGGGCTTTCGCGGCGTTTTCGCGCCGTATGTCACCGTGCACTGGCGCCGGCGCGCAGCTACTTCGAGAAGCGCGGCGAGTTGCGCGACCAGCGGCGCATACAGATCGATGGCGTGCTGGCGCGCGCGGAGGGCGAACTCTCGTTCGACCCTTCGGCAATGCTGCCGCTGCGTCGCGAACTGATCGACGCGATGCGGCGCATGGACGAGCTCGACCCGCGCGCACGTGCGGGCCTGGGCAAGCGCCTGCGCGCAGCGCTGGATCGACTCGATGCGGCACGCGACAGCCGCAACAGCGGATTCGAGATCGAAAAGCGCAAGATCATCGCCAACCTGCGACGCCAGCTGGCGCAGGCCGACGCGGCCCAAGCCGTCGTGCTGGCTCGCGATGCGCAGGCGCGGATCGGCGTTCTGCCGCGTGCCGGTCGTGAGGCCGAGGAAGCCATCCGCAGCGAGCTGGCCGCCTTGGTCGACCCGCTATTCGCCGCCGAGCGCGCGCAGCGCGAGGGCGAGCAATCGGCGTCGCGCATGCGCGAATCGGATCAGGCGTCGGTCTTGGCCGAGCTTGCCGCTCTGGCCTCCGGCGATGCCGAGGCGCTGCGCCAGGCCGACGCGCGACTGGCGATGTTGGGACAGCGCTGGCGTGATCTCGCACCGCCGGCGCCCGCGGCAGCGGCCACACCCCGCGACGCGCGCGGCAGCCGCGATGGGCGCGGTGCGCGCGATGGACGCGACGATCGCCAGCGCACACGACCACCGCGCGATGATCGTGGTCGCGACGACGAACGCCGCTTCGACGCCGCAGTGGAGCGCGTGCGTGCAGCGCAAAAGCAGGCGCAGGCGCGAGCCCGCCATGCCGACGGCGCGCGCTGGCTGCAAATTGCCGAAGTTTGCGCAAGGATCGAATCCGCGTGCCTGTCCGCACAGGTCGACGCGGCAGCCGCCGAGGACCTGCGCGCAATGCTGGAGTCCGGCGCGCCCGGCCACCCGGCGCTACGTGCCAGGGTTGAGCAGGTGCTGCAATGGGTGGGGAGCCCACCAGCGGCGGAAGCACTGATTGAAGCGCGCGAAGCTGCCCGGAAGACTGCCGCGCTGCTCGCACTGCAGGCCGACGCGCTGCTCGGCATCGATAGCCCGGCGGAGTATCGCGACCAGCGACGCGCATGGCAGATCCAGCGCCTTGCCGACCGCATGTCGGGTGGTGCGGCTCCCGACCCGGCGCGTGAACGCAAGCAGCTGCTCGATGTCTGGGTGGCGGTGTTTCCGCTACACGTCGATGAGCGCGGCGCGCTGGCGCTGCGCATCGAGGCGGCGTTGCTGGCCGCCAGGAACTGAGTCGAACGCCGGCCCCGGTGATCAGCGCCGCAGCGATACCGTCACGCCACTGGTGCAGCAGGCGCTGCGGACGACTCGTCGGGGGATGCCCGGCGCGCGGCCTGCAATGGCGCGCGCGCTGCCGGGGTGTTTACTCAGCGGCGGCCCGGAGGACCGCGGCGCTCGCTGGCCAGTTCGACGCGAATGGTCGAGCCGCCGTGGGTGGAACCGTTCAGTGCGGTGATGGCGGCGCGTGCTTCATGGCCTTCCATCTTCAACTCGGCGAAGCCTTTGCAGGTGCCGGCAAACAGGTCTTTGGCCATCTTCAGGCCATGCACGCGGCCGTGGCGGGTAAACATCTCGTTGAGCGAATCTTCGGTCATCTCGCGCGGCAGTCCGCGCACACTCAAGGTCAGCATTCATAACCCCTAAAAAAATAAAAGCGCCGGGCCGCGTGGGCGACCCGGCGCGCGTACCGCGACGGGTGCCGCCTCAGAGAGGAACGACGTCCTCTGCCTGCAGGCCCTTCGGGCCCTGGGTGACGCGGAACTGCACCTTCTGGCCTTCGGCAAGGGTGCGATGACCCGTGCCGCTGATCGCGCGGAAGTGCACGAACACGTCCGGACCACCCTCACGGGTGATGAATCCGAAGCCCTTGGCGTCATTAAACCACTTGACGGTACCAGTCTGACGATCCGACATAAAAACTCCAATGAATTAATAGGAACTGGCCACCACCCTCGAGGGAGGCGACCTTTCACTGGTGTGCAGGGAGACACAGATGTAGAACGATGGAGCGGATCGAAGATCGGCGCCGCATCGGGCCACGATTCACAGTGACCGTGCAAACACAGCGGGGC
>JBBRFN010000067.1:0-15444 GCA_038224265.1 Lysobacterales bacterium
GTCTTCCACCGCCTGCATGAACTCGTCGGTGATCAGCAGCGAGAGGTTGAACTGGCGCAGGCGCCCGTCCTCGCGCTTGGCCTTGATGAACTCCTTGACGTCGGGATGGCTGACGTCGAAGGTGCCCATCTGCGCGCCGCGTCGGCCGCCGGCCGACGACACCGTGAAACACATCTTGTCGTAGATATCCATGAACGACAGCGGGCCGGAGGTATAGGCGCCCGCACCGCTCACGTAGGCGCCGCGCGGGCGCAGGGTGCTGAACTCGTAGCCGATGCCGCAGCCGGCCTTGAGCGTGAGGCCGGCCTCATGGACTTTCTCCAGAATGCCGTCCATCGAATCGGGGATGATGCCCGAGACGGTGCAGTTAATCGTGCTGGTGGCCGGCTTGTGCTCGAGTGCGCCGGCGTTGGACGTGATGCGACCGGCAGGAATCGCTCCGCGGCGCAGGGCCCAGACAAAACGCTCGAACCAGTAGTGCTGCTTCTCGGCAGTGGTTTCGGCGCCCGACAGCGCGCGCGCGACGCGGCTGTAGGTGTCGTCGATGGTTACGTCGACCGCATCGCCCTGCTTGGTCTTGAGGCGATACTTCTTGTCCCAGATATCGTAAGACGCGGGTTGAAGCGGAACCTCGACCTCACCGCGGGCGCTGGCTGCCTCCAGACGAACCGTGCTCATTGGACTGCTGACCTCCCAAATGCCGGGCCGCTCGATCGCGACCCACGTTGTTTGTTTTTTTGTTTTGATCACGGCCCGAACGCGGGGAAAAGCCGTCCCCGACGCCATTGGCGCCGCAATTCACCCGGGTTGAAGGAAACTGTGGTGGGCATTGCGTGGTCCCAACCTGCCCCACTGGAGCAGCCTGACTGCCGCCAGAACGACCCCAACCGGTAGGACCACCGAAAACAGCGAACACAACATCTTGTAGCCGTGACCGACCCGACGTTACGCCGGTATTCCGGGCCCGTCAAGTAGTTTTTTATCGTTGAAAATCAATGGTTTCACCGAAGTTCCTCGCTTTCCACGGGGTTTGATCACAGAACCGAAATTAGAGATTTTGTGTCTTGCAGCCGTTTCCCGCGGCCACAACATCTTGGGGTCGCCCCACCGCCGTATCCTGCACTGGAGTAACGCATGTCGCATGTGAATTCGGTCATCAGACTGTTCTCGATCGGTATCCTGATTGCCGCGCTGGCAAGTCCTGTCGCGGGCTGGGCGGCCGGCGTGATTCCGCTGGATGCGACGGGTGCGCCGATGCCGACCCTGGCGCCGATGCTCGAAGCGGTCACGCCGGCGGTGGTCAACGTGAACTCCAAGACCCGGGTGGCGGTGCGCGATCCGTTCGCCAACGATCCGTTTTTCCGCCACTTCTTCGGCATCCCGAACATGCCGCGCGAGCGCATCCAGCAGTCGCTGGGCTCAGGCGTGGTGGTGGATGCGCGCGCGGGCTATGTGGTGACCAACAACCACGTGATCGATGGCGCCGACGACATCTCGGTGACCCTGGCCGATGGGCGCACGCTGGAGGCGACCCTGGTCGGCGCCGACCCGGATTCGGACGTGGCGGTGATCAAGGTCGAGGCCACCGATCTGGTCGCGCTGCCGCTGGCCGATTCGGATCGACTGCGGGTGGGCGATTTCGTGGTTGCGGTGGGCAATCCCTTCGGACTCGGGCAGACCGTGACCAGCGGCATCGTCTCCGCACTCGGGCGCAGCGGCCTGCGCGGTCTTGGCGTGCAGAACTTCATCCAGACCGATGCCTCGATCAATCCCGGCAATTCCGGCGGCGCGCTGGTCAATCTGCGCGGCGAACTGATCGGCATCAACACCGCGATTTTCAGCCCGTCGGGCGGCAACGTGGGAATCGGCTTTGCGATTCCTGCAAGTCTTGCACGCGAGGTGATGCGCCAGCTGCTGGCCCATGGCGAGGTGCGTCGTGGCTCGCTCGGCGTGCAGGCGCAGGATCTGGACGAGCAGCTGGCGAAATTGCTGAAGACCGACGCTGGCCGCGGCGCGGTGGTGACCCGCGTACTGGACGATTCGCCCGCGTCGCGGGCGGGCCTGAAGCCCGGCGATGTGATCAGCGTGATCGATGGCCGTGCGGTCAACAGCGCGGCGGATCTGACCAATCTCGAAGGCCTGCTGCCGCTGGGCAAGGAAGTGACCCTGCGCGTGCTGCGCGACGGCGCTCCGCTGCTGCTCAAGGCCACGCTCACCGCACCGACCCTGCGCCGCGCAACCGGTGCCAGCCTCGATGAACGCCTGACCGGCGCGCAGCTTGCCGATCGGGCACCGCGCAACGGTCGCGGCGTCGGGGTGGTGGTCACTGCGATCGTCGAGGGCAGCCGGGCGGCCGCGCTGGGCCTGGTCAAGGACGATGCGATCATCGGCTTGAATCGACGCGCGATCGCCAATCTCGATGCCTTCGAGCAGGCGCTGGCGATACCGCAGCAACAGGTTGTGTTGACCGTGCAGCGAGGCCAGCAGATGTTTCTGGTAGCGCTACGCTGATGCGCCACAAGCCGCGCACAGGCTTGCCGTCGTTTCCGCCAGACAGCGCGGGCGCGCAGGCAACCACGGCGTGCCGACGTGCACAGGCCACGGCGGGCGCCGCGCTATCATCCCGGGTCGGATCATTGGGGCAAGACTGGATGCGCATCAAGCGTTGGGAAAGCGGGTCGTTGCGTGGCCTGGTCTGCACCCTGCTGTGCGCGCTTTGCGGCAGCATGGTGGCGCCGGCGGCAGCGAGCAGCGCGGACAATGCGTGGTATGGCGATCTGCCCGCGGCGCGGGCCTTCATGGCCGATACGGCACGCACCTACCAACTGCGCCGCAGCGTGCCGGTCACGGTGCGCGCGCTCGGCACCATGTCCGCACTGGAGGCCGTGGCGCTCGGCAAGGCCTCGCTGGTGGGCAGCACGCGGCCCGCCGATCCGGATACCGTGATCGAAAAGAACCTGCGCTTCACCACCGTGGCGTGGGATGCGCTGGCGGTGCTCACCCACGCGCGCAACCCGGTCAAGAACCTCAGCGTCGAGCAGCTGCGCGACGTCTACGCCGGGCGCATCACCGACTGGGCGGCACTGGGCGGCATTCCGGGCACGATCAATCTGTACGCAGTGGCCGGCCCACTCGATGGCGTGGAGTGGAGCTTGCGCCGGCTGCTGTTCGGCAAGGGCTCGGCACGGGTCGCGGCCAAGCGCTGGTACATCAATACGCAGCAGCTCGAGGGCGCGGTGGCGATCGACCCGATGGCGATCGGGGTGAGCCTGAATTCGCTGGTAGCCAGCGATCGCAAGTTGCAGACATTGTCCATCGATGGCGTGGCGCCCAGCCTTGCCACGTTGAAAAGCGGCACCTATCCACTGCCGACGCGACTGTATGTGGCGGCACGACGCGAAACCCCGGGCATGCCGGGCACGCTGCAGACCGCGCGCCAGGTGCGCGAGTTCATCCGCGCGGAACCTGCCCTGCTCACCGAGTGGCGACGGCGCCAACTGCTGCCCGCGCGTGAGGCGCAGGTGGTGCGTCGCGGCAGCGCCGAACGCGAAGCAAAGATATACGCGCGGCTTGGCGTGCGCGTGATCGTTGCCGTGCC
Organism: Lysobacterales bacterium; assembly: GCA_038224265.1. Classification (GTDB taxonomy): domain Bacteria; phylum Pseudomonadota; class Gammaproteobacteria; order Xanthomonadales; family Ahniellaceae; genus UBA4656. The sequence continues at coordinate 3,599 of JBBRFN010000067.1, forward strand.
GCCGGCACCTGCCGTACCGGCGCCGCCGAAGAGCATGCGCAGCAATCCCCAACGTCTGGCCGACCTGTCGCGCGAACGCGCGCCGCCGGCGTTCACTGCAAGCGTGCGCGCCAGCAAGACCAATGCAGGCAGCCGCGCAAGCGAGGCGACTGCGGTCGCTGGCTGCGCGCCGGCCGTGTTCTGTCGCTGAGCCCATGATCCGCGCCCTCTCGCTCGATCTGGACGACACGCTGTGGCCGATCGGTCCGGCGATCGTGCAGGCCGAGAAGGCGCTCGATGACTGGCTGCGCATGCACTGCCCCGATGTGGCGGCCGCATGGCCGAGCAACAGCCTGCGCGAACTGCGCGAACGAACCTGGCTTGCGCATCCGCATCTGGCGCACGACTTCACGGAGCTGCGCAAACTCTCGCTGCGCGCTGCACTGCAGCCGCACGGCTATGGCGAGTCGCACGTCGAGCGCGCGTTCGAGGCGTTTTTCGCTGCGCGCAACCGGGTAACGCTGTATCCCGACGCGGGCCCGGCACTTGAGCGACTGGCCGCTCGCTGGCCGATCGCGAGCCTTACCAACGGCAATGCCGATCTGGACCGGATCGGCATCGGCGCGCACTTTGCGGTGCGCGTATGCGCGCGCAGCACCGGTGCTGCCAAACCGGAGCCGGCGATTTTCGCCCGTGCGGCCAGCGCGCTGGGCGTGCCGGCCGCACAGATCGCGCATGTCGGTGACGATGCCGAGCTCGATGTGCTGGGTGCGCAGCGCGCCGGAATGATCGGCGTGTGGCTCAATCGCGAGGCGCTGGCGTGGCCGCACGCGGGCCGCCCTGATGTCGAGATCGCGAGCCTGGCCGAACTGGAAGCCGCACTCGATGCCCATATGCAGGACCTGCCGCAGCGGGAGCGCCAACCGTGACTGTATTGATCGACACCTCGCCACAGGCGATTCCGCTGCTGCCGGTCAGCGCCGCGACGCTGCCGGCGTGGTTGCAGTCCGAGTCCGCGACGATCCGCCGCTGGGTGGCCAGCAACGGCTTTTCCGGTCTTTCCGGCACCTGGTGCGGCCTGCCGGGTGACGATGGCGGGCTCGCGCGTGTGCTGGTCGGGCTTCCGGATGCGCCAGATGTCTATTCGCTCGCGCACCTTCCGCAGGCGCTGCCTGAAGCCGACTACGTGTTGGCCGAGGGCAGCGTGACCATCGACGCTGCGCGCGCGGCACTGGGCTTCGCCCTCGGTGCCTATCAGTTCACCCGCTACAAAAGCGCCCGTCGCGCACCGGCACGGCTGCTGCTGCCGGCCGCCTGCGATGCGCTGGCGCTGCGCGCGCTGGCCGGTGCCACGGCGCTGGTGCGGGATCTTGTCAACACGCCGACCGAGCACATGGGGCCGGCAGAGCTGGCGGCCACCGCCTCGGGCATCGCCACCGTGCACGGCGGCAAGTTCCACGAGTGGGTCGGCGAAGAACTGCTGAGCGCCAATTTTCCCGCAATCCATGCGGTCGGCCGCGCTTCGCATCGACCGCCGCGCTTGCTGCAGGTGACATGGGGCGATCCGCGCCACCCGCAGCTGGCCATCGTCGGCAAGGGCGTATGTTTCGACACCGGTGGTCTGGACATGAAAAGCGCGGAGTTCATGCGCTGGATGAAAAAGGACATGGGCGGTGCCGCGCACGCGATCGCGCTGGCCGAGCTAGTGATGGTGCACAAGCTGCCGGTGCGGCTGAACCTGCTGGTGCCCGCGGTGGAGAACGCAATCTCCGGCAACGCCTATCGGCCGGGCGAGGTGATCCGCACGCGCGCGGGTTTCAACGTGGAGATCGACAACACCGATGCCGAAGGCCGCGTGGTGCTGTGCGATGCGCTGACCTTTGCCGCCCAGCAGCGCGCCGAGCTGATCGTGGACTTCGCCACACTGACCGGTGCGGCACGGGTGGCGCTGGGACCCGATCTGCCGGCGCTGTTCGCCAATCGCGATGATCTGGCCGCGCAGATTCTCAGCTGCGGTCGCCAACAGCAAGACCCGCTGTGGCAACTGCCGCTGTGGCAGGGCTACCGGCCCATGCTCGATTCGGGCATCGCGGACTTTGCCAACAGCGGTGCCTCGCGACATGCCGGCGCCATCACTGCAGCGCTGTACCTCGAGCGCTTCGTGCCGGCGGATATTCCATGGGCACACATCGACGTGTACTCGTGGAACGACACCGAACGCCCAGGTCGGCCCAAGGGCGGCGAGGCGCAGAGCCTGCGCGCGATGTTCGCATTCCTGCGCCAGCGATTTGCCGGCTAAGGCAGGCGCGACAGCGGCGACCTCGGGCCCACCTGTGGGAGCCGCTACCGCGGCGACTGCGGAATCACCCAGTTGCCGCAGTCGCCGGCATGCCGGCTCCCACAGCAGGCGATGATTGCAGGGCGGAACTTAAGTCGGCAGCGACGCGCCGCCTGACTTGGGCTCTACAGGGCGTCGCGCGCTACCGCGTTGACCACCGGGCGCGGCGCCTCGGCGATCGCAAACGCCTTGACCTTGGATGCCAGCCGCGTGTCGGTGGACAGCAGGTCGATCGCGTCGGCCAGGATGCGCGCGGATTCGTGCAGCGGCGCATCGGGGCGGATCGTCTCGTCGCTTTCCTCGTCTGCGCTCGGGCGACGTTCGTCGGCCTGCAGCCCGTCGTCGAGCGGTGCCTCGGCGTCGCGCGCGGCGGCGTCGGCCTTGCCCTGCGCCTTGGCCAGCAGATCGCGCTCGGCCTTGCGTTTTTCGCGCTTGGCCTGCTGCTGATCGCGCTCGGCCTTGCGGGTGGCCTCGTTCAGGGAAAGCGTCTTTTCGGCGCGGATCCTGCGGCCCTCCTCGACGTCCTCGAGGTAATACTGGAACTCGCGATCATTGGCCACGCGCTTGTCATGGCGGGCGTTGAGCAGCGGCACGAGCTCGCGGAAATCGCCGCGCCCGCTGTATTCGGCCGGCGTGATCGAGGCCCACGGCAGGGCGTTCTCGATCGAACTTTCGCCCCACTGCTCCGGATCGATCGCACCTGCCCAGGCAATATCGGGCACGACGCCGCGGTTCTGGGTCGAGCCGCCGTTGACGCGGAAAAACTGCGCCACCGTGAGCTTGACCTGACCGAAGGTCGGCTTGTCGTTTTGCGCGAAGTTGTCGAGATCGACGAGATTTTGAACCGTGCCCTTGCCATAGGTCGTCTGGCCGATGATCAGCGCACGGCCGTAGTCCTGCAGCGCCGCAGCGAAGATCTCGGATGCCGAGGCCGAACTGCGGTCGACCAACACCGCCAGCGGGCCGGCCCAGGTTACGGCGCTGTCGGTGTCGGCCTCGACGCTGATCCGGCCCTGCGCATCGCGAACCTGCACGACCGGGCCGCGATCGACGAACAAACCGGTCAGGTTGGTAGCCTCGGTGAGCGAGCCGCCGCCATTCTGGCGCAGGTCGATCACGATGCCGCTGACGCCATCCAGCTTGAGTTCGGCAATCAGCTTGGCCACGTCCTTGGTCGAGCTGCGTGCGTCGGCCAGACCGCGACGGGTGCCTTCAAAATCGTGATAGAAGGTCGGCAGGTAGATCACGCCGATCTTGCGCGCCTGCGCGCCGCTGCCGACGTCGATCACCGACTTCTTGGCGGCCTGCTCTTCCAGCTTGACCGTGTCGCGCACGATCGCCACGTGCACGGGCTTGGCATCTTCCGGTGCGTCGGCCGGGATCACGTCGAGCGCCACGGTGGTGCCCTTGGGCCCGCGGATCAGCTCGACGACGTCATCCACGCGCCAGCCGATCACATCCTGCACCGGGCCCTTGTCGCCCTGCGACACGCCGACGATGCGGTCACCGACCTTGATCACCCCGCCCTGCGACGCAGGACCACCCTTCACCACGCTGCGTACGGTGGTGTACTCGTCTTCCTTCATCAGCACCGCGCCGATGCCTTCCAGCGAAAGGCGCATCTGGATGTTGAAGTTCTCCGCCGTGCGCGGGCCTAGATAGCCGGTATGCGGCTCGATCGCGCTGGCATAGGCGTTCATGAAGGTCTGGAACACGTCTTCGCTGTCGAACTCGCGCACCCGGTCGCCGAAGCTCTTGTAGCGCTTGTCGAGGGTCTTGCGGATCTCTTCTTCTTTCTTGCCGTTCAGGCGCAGGCGCAGCCAGTCGTTCTTGACCCGCTGACGCCAGATCTCATCGAGCTGCGCACTGTTGGTCGCCCACTGGGCCTCCTTGCGGTCGAACTGGATGCTTTCGTCGACGCTGAAGTCGAAGCCCTTGTCGAGCAGGCTGCGCGAGAACGCGGTGCGCTCGCCGATGCGCTGCACGTAGGTGCGGAACATCGCGAACGGCGGGTCGAGTTCGCCGTCGTAGATGGCGTCGTCGAGGGTGGTCTTGTAGGCCTGAAAGCCGTCGATGTCGGACGCCAGGAAAAACAGCTTGTCGCCGTCGAGATTGTCGAGGTACTGGACGAACAGCTGCGCCGACAGCGCGTCGTCGAGTGGCGTGCGCTTGTAGTGGAAGCGGGTCAGGAAGCGCGTGGCCCACATCGCCGACTGCACCTGCTCGGCGGACGGCGCGAGCGCTAGCGGCGCGGGAGTGGCGGGCTTGGCGAATGCCGGCGCCATTACGCTGCCAGCGATCAATGCGACAGCGACTGCCAGGACCCGCGGACGGAATGTCATCATGATGCGCTCCAGCGAACGCAGCTGCGTCCGCAAATGATGGTTGAGACTAGGCGCGAATGAAGACGCACGCGCAGTGCTACAGGTCACGCTTCGACCACGCCGGCCGCATGCGCCATCGCGTCGGCATGATAGGACGAGCGCACCAGCGGGCCGCTGGCGACATGACTGAAACCGATCGACATCCCGAAGGCTTCGATCGCCTTGAACTCTTCCGGCGTCCAGTAGCGCAGCACCGGGTGGTGGTGCGCCGATGGCTGCAGGTACTGACCGACCGTGACCATGTCGACAGCATGCGCGCGCAGATCGCGCAGCGCCTGCTCGACCTCCGGCTGCGTCTCGCCCAGGCCCAGCATGATGCCGGACTTGGTCGGCACCTGCGGGTGCTGCGCCTTGAAGCGCGCGAGCAGGCGCAACGACCAGTCGTAGTCGGCGCCCGGGCGCACCTCGCGATAGCGCTCGCGCACGGTTTCCAGATTGTGGTTGAACACGTCGGGCGGGGTGTCCTTGAGGGCGGCCAGCGCGCGCTCCATGCGGCCCTTGCCGCGGAAGTCGGGCACCAACACTTCGACCCGGATCTGCGGACTGAGTTCCCGCACCTGGCGAATGCAGTTGGCGAAGTGCGCCGCACCGCCATCGGCCAGATCGTCGCGATCGACCGAGGTGATCACCACATAGCGCAGGCGCATGTCGCGGATGGTGCGCGCGAGGGTTGCGGGCTCGGATGCATCCGGTGGCTTGGGGCGCCCATGGGCCACATCGCAGAACGCGCAGCGCCGCGTGCATACGTCGCCCAGCACCATGAACGTGGCGGTGCCCTTGCTGAAGCACTCGTGGATGTTCGGGCACGAGGCTTCCTCGCACACGGTCACCAGCGCGTTCTGGCGCAGCCGCGCCTTGAGTTCGGCAACCGCGTTGCCGGCAGGAATGCGCACGCGGATCCACGCGGGCTTTCGAAGCAGCGGGCGCGCAGGGTCGAAGGTCACCGGGTTGCGTGCGATCTTGTCGGCCGCCAGCTGCTTGGCACCGGGCGCGAGCGGGGCTGCGTCGATGCTCGTCAGTGGAATGATCTTGTCGGATGCGGTGGTGCTCATCGTGTCCTTCATGCGAGCGGGAGCGCGATGCGCGCCGGATGCCCGGAATCGGATTCGCGCGGCAGCAGCGCGAACTGTTGCGCCAAGCTCGGGACCAGCACCGCTGCGACCTCATCGAGCTGCGACGGGCCACCGCAGTCTAGCACCGAGGTTACGGCCATCCCGGCGTACCCGCAGGGGTTGATCCGCGTCCACGGTGCAAGCTCGGTATGCACATTGAGCGCAAGTCCGTGAAAACTGCATCCACGCCGAACCCGCAAGCCAAGGGCCATGATCTTGGCACCTGCAACATAGATGCCCGGCGCGCCCTCCCTCCGTTCTCCGACGATCTGCCAGATAGCGAGTGCATCGATCACGGCCTGCTCGATGCGCTGCACCAGTTCGCGCACACCGATGCCGAGCCGACGCAGGTCGAGCAGCGGATAGACCACCAGCTGGCCGGGCCCGTGGTAGGTCACCTGGCCACCGCGATCGACCTTGAGCACCGGAATCCCGCCTGCATCGAGCAGGTGTTCCGGCTTGCCGGCCTGGCCCTGGGTGAACACCGGATCGTGTTCGACCAGCCACAGCTCGTCGGGGGTGGTCGGACCCCGCGCGTCGGTAAACGACTGCATCGCCCGCCACACCGGTTCATAGGTCGCGCGACCGAGCCGGCGCACCAGCAGTTCGCGATTCGCCGTGCCGCTCAGAGCAGCCACTTGATGGCCGGGTGCTCGCGCAGGCGCGCGTAGGCATCGTCGTAACGCGCGCGGTCCTCGGACCAGAAGCTCACCGCCACGGCCAGGTAGTTGCCCGCGCTGGAATTGCGCTGGCGTACGCTGCCCGGGTCCGGCTTTACGCCAGCGGCGGCAAGCTCGGCCAGCACGATAGCCTGCAGCTCGGAACCTGCCGGACCGAAGGCGGTGACCTCGAAAGTACCGGGAAAGCTGAAGCCGCGAGGTTCGCTGGGAGACACGCTATCCATCCACCCGATATGGGGCTGCCCGTGCAGGATAAAACCCAACGGCCTCAAGCGGAACCAGTGGCGAGCCGAACCCACCGCGAGCGGATGAGGGCCACGGTGTGCTGAAGCGGCGCGACCGTGGTCAGTCCGCCCACCACAGCATGACCGCATCGCCCAGACGTTTGAAAAAGCCGCCCTCGGGATAGGCTTCGAGCGCGACAAGCGGGGCTTCGTAGACGGTCTTGTCGTCGAGCATGACGCTGAGCGTGCCGACCTGCTGGCCCGCAGTCAGCGGTGCGAGCAACGGCTTGGGCACATTGATGGTGGCCTTCAGGCGCTCATAGCTGCCCCGTGGGATGGTGACCAGCGCATCGCTCGCCACGCCGAGCCTGGCCTTGACCGCTTCGCCCTTCCACAGCTCGGGTTCGGCGACCGGCGCGCCAGCCTTGTACAGCGTCTGCGATTCGAAAAAGCGGAATCCGTAGTTGAGCAGGGCCTGCGATTCGTCGGCGCGGATCTTCTCGCCGGCGGTACCCATCACCACCGCGATCAGCCGTGTATCGCCGCGCTTGGCGCTGGATGCAAGGCAATAGCCCGCGCTCGAGGTGTGTCCGGTCTTGATGCCGTCGACGCTGGCGTCGCGCCACAGCAGGGTATTGCGGTTGTGCTGGGTGATGCCGTTCCAGCTGTATTCCTTGATCGAATAGGTCTTGTAGTGCTCCGGATAGTCGCGGATCAGCGCCCGCCCGAGTCGCGCGACATCGAGCGCGGTGGTGATGTGGCCCTCGGCCGGCAGGCCGGTCGAGTTGGCGTAGTGGCTGGCGGTCATGCCCAGTCGCGACGCGTATTCGTTCATCAGGGCCGCGAAGGTTTCCTCGCTGCCGGCGACATGCTCGGCCAGCGCGATCGAGGCATCGTTGCCCGACTGCACCACCATGCCGCGCACCAGGTCCTCGAGCGGCACCTTGGCGTTGACCTGCAGGAAGCTGGTGCTGCCATCGGTGCCAGCCCCACCCTTGCGCCAGGCGTTCTCGCTGATGAACACCGCATCGTCGGGCTTGATCTTGCCGTTGGCCAGCTCGGCGGCCACGATGTAGGAGGTCATCAGCTTGGTGATGCTGGCCGGTTCGACCGCCAGTTCCGGCTCGCGCGAGGCGAGCACCTGGCCACTCAGGAAGTCCATCAGCACGTAGCTCTTGGCGCTCAAGGTCGGCGGCGAGGGCACCGGCGTGGCCGCCTGCGGTTGCGCGGCCGGCAGCGGTTGTGCGGCCGGTTGCGGGGTCTGCGCGGCGAGCGGCAGCGGCAACAGGCCGACGAGTACGAGAAGCAAACGACGCATGGTCATGGAGTAGTCCGCGAATGGAGCGAATGATGGAGTGGCCGCGTCAATCGACATTGACGGTAATGCTGCGCAGGCCCAGCCGATGCAGGCGCGCGGTGAGCGCGTCGACTTCGGCCACCGTTTTCAGCGGGCCAACCCGCACCCGGTGCAGCAACGTGCCTCGGCTGCGCACGCGATCGAGAAACACATCATCGATATCGGCATCCTCGAGCTTGGCAGCCATGCGCCGCGCATTCTCGCGGCTGGAAAAGGCGCCGACCTGCAGAAACAGTGGCCGCGGCGTGGCAGAGGGAACGACCACGGGCGCTGCGGCAAGTTCCGGATGATCCGGGTTGATCGCGCGCACCTCGACCTTGCCGGTGCCCGCGATGTGGATGCCCAGTTTGATCGCCGCCGCATACGACAGGTCGATGATGCGGTTCTCGTGGAACGGACCACGATCGTTGACCCGCACGACGATGTGGCGCCCGTTGTCGAGGTTGGTGACATGCACGAAGCTAGGCAGCGGCAGGCTTTTGTGCGCGGCGGTCATCTCGTACATGTCGTAGGGCTCGCGCGAGCTGGTCAGGCGCCCGTGGAACTTGGTGCCGTACCACGAGGCGATACCGCGTTCGACGTAGCCCTCGGCGCTTGGCATCACCGTGTAGGTGCGCCCGAGCACGGTGTAGGGCGACTTGTTGCCGTAGGCCGCGCGCGGCTCGGCCCGCGGCACCGGATCGCGCACCCGCGATACGTCGGGCGGAATCGGCGGTCCACCATCGCGCTCGTGCGCTGGCGCGGGGCCATCGCGTACTTGCAGCGCAGCGCTGGCCGGACGCTCGGCACCTGCAGGCCGGACCAGCTTGGGCTTGCATCCGGACAGCACGAACATGCTTGCGAGCAGCAGCCATGGCAGTGCGCGCCATGCCGCGTACGGCGGCTGCCGAATCACTGCGCGGCAGCTCCACCGGCATGGGCGGCAGCGATCTCCTGTGCCAGTTGCATTACCGCGAGGCTGTACAGCGGGCTGCGGTTGTAGCGGGTGATCACGAAAAAGTTGCGATAGGTGATCCAGAACTCATCGCCATCGACGCCGTCGACGCGCACCAGGGTCGCGGGCAGCGTAGCCTCGCGGCTCGCGCCCGGGGTGTAGCCCCACTCGCCGAGCTGCGCGATCGAATACACCGGCTGGTAGCCGTCCGGCTTGATCGTCCGCGCGTCGGCTGCGCGCTGTGCTGGATCGGCGATCGGCTGACCGCTTTCCCAACCGTGCGCGACGAAGTAGTTGGCGACCGATGCGAAGATGTCGGCGTCGTCCTGCCACAAATCGATGCGGCCGTCCTGGTCGTGGTCGACCGCCCAGGTCGCGTAGCTGGTCGGCATGAACTGGCCGAGTCCCATGGCCCCGGCATACGAGCCCTTGAGCTCGGTCAACGGCATCGGGAAGCGGTCTTCGATCAGCAGCAGGCGCTTGAGCTCGCCGCGGAAATACGGCGCGCGCGGCGGGTAGTGGAACGCGAGCGTGGCCAGCGCATCGAGCACCCGCCAGCGACCGGTATTCCCGCCATAAGATGTCTCTACGCCGATGATCGCCACGATGATCTCGGGCGGCACGCCGTACTGCTGGGCGATCGGCTCAAGCAACTGGGCATGCTCGCGCCAAAACGCCACCCCGCCATCGATCCGCTGTTTGCTGATGAAGATCGGCCGGTACTGGTGCCAAGGCTTGGCCTCGGCCGGCCGCATCATCGCATCGATGATCGCCTGCTGCTTGACCGCGCCATTGAGGATCTCGTGGATGCGCGCCTCGGTCAGCTCGGGGCGCTGCGTGGCGGCCTCGACGGCGAGTTCGCGCGCGAACGCGTCCTGCCCGGGATGGGCGGGCGAAGTGGCGTGGGTGGGTGGGGTGGCGGCCAGCAGGGCCGCGGCGGCGAGCGCCAACGTGCGGAGGTAAGTCATCGGGTAATAAAGTTACCACGAGCGCCGCCCGGCTCGAACCGTTGAAAGAGCGTCGACTCCTGCGACCCATTCCCGCGAGAGAGTGGAGGCCGCAAACGCCGCGAGCGTCGCACCGGCGCGAAGCGCAGGCGCATACTCCCTCTACGCCAACGGAGCAGACCATGTCCCAGTCTCACGATCCCCGCCGTCGCCAGGCCCTCTCCGGCGCCCTGGCATTCGCTGGACTGACCAGTCTGCATCCGCTGCTGGCGGCGACACCGCGGCAGACCGAAGGACCATTTTTCCCGGTCGGCGATCCGATCGAGTCGGACTACGACCTCACGCAACTCGCAGATCATGCAGAAAGCGCTGTGGGCAAGGTGGTCGAGATCCACGGGGTGGTGCGCGGTGCCGATGGCAAGCCGCTCGCCGGCGCGATCGTGCACGTGTGGCAGGCCAACCACCACGGGCGCTACGCGCATGCCGCCGACCGCAACCCGGCCCCGCTCGATCCGCACTTCCAGGGTTACGCGAAGCTGCGCACCGACGACGCCGGGGCATGGTCGGTCAAGACCATCGTGCCCGGCGCCTATCCGGCCAGCCGCGGCTGGTCGCGCCCGCCGCACGTGCATTTCAAGGTCTCGCACCCGGGCATGCGCGAGCTGGCCACGCAGATGTATTTCGCCGGCGATCCGCTTAATGCCAGCGATCGCATCCTCGGCGCGCTGACCCCGGCCGAACGGGCGCAGGTGGTGGTGGATTTCGGTGCCGTCGGCCCTGATGGCATCCCGCTGGGCCGCTTCGACCTCGCGCTGGACCGCGTCTGAGCTGACCGCCATGCACCCAGCGGCGGGTCATTGAACCCAGCGCTTTGGCGCCTTACAAATCGTTGCGTCAGGGGATATGCGCCGTGGGGTGCCCGTCGATGAACTGCGGCGCCAACACCTGACCCGCCAGCTCATTTGATATCGTGATATCGTTGCACGCAGTCAGTCCCATCCGGAGCGTGCCGTGGCCCAGATCATCGTTCGCAACCTCGATCCCGCGATCAAGACCGCACTGCAGGAGCGCGCAGTATTGCGCGGCACCAGCATGGAGGCCGAGGCGCGCGAGATTCTGCAGCGGGCCCTGTCCCGTTCGCGCCCCATGTCGAGGGGCCTCGGCAGCGCGATCCGCGCACGTTTCGCCCGCGTGCGCGACAGCGTCGATCTGCAGGTCCTGCCTGCGGCCGAGGTGCGGGCGCCGCGGCTTCCGGACTGATTCGCCGCGACCATCCGGCCCGCTCCGCCACCTCATAACCGTGATCGTCCTCGACACCAACGTGATCTCCGAGCTGATGCGCGCGCAACCCGCGTCCCAGGTCGTGGCATGGCTGGATGTGCAGGACGCCGAAGCGGTCTGGATCTCCAGTGTGAGCGTGCTCGAGATCCGCTACGGCATCGAGCTGGTCGACGACAATGCGCGGCGCTTGCGCCTTGAGCGCGCCTTCGACGCCATGCTGCGCCAAGACCTGTCGACGCGCATCGTTTCCTTCGATGTCGCGGCAGCGGAGCAAACCGCGCGCCTGAGCGCGCTGGCGCGCCGCCAGGGTCGCACCATCGAACTTCGCGACGCGATGATCGCCGGTATTGCCGCGGCCCAGGGCGCGCTGCTGGCCACGCGCAACACGCGCCATTTCGCCGAATGCGGAATCGACCTGGTCGACCCCTGGCACCACGCAGGCGCATGAGCCTTTCACCATGAGCTTGTTCGCCGAACTGCGCCGCCGCAACGTCATCCGCATGGCCGGGCTGTACCTGGTAGGCGCGTGGCTGGTGGTGCAGGTGGCGAGCACGGTGTTCCCGGCGTTCGGCCTGCCCGCGTGGACGCTGCGCGGGGTGATCGTGCTGCT
>JBBRFN010000068.1:0-15144 GCA_038224265.1 Lysobacterales bacterium
AGGCCGTGATCGTCGGCGAGCGCACTGTCGACGTCGAGTCCGGCCAACGGCGCCATCGGCTGGAAGCACAGCACGAAGCGGTCGGCGCGCAGCGCCTCTTCGAGGCGTGTCGACCAACCGACATCCAGCTCCATCGCCGCGCGCCGCGCGCTGTCGTGTGCAAACACATGCACCTGGTTGCGGCCTGCATTCTTGGCCAGGTGAAGAGCAATATCGGCATTCGCCATCGCCTCGGACACCGAGGCGGTCTTGTCGTCGAGGTGCGCCGCGCCGATCGAGACCGTGATGCGGTAGCTCTTGCCGCCGAAGCTGAACGGCGCGCGGGTGAGCGACTTGCGAAAGCCCTCGGCGAGCACGCTCGCGTCGCTGCGGCTGACATTGCGCAGGATCACCGCGTACTCGTCGCCGCCCATGCGCGCCAGATGATCGGAGGCGCGCAGCCGCGATTTCAGGCGCGCCGAGATCTCCATCAGCAGCCGATCGCCCGCAGTGTGGCCGGCGGTATCGTTGATGTACTTGAAGCGGTCGACGTCGACGAACAGCAGCACCGAGCCGTTCTCGACGCGTTTCAGGCGCGCGATTTCCTGCTCCAGCTGGGTTTCGAACCACGCGCGATTGTGCAGCTTGGTCAGCGCATCGTGCTCGGCTTGCCAGCGCAGTTCGTCCTCCAGCAGCCGGCGCGCGGAGATATCGCGGAACGCAACCACCGAGCCTTGACGCTCGCCATCGATGGTCATCGGATACACCGTGCACTCGACGGGCACCGGGCGTTTGCCGGCGGTCCAGAAGGTGGTCTGCCACGCGGGCACTGCGTTGCCGCTGGCATAGGCCTGGACCAGGAACGAGGCGCCGCGCGGCATCGGCGTGGCGTCGTCGAAGGCATAGTGGAAGCTCTCGAAAGCGTCGCGGCCGTTGATCTCGTCGGCGCTGCCGAAGCCGAGGATGTCGAGCGCGGCGGGATTGACGAAGGCCACCACGCCGTCGCGGTCGACGCCATAGACGCCGTCGCCGACCGAACTGAGAATGCCCTGCAGCCGGCGTCGCTCGGCGTCGATCTCCTTGCGGTCGACGATGGTGCGTGCGAGCGAGGACAGGCGTGCGAGAAACAGTTCGCGGGCTTCGCTCTTGAACAGGCATTCGACCGCCCCGGCAGCGAGCGATTCGGTGATCACCGCATCGGAGTAGGTGCCGGTAATGGTGGCCGACAGGATATGCGCGGTCGCGGGGTCCTGCTTGAGGGCGCCGATCAGTGCGGTGCCCAGCGCTTCGGGCATGAAATAGTCGACGATCGCGATGTCGAAGATATGGGCGCGGATCAGCGTGAGTGCCTCGGCAACGCTGTCGGCGGTGGTCACGACATAGCCGTGCTTGTGCAGCAGCCGCGAGAACGCCAGACGCACGGTCGCTGAATCGTCGACCAGCAGGATGCGCAGAGCGCCACCGTCGCGCACCGGCTGGGCCGCGCTGGCAGGTCGCAGCAGTTGCGCGAGTGCGTCGGGCGCTTCGTGGTAGTCGGTCCACAGCAGCAGCGAGGTGCGCGGACGGGTCATGCGCCAGTTGACCGCGCTGGCAGTGCCGGAATCGGCCAGCACCAGAACCGGCAGATGCTCGAAACGGTCGCCATGCAGCAGTCCGAATACATCCTCGACGACGCCGCCGACGTGTTCCGGCCATCCAAGCAGCACGCCTTCGAATGCCGCAGCGGTGTCGGCGTTGCGCGCAAGCACGCCGTATGCCTCGTCCAGCGACGACAGCGCGGTTACGGCGAAGCCACGCTGTGCCAGAACGGCAGACAGCGCCCGTCGCCGGGTCGTGGAGGCCTCGGCAAGCAAAACGGATTTCACGGTGTTCCCCTGATGCACGCCGCAGTCCGTGCGGTGACCGGCGCAGGCTAACGCCGCGGGCAGGCCGCGCCAAGACCGCAAATGCGGGCGCCGACCTTCCGTCGCCGTTTTGGATACGCCCGCCGCTGCTGCTGGCGGATCGTCACACTCGTTTACCCGTGGGGCGGTACCCGGAGTGCGAGATGTACGGGTCGGCCGGGGTACTGCGTGCCGGCCTGCCTACTTGTATCCGTAGAAGTCCCTGAGCATCTGCTCGGCGCCGCGATACTCCGCGGCATTGGTCGCCTCGAAACGCGTGATGCCCAGTTCGTTGAGCACCTCGTACATGGTTGCGTCTTCGTGCAGCTTGAGCAGCGCGTCGCGAATCTCCTGCCGAACCGTGGCATCGAGAGAGGCTGATGCAGACAGCGCGATTCCCGGAAACTCGCGCGAAGTTCGCAGTGGGATCAGATTCGGATACTGGTCCTTGAGCCAGGTCGGCACGATGGTGGCGTCGGCCTCGCCGGCGAACACGATTTCGATGCCGTCGCGCCACGATGAGGCTGCCGAGAGGATGTTCGGCTGTGCGACCGGGTCGGGGTAGAACTCCAGCAACACCGCAAAGCCAAGGCTGGGGCTGGGCATGGTCACGATGTTGCGCCCGATCAGCGAGTTCAGGGTCGGGTTCTCGAGCTGGTCGCTGGCGAGCAGGGTGTAGCTGGTGGGCTCGGCGGTGCGCACCAGCGGCTCGGCCTCATACCGCTGTGCGCGATAGTCGGTGATCGGTGGTTCGGCCAGCATCAGGTCGATCGGCACGTTCAGCCGGATATCGCGCCAGAAGAAATGGTAGTTGCGCGGCGTCACCAGTTCGATCCGGTGGCCCGTTGCCGCGTTCAGATAGGCGATCAGCGGCTGGTAGACCTCGGCCGCCCGCTCGGGGGTATAAAACGGCTCGACCATCATGGTCAGATCGGCGGCAGCCGCCGGGCGGCTGCCCAGAGCCAGCACGGATAGCGCAAGCGCAGCTGAAAACCGACGCCACACAATGGCTAACGCGACGTTCTTCATGTGAATTGTGCTCCCAACCCTGCCGGGGCATATAGCACACCAGGTTGCAGTTTGCCAGCGAACCCGATCACAACTCAGGCGCTGGATCCGGCGCTTCCGCAGCTGAATGCGGTATCGGCCCGACACTCAGGCTGCGCACCAGCTCGACGGTGGTATCGCCAACGCCGCTGCGCAAAACGGCGGGGCAGTGCTCGCGCGCGACCACCAATATGTGCCCCTTGCCCTCGAAGACTGCGTCGGCGACGACTTCCGCAGCCGCTTCCGCTGGTGCTTGCAGCGCCACGTCAGCGGTCGCGGCAGGCACTGCTGCGAGCAGGCGAGCTCCGACCCCGGGCTGCGGGTCGCAAGCATCGAACCGACCCAGCCACAGGGCGCGCTTGTTGCGCCCCAGAAAGTGCGTGCGCGCCACGATCTCCTGACCGGGATAGCAGCCTTTGCGCACACTGAAGGCTTGCAGCCTGTCCAGCGCCAGCGCCTGCGGGATCCAGCGTTCGATGCCAGCGTCGAGGATCCACGGGATGCCGTCGAGCACATCGGCCGCGCGCCAGCGTTCGCGCTGCGTGGCATCGGCTGCTGTGGGGGCGCCGCCAATGCGCAGGTGACGGCCCTGGGCGCCGCCCAGTTGCACGATCAGCGCGTTGGCGTGCGCGGTGATGGCACCAGCAGCAGCTGGCGGCTCGCTCGAGGGCGCACCGAACCCGCCGCAGACACTTGGCCTTTCCGTGCCAATCACGACCTTGGCGCGGAACACGAAGCGTCGCAGGCGTTGCGCGAGCTCTTCCGCTCGCCGGCCGGGCAACAGCAACAACAGGCGCTGTGGTGCGGTCCGCAGGACCAGCAGCAACGCGATCACCCGTCCCTGCGGGTTGAGCCAGCACGACCACTGCCAGTGGCCCACCGCAAGCTGCGCGATATCGCCCGCGCACTGCGCCTGCGCAAATCCGATCGCGTCGGCACCGTCGAGGCTGAGCGCATCGAAGTCGTCGAGGGCGACCGCGGCTTCCGGGAACGATGATGAATGCGTCATGGCTGCATGGGCTTTTGCTTGTTTCGTCACGCTGCGGCGCGGTACCCTGAGTGGGCTTCGGAGATGGCATCGATGGTAAGCGAAACGCAGCACGAGACCGAGTCCACACTACCCCCGGACGCGCTCGACGGCCTCGCCCCTGTCGCGCCACCCGCGAAGGAAATTGGCGGCCGTCCCGGGCCCGATCCGACCCGCTTCGGCGACTGGGAAAAAAACGGCCGCTGCATCGATTTTTGATGGTGCCACCCACTGGCACCCGCTGCACGAGGTTATCGATCGAATGAGCACGCCGTCGTCGGGCAGTCGCAGACCGTTGTCGCCGTTCATGCTCGGGCCCTATTATCGGCCGCAATTGACTTCGATGCTGTCGATCCTGCACCGCGCCACCGGCGTCGCGCTCAGCGCGGGGGCACTGGGATTCGCCTGGTGGCTGCTGGCAGTTGCCGCAGGCCCGGAGCAGCATGCGATGTTCGCGAGCATCGCGCGCAGCATCCCCGGCATCGTACTCACGCTGGCCTTTGTATTTTCTCTGTCGTATCACTGGTTCAACGGCCTGCGCCATCTTTTGTGGGACGTGGGCTGGGGATTCGAACTCCCGCGTGCCTACGCCACTGGCTGGGCAGTCGTCGCGCTGGCAAGCCTGACCACGCTGGGCATCGGCTGGGCGATCTTCGCGGCGAGATCCGCGCCATGAGCCTGCGCGATCCCCTTGCTGCGGTGCGTGGGCTCGGCTCGGCGAAGTCCGGTACCGGCCACTGGCTGTCGCAGCGCATCACCGCGGTCGCCCTGTTGCCCCTGTCGCTGTGGTTCCTGGTCGCCGCCTTTGGTTTGGGCGAATACGCCGACGCGCGCTCGTTCCTGGCCCAACCGCTCAACGCTGTGCTGAGCGCTGCGCTGGTGGCCTGTCTTTTTTATCACGCACAGTTGGGGCTGCAGGTGGTTATCGAAGATTACGTCCACGTGCGCTGGCTGGAGATCGGACTGCAGATCGCGGTGCAGTTCATCGCCTTCCTCGCCGCTCTCGCCAGCCTGCTCGCCGTCGTGCGCATCGTGCTTGGAAGCTGACCTGCAATGAGTGCCTACAAGTGAGTGCCTACAAGATCACCGAACACAAGTACGACATCGTGGTGGTGGGTGCCGGCGGCGCCGGCCTGCGCGCCACCTTCGGGCTGGCCGCCAAGGGCCTCACCACGGCCTGCCTGACCAAGGTATTCCCAACCCGCAGCCACACGGTTGCAGCGCAGGGTGGGGTCTCGGCCGCGCTCGGCAACATGGGCGAAGACGACTGGCGCTTCCACTTCTACGACACCATCAAGGGCTCGGACTGGCTCGGCGATCAGGACGCCATCGAGTACATGTGCAAGGAGGCGATCCCGGCGATCATCGAGCTCGAGCACTACGGGGTGCCGTTCAGCCGTACGGAAGACGGCAAGATCTACCAGCGCCCGTTCGGCGGCATGACCACCCACTATGGCAAGGGCACCGCGCAGCGCACCTGTGCGGCGGCCGACCGTACCGGTCACGCGATCCTGCATACGCTCTACCAGCAATCGCTCGCGCATGACGCGCGCTTCTTCATCGAATACTTCGCGCTCGATCTGATTTTCGATAGTGAAGGCGCCTGTCGTGGCGTGCTCGCGCTGGACATGGCCGAGGGCACGCTGCACCTGTTCCGCGCGCACGGCGTGGTGCTGGCGACCGGTGGTTATGGACGCGCATATTTCAGCGCGACTTCCGCCCACACCTGCACCGGCGACGGTGGCGGCATGGCGCTTCGCGCGGGCTTGCCGCTGCAGGACATGGAATTCGTGCAGTTCCATCCGACCGGCATCTATGGCGCGGGCTGCCTGATCACCGAAGGCGTGCGCGGCGAGGGCGGCTATCTGACCAACTCCAAGGGCGAGCGCTTCATGGAGCGCTACGCGCCCAACGCCAAGGATCTTGCCTCGCGCGACGTGGTCAGCCGCGCGATGACGATGGAGATCCGCGAGGGCCGCGGCGTGGGCCCGAAGTCCGACCACATCCATTTGAATCTGCATCACCTGGGCGCGGAGGTGCTGCACGAACGTCTGCCTGGCATCTCCGAGACCGCCAGGATCTTCGCCGGCGTCGACGTCACCAAACAGCCGATCCCGGTACTGCCGACCGTGCACTACAACATGGGTGGTTTGCAGACCAACTACCACGGCGAAGTGGTGACCATTCGCGACGGCGATCCGAATGCCGTGGTGCCCGGCCTGTATTCGATCGGCGAGGCGGCCTGCGTGTCGGTGCATGGCGCCAATCGACTGGGCTCGAATTCGCTGCTCGATCTGGTCGTGTTCGGCCGCGCGGTAGCCATCCGCTGCGCCGAGACGATCAAGCCCGGGCAGCCGCACAGCGTGCTGCCCGCCAGTGCCACCGATGCGGCGCTGGCCAACTTCGATCGTGTGCGAAACGCCGACGGTTCCACGCCGACGGCGAAGATCCGCGATGAGATGCAGCAGGTGATGCAGAACCATGCGGCGGTGTTTCGCACCGGCGAGACGCTGAAGGAAGGCGTCGAAAAGATCTCGGCCGTGTTCAAGTCCTTCGAGGACGTCAAGCTGGTCGACCGTTCGCTGGTCTGGAACTCCGATCTGATCGAGACCCTCGAATTGCAGAACCTGGTGGGGCAGGCGGTGGCGACCTTGGTGTCGGCGGAGAATCGCCAGGAATCGCGCGGTGCGCACGCCCGCGAGGACTTCAAGGACCGCAACGATGCGCAGTGGCTCAAGCACACCCTGTGCTGGGTCGATGCCAAGGGTGGCACGCGGCTGGACTACCGGCCCGTGCACCTGAACACGCTGACCACCGACGTCGATGCAGTGCCGCCGAAAGCGCGCACGTACTGAGTGAGACCCGGCGCATGAACCTGCATGCATTCATGCTCGACCAACGCTGTGTTGTGCTGATCGCGATCCTGCTACCTGCCGCAACAGCCGGCAACGCCTGACCCCGACGCACCGAGAAACCGAGACCCGAAGCCATGGCCACTTTCAGCCTTCCGAAGAACTCCAAGGTCAACAAGGGCAAGCACTTTCCCGCCGGGCCCGGTGCGAAGCGCACGCAGACCTTCAAGGTCTATCGCTGGAACCCCGACGAACAGGCCAACCCGCGGACCGACACCTACGAGGTCGATCTGGATACCTGCGGGCCGATGGTTCTCGACGCGCTGGTCAAGATCAAGAACGAGATCGACCCGACGTTGACGTTCCGTCGCTCCTGCCGCGAGGGCATTTGCGGTTCCTGCGCGATGAACATCGACGGCACCAACACGCTGGCGTGCACCAAGGCCTGCGCCGAGGTATCCGGCGAGGTGCGCATCAATCCGCTGCCGCACATGCCGGTGATCAAGGATCTGGTGCCGGACCTGACCCACTTCTACGCGCAATATGCCTCGATCAAGCCGTGGCTGCGGACCCAGAGCTCCGCGCCGCCGGATCGCGAGCGCCTGCAGTCGCCGGAGGATCGCAAGAAGCTCGATGGTCTGTACGAGTGCATCCTGTGTGCATGCTGCAGCACCTCGTGCCCGAGCTACTGGTGGAACGGCGATCGCTATCTGGGTCCTGCGGTGCTGCTGCAGGCCTATCGCTGGATCGTCGACAGCCGCGATGAGGACACCGGTACCCGGCTGGACGATCTCGAAGATCCGTTCCGCCTGTTCCGCTGCCACACCATCATGAACTGCGCCAAGACTTGCCCGAAGGGTCTGAACCCTGCCAAGGCGATCGCCGAGATCAAGAAGCTGATGGTGCAGCGGCGCGGGATCTGAGCATGCGCGCGCCGGGTATGGGCATCTGCGTCGATGGCCAATGATCCGCGCTTTGCGCGCCTGCGCTGGCGCTGCCGACGCGGCATGCGCGAACTCGATCAGCTGTTCGTGCACTGGCTCGATACGCGCGCTGCAAGCGCCGATGAAGCGACATTGCGCAGCTTCGAGGAACTGCTGGATGCCGAAGACAGCGACCTGTGGTCGTGGACGATGGGGCGTGGGCAGCCCGAGCGCGCCGACTGGCAGGTATTGATTGAGCAGTTCCGCGCCACCCATCGTGCTTGAACTGTCATCACCGCGCGCTTTCGGTGCTGCGCTGGCGCTGAGCGTCGGGCTTGCCGTAGCAGCGACCTGGTTGGCCGAGCTGCCGCTGTCGATCGCGCTGGTGGCGAGCGTACTGTGTGCGCTGGTCGCGCTGCGCGCATGGCGCCTGCAGACGCGCCTGGTCGGTGGTTCGATCCGCCTCGACGCCGACGGCACGCTGCGCTGGCGCGACGCGACGGGAACCGAAGGTCAGGGCCAGCTGTCACAGCATACGGTGCTCGGTCCGCTGCTGGCGCTGGAGGCCATCGCGCACCCCGGTGGCCGGCAGCGCTTTGCGCTGTGGCGCGACATGGCCGACGCCGACGCCTGGCGTCGCTTGCGGGTGGAACTCCTACATCGGCGCGCGGCGGATTCCTACAAGGACTGAGCGCGCGCCGCGCTAGACTGACAGCCGCACCACTCGATTCGACCGGATTTCCGCATGTTCCGACCGCTGCAGCTGTTCATCGGCCTGCGCTACCTGCGCGCCAAACGGCGCAACCATTTCATCTCGTTCATCTCGCTGGTCTCGATGCTCGGCATCGCGCTCGGCGTCACCGCTTTGATCACCGTGATCTCGGTGATGAATGGCTTCGAGAGCGAACTGCGTGCGCGCATCCTCGGAATGGTCTCGCATGCCACCATCAGTGGCGTCGGTGAGGGACTTGAGGATTGGCAGACGGCGGTCGAAGTCGCGCGCGCGGCGCCGCATGTGCTGGGTGCCGCGCCATTCGTCGAACGCGAGGTGATGCTGCAAGGTGGGCGGGTCAGTGGTGGCGCGATTCGCGGCGTGCGGCCCGAGCTGGAACCGCAAGTATCGGAAATCGCCCAGCGCGTGAGCGAAGGCGACTGGAGCAAGCTGGTCGCGGGCGAATACAACATCGTGCTCGGCAAGGAACTGGCCCTGTGGCTGGGCGTCGGGGTCGGCGACACCATCATGGTCTATGCGCCGATGGCGCGCTCCACGCCGGTTGGCGTGATGCCGGTCACCCGCCGCTTCACGGTGGTCGGCGTGTTCGAAGCCGGCATGCAGGAATACGACCGCTACCTCGCGGTGACCCATATCGACGACGCTGCGCGGCTGTTCCGGATGGGCGACAACGTCAGCGGCGTGCGCCTGAAGCTCGACGACATGTTCAAGGCGTGGGCGGTGGCGCGCGATCTGGCGACGCGTCTGGGCGGCTATTACCGGGTACGCGACTGGACCCAGGAGCACTCGAACTTTTTCCGCGCGATCAAGACCGAGAAAGTGGTGATGTTCGTGATCCTGTCGCTGATCGTTGCGGTCGCAGCATTCAACCTGGTCTCTACCCTGGTCATGCTGGTCACCGACAAACAGTCCGATATCGCCATCCTGCGCACGCTCGGCGCATCGCCCGGCACCATCATGGGCGTGTTTGTCGTGCAGGGCATGATCTCGGGGGTGATCGGCATCGTGGCCGGCATCGTGGGCGGCATCCTGCTGGCGGAAAACATCTCGCAGGTCATGCACTTCATCGAGGGAATGTTCGGCTTCCAGCTGATGCCCTCGGATGTCTACTACATCAGCGATCTGCCCTCAAAGTTGAATCTGGCCGACGTGCTGCGCATCGGGCTGGTGTCGTTCGTGTTCACGATCGTCGCCACTTTGTACCCCGCGTGGCGCGCGGCGCGCACCCAGCCGGCGGAGGCGCTGCGCTATGAGTGAGCCTGCGAACGCCGTGATCCACGCGGTCGGCATCAGCAAGACCTACGCCGATGGCGACTTGCGCACCGAGGTGCTGAGCGGAATCGATCTGACCGTGGCGCGCGGCGAGACTGTCGCCATCGTCGGCGCGTCGGGTGCCGGCAAGAGCACCCTGCTGCACATTCTCGGTGGCCTGGACCTTCCGACCAGCGGTGAGGTGTACGTCGAGGGGCTGCGCATGTCGAAGTTGTCGGACCGTGCGCGCGGCGAACTGCGCAACCGCGCGTTGGGTTTCGTCTACCAGTTCCACCACCTGCTGCCCGAGTTCACGGCGCTGGAAAACGTGTGCATGCCGCTGCTGATCGGCGGTGTCGCGGTGCCGGAGGCGGAACGCCGCGCGCGCGATCTGCTCGACCGCGTGGGTCTGGCTGCACGCATGCGCCACAAACCCGGCGAGATGTCCGGGGGCGAGCGCCAGCGCGCGGCGGTCGCACGCGCACTGGTCACCCGGCCGGCCTGCGTCCTGGCGGATGAGCCGACCGGCAATCTGGATGCGAAGAACGCAGAGCAGATCCACGCGCTGATGGTGGAGCTCAATCGCGAAGTCGGTACCAGCCTGGTGTTGGTCACCCACGACCGCAAACTGGCCGCGCGGATGGGCCGCGTGCTGGAGATTTCCGCCGGCGGCTTGCACCCGCCCGTGGACTGAGCAGCGACCTGCCGCGGCATGGACGCCGCTCCGCGAATTGCAGCCCTCGGCCGCAGCACAGGTTTGGCTGTGCTGTGCGGCTGCGTGTTCGGCGTAACCCTGCAGGCCATTCCCGCAGCGATCGTCTGCACGCTGGGTCTGCTTGTGGGCCTGTGCGCGTGGTGGCTCGGGCGTGGCTGGCGCCTGCCAGGCGCCGCGCTCGCCGCACTGTGCTGGTTCCTGCTGCAGGCACAGGCCTCGCTCGCGCTGCGCATCGATCCCGCGCTGGAGGGCAGGCTGCTGCAAATCGAGGGCCGGGTGGTGGGATTGCCCGAGCGCGATCCCGAACGCGAGCGCTTCGAGTTCGTGGTCGATCGCGCGCTGCTCGCCGACCGCGCAGTGGCAATCGGCGGCAGCTTGCGACTGGCCATCTATCGCGACCCGGTCCCGATCCACGCGGGGCAGACGCTGGCGCTGGAGGTGCGCCTGCGGCGGCCGCGCGGACTGCGCAACCCCGACGGTTTCGATTTCGAGCGTCTGGCGCTGGAGCGCCGCTACTCGGCCACCGGGCACGTAACCCGGGTGCTGCGCCGCGATCCGCAGCGCAGGGGCATCGATGCAGAACGTGCGGCAGTCTCGCGCTGGATTGCGTCGTCGACTGCGAATCCCGCGGCAGCCAGCCTGCTGCGTGCGTTGGCAGTCGGCGATCAGGGCGCGATTCCGGATCCGATGTGGGAGACGTTCCGCGCCACCGGCACCACGCACCTGGTCGCAATCTCGGGCTTTCACATCGGCCTGGTCGCGAGTGCCGGTGCGGCGCTTGGCGCACTGCTGCACTGGCTGCTGCCCGCTGTAGGCCTGCGCGTGGCGCGGCGTCCTGCGGCGGCGGCTTTCGGGTTGCTGGCAGCGGTCGGATACTCGCTGCTGGCGGGCTTTTCGCTGCCGGTGCAGCGGACGCTGGCGATGATCGTGGTGGTGCTGCTCGCGGTCGTGCTGCGGCGGCGGATATCCGCAGGCGGCTCGCTGGCGCTGGCCGTGATCGTGGTGCTCGCTTTCGATCCACTGGCGGTATTGAACCCCGGCTTCTGGCTCTCGTTCGGTGGCGTGTTCTGGCTGTTGTTCGCGCTCGGCGGACGCAGCGGCGAGCGCTGGTGGCGCAGCTATACGCGGGCGCAATGGGTGGCGTTCGTCGCCCTGTTGCCGTTGGGGATCGCGTGGTTCCAGCAGACCTCGCTGGTCGGGCCGGCAGTCAATTTCGTGGCCATTCCCTGGGTCAGTTTCGTGTTGGTGCCGCTGCTGTTGCTGGCGCTGGCCATCGAGCCGCTGGCACCAGGAGCTGCCGCATCGATCCTGCACGTTGCAGCGTATTGCGCCGAGATCTATCTCGATGGACTCGGCATCGCGGCCGCGCTGCCGGTGGCGCAGTGGCAGTGGCCCGCGCCGAGTCGACTGGCTTTGGCGCTGGCAATGTTCGGCGTGGCAATCCTGCTGCTACCGCGCGCGGTTGCAGCGCGCAGCCTTGGTCTGGCCATGTTGCTGCCATTGTTGCTGCCTCGCATCGATCGCCCGCCAGCCGGATCCTTTGACCTGAGCATGCTCGACGTAGGCCAGGGTCTGGCGATCATCGTGCGCACCCATCGCCACACGCTTCTTTACGACGCCGGACCCTCGAGCCCGGCTGGCCTCGATACCGGCGAGGCGATCGTGGCCCCGGCGCTGCGCGCGAGCGGTGTGTCGCGGCTGGACGCCATGATCATCAGCCACGGCGACAACGACCATGCCGGCGGCGCGCGCGCGATCTTGCGTTCGCATCGGCCCGCGCAGGTGTTGAGCGGGCCCGGCACCGGGCTCGGTGCGCCCTGCATCGGCGGGCAACGCTGGACCTGGGACGGCGTGCAGTTCGAACTGCTGCATCCACCGGCGCACTTTCCCGCCCTGCGCAACGACGCCTCCTGCGTGTTGCGGATCACCACCGGTGGCGGGTCGGCGTTGTTGCCCGGAGATATCAGCAGCACCGTGGAGCAGCGACTGCTGCGCGATGGCGCACCGCTGGCGGCAGGACTGCTCGCCTTGCCGCATCACGGCAGCCGCAGCAGCAGTTCTGCGGCATTCCTCGCTGCGGTGCAGCCCGCGATCGCGCTGGTGTCGGCCGCGCACCGCAGCCGCTTCGGTCACCCGAACCCTGAGGTCGTGGCGCGCGCAGAGGGTCTGAACGCGCAGGTCCTGGGTACCGCGGAACATGGTGCGCTGCGCTTTCGCGTAGACCCGGCCGGCGGCATTCGCATGCTCGAGACATCGCGCGGCGACCAGCCGCACCTGTGGCAGGAGCGCGCGCCGTGAACTGGCCGACAGTTCTGCGTACGCGAGGAATGGCTCACGGTTTCCATGGGCTCGGGCGGATGGCGGCGGCTGCTATGATTTGACCCATTCGAAGTCGCAACAGGAGTTGTCGCGTGCTGGATCTGCTGATGGCAGGCGGGTGGGGCATGGTCCCGATCCTGATCTGTTCGGTGCTGGTGCTGTCGATCGTGGTCGAACGCTTCTGGTCGCTGCGGCGGCAGGTGGTCGCACCAGCGGGTCTGGGCGACGAAGTGCGCGGCTGGGTCGCCGGCAAGCGCTTCGATGCCGAGCACATCAGCGCGCTGGAGAAGACCTCGCCTCTGGGGTTGTTGCTGGGCGGCGCGCTGCGCGTGCGCCACCTTGGTCGCGACGCCGTGCGCGAGCGGGTCGAGGATGTCGGTCGGCAGGTGATGCACGATCTCAGTCGCTTCCTGACCACGCTGGGCACCCTGGCCCTGATCTCGCCACTGCTGGGCCTGCTGGGCACCGTGATCGGCCTGATCCGGATGTTCCTCGCCGCGATGGTGCACGGCGTGGGCGACGCTCAGTACATGGCTGGTGGTATCGGCGAGGCCCTGGTGTGTACCGCGGCCGGTATTTCGGTCGCGGTTCCGGCCTACATTTTCCATCGCTATTTCCGTTCGCGGGTGACCAGCTACGGACTGATCATGGAGCGCGAACTGCAGGTGATGCTCGACACCCTGGACCAGCCGGTGGCCGCACGCGGGGCTGCGCGATGAAGATCGCGCCGTCGGCCAGCGAGGACGATTTCGAGATCAACGTGATCCCGTTGATCGACGTCATGCTGGTGCTGCTGATGTTCCTCGTGTTGACGTCGACTTTCAGCAACAACACGCGGATCAAGATCAGCCTGCCCGAGTCGGCGGCGTCAGCCTCCAGCAGCGAGGGCCAGGAACTGCTGTTGATGATCGATCGCGAGGGTCGCTATTACGTCGGCTCCAACGAAGTGCTCAATCCCTCGATCGCTACCCTCAAACAGGCGCTGGAGGCGGCGGCCGGCAACAATCGCGGCCAGCGCGTGGTGCTGCGTGCGGATGGTCGTACGCCGCACCAGAGCGTGGTCACCGCAATGGATGCGCTGGCGCAGCTCGGGTTTGCCAACCTGCAGATCGCCACCGTGCCTACCGAGGCCGGCAAGTAGCCGGTGCGCGAGGCAGCGGCCAGCCCTGCACCTGCATCCAGCGCGGCAATCTACCGGCGCCTGCTGGGCTACACGCGCGCGCACTGGGGGCTGGCGGTGCTCGCGGTGATCGGCATGCTCATCGAGGCGGGTGCCGCTGGCGCCTTCACGGCTCTGATGCAGCCACTGATCGACCAGACCTTCGTGGCGCGCGACCCGAAGGCCGCGGCATGGCTGCCCTTCGCGATCGTTGGGCTGTTTCTCGCGCGCGGCATCGCCACCTTCGTCACCGACTACGGCATGGCGCGGATCGGGCGCGGCACGGTGCAAACCCTGCGCGAGCAGGTCCTCGAGAAGTATCTGCGCATGCCCTCGCGCTGGTTCGATGCGCACCCCAGTGCGACGCTGGTCGCCAAGCTCACCTACAACACCGAGCAGGTCGCACAGGCCAGCAGCGATGCGGTCAAGGTCGCGATCACCGATCTGTTCACCCTGGCCGCCCTGTTGACCGTGATGCTGATGCAGAGCGCGCGCGTGACCATCGCGATGCTGGTCATGGGTCCGGTGATCGCGCTGATCGTGAGCGTCGTCGGGCGCCGCTACCGCAGGATCAACACCCGCATCCAGGCCTCGATCGGCGAGTTGTCGCATATCGCAGAAGAGGCGATCTCGCGCCAGCACGTGGTCAAGGTGTACGGCGGCCAGGCGCGTGAATCAGCGCGCTTCGGCGCGGTGGCCGAGCGCAACCGGCGCCTGCAGGTCAAGGTCGAAACCACGCGAGCGATCAGTTCGTCGATCGTGCAGTTGCTGGCGGCGATCGCGCTGGCCGTGATCATCTTCGTGGCCGGCCGTGAAGCGATGGCCGATCGCCTCACGCCCGGCGCCTTCGTCGCGCTGATGACCGCGATGATGGCGATGCTGCCCTCGCTCAAGCGCATCACCAACGTGCAGGGCATGATCCAGAAGGGCGTGGCAGCCGCGACCGGTCTGTTCGAGGTGCTCGACGCCCGCGAAGAGCGCGACGACGGCACGCGCGAGATTGCGCGCGCGGCTGGCCGGCTGGAGTTCCGCGCGGTACAGGTGCGCTACGCCGCGGACAAGCCGCCGGCTCTGGATGGCGTGGATTTCAGCGCCGCACCGGGCACCGTGACCGCCATCGTTGGTCGCTCCGGCAGCGGCAAATCGACCTTGGTGCGCCTGCTGCCGCGTTTGTACGAGGCGCAGGCCGGGCAGGTGCTGCTCGACGATGTGCCGATCGGCGACTACAAGCTCGGCGACCTGCGCCGGCAGATCGC
>JBBRFN010000069.1:0-14934 GCA_038224265.1 Lysobacterales bacterium
GATCAGGCGCGGTTTGGCATGGCTGCGTCAAGTCGTGCTTCCTCCGGAACTCACCATGCTGTTGGTCCGCCGACGGCTGCTCGAACTTTCCATCGAAAATGCGATCACGGGGGGATGAAAAATGTGGGGAGACCTCAGGCCGAAGGCCCGCCCTAAGCTGCTGCGGTGATCACGATCTCGATACGCCACTGCTGGCGCGCCAGTTGCGCCTGCACGGTGGCGCGCGTGGGCGCATTGCCGGCCGGTACCCAGGCGTCCCAGACCGCATTCATGCCGGGGAAATCGGCCAGATCGGCGAGAAAGATCTGCGCGTGCAGGATCTTCGACTTGTCGCTGCCGGCCCGCGCCAGCAGTGCGTCGATCGAGGCCAGCACCTCGGCGGTTTGCCCACCGATATCCAGATCGCCCGTGTCTGGCACCTGCCCGGCAAGATAGATCGTGCCGTTGTGGATGGCCATTTCGGACAAACGAGTGCCAACATCGAATCGCTGGATCATGAAGCGCTCCTCGGCAATGGGATCACGCGCCGATCGGCCGATCCGATCAGCGCGCAGCGCTCAGGCTACCGGACGGCCGCGCAGGATGCGCGCTGGCAGCAGGATCAGCCCACGCAGGAACTCGAACACGCCCTCGAACACCATGCCGAGCAGGCGGAATGGCAGCAGCAGCAGCCACACCAGCGGGTACAGCACCAGCGCAAGCAGCGCCAGCGGCCAGCACAGCACCAGTACGAGCAGCCAGAGCAAGAAGGTCAGCATGGGATAAACATATGGATGTACGCGCGCGGATTCAAGATGTCTGAGGTCATGGTGGCTGCACGGCAGCGATGATGGCTGCCGTGCAGCCGGCGCTCTGCATGCCGCGCCGTTTGCCCGGCCTTCAGCGAACCGTGCACCTGCGGCCGTACACTGTGGCGATGGAGAGCGCAAAGGCCAACACGCGGCTGCGGCAGTTCGGATTCGGCATGGCGCTGCTGGCGCTGCTCGCACTGTCGTGGGCGCCGCAGGTCGACACCTTCGCCGAAGACACGGTCGACGCCGCACTGACTCGCGCACTGGCCGCGTTCGCCATCGCGCGCGGCATCAACGGCGTGATCTCGGTGGCGCAAAGCACGCAGAT
This sequence comes from Lysobacterales bacterium, assembly GCA_038224265.1. Lineage (GTDB taxonomy): Bacteria > Pseudomonadota > Gammaproteobacteria > Xanthomonadales > Ahniellaceae > UBA4656. The sequence continues at coordinate 1,120 of JBBRFN010000069.1, forward strand.
CGCGGTGCAGCCGGCGGGTATCGGTGTCAGCCTCAGTCCCGGCGAGATCCTCGATCCGGTCAACGATCTGGTCGAGCAGTTCTCGAGCCTGATGCTGGCCGCATCCGCATCGCTGGGACTGCAAAAGCTGCTGGTCGGCGTCAGCGCGTGGTTGCCGCTGAAGATCCTGCTCACGGTGGCGGTGATCGCGTGGTTCGTGCTGGGTATCCGCGGCAGCCCGCACGCGCGCAGCATCGCGCGCAGTGCAGCGCTCGGCCTGCTGGTGCTGCGTCTGGCGGTGCCGGTATCGGCGGTCGCCAGCGAGGCGGCCTATCGCATGCTGCTGGCCGACGACTATGCGCAGTCGAGCGCCGCGCTGGCCGATACCGCGCAGCTGCTGGCCGAACAGAGCAAGGCTTTACGCCCACCGCTGCCGCCGGAATCCTCGTTGCTGGATCGCGCGCGCGCGCTGATCGACGACGCACGCGAGACCTTCGACCTCGGTGCGCGGCTCGACCAGCTGCAGGCCACCGCCACCGAAGCGACCCGCCAGATCATCAACCTGATCGCGGTGTTCGTGGTGCAGACGGTGCTGTTGCCGCTGGGCTTCATGTGGCTGGTGTGGCATGGCGTGGTGCGCCGGATCCTCGCAGCGGCTTCGCCGGCCGACTAGAAAACCTCGGCAAGCCGCGCGCGCAAACCGCCCGAGCGCTGCAGCGGTCGCTGCAGGCAAGCGTCGACGGCAGCCGGCGACGCCCACAGCGCGATATCCGTCCGCGCGCGCGAGACGCCGGTGTAAAGCAGCTGCCTGGACAGAATCGGATTGTCGGGCTCCGGTGGCAGCAGCACGGCCACCTGCGGATACTCCGAGCCTTGGCTCTTGTGGATGGTCAGCGCGAAGGCCGGCTCGTGCGGCGGCAGCGACTGCGGCGCAAAGCAGCGCGCCGACAGCGTCCCATCGGCGGCGGCGGCCGCGAACCACACGCCCAGATCGCCATTGGCATCGGCGAGCACCAGACCCACATCGCCATTGAACAGCTGGCGCGCATAGTCGTTGCGCGTGATCAGCACCGCGCGGCCGGCGTAAGGCCCAGCATCGGTCGCGATCCCGAAACGCTCGCGCAGGCGCTGTTCGATGATGCGATTGGCCTCCATCGCGCCGAACGGGCCCTCGCGCAGCGCGCACAGCAGCTGTCGCTGTGCCAGTCGCTGCAGGGCGGCGACCGCCGAGGCGATGCTGCTGGCTATCGGCGGCGGCTCGTGCGCGATGCGATCGGCCCAATCGCGCAACGCGCGCTGCAACGCCACGGGCGTGTCGATCGCGCGCTGCGTGGCGTGGCCTTGCGAAGCCTCGACCGCGGCCAGCAGCGCCTGCGGGTCGCCGCTGCGAACCGCTTCGTTGAAGCCCACCAGACTGATGTCGGCGCGAAACACATGCTGCAGGCGCACCAGATCGGCAGCTGCTGCGCGCTCCATCGCGGCGACCACGTCCATCAACACCGAGCCGGCACCGACCGAGCTCAGCTGCTCGGCATCGCCGACCAGGATCAGGATGGCATCGGGGCGCACGGCATCGAGCAATGCGCGCAGCATCGCCAGGTCCAGCATCGAAGCCTCGTCGACCACCACGATATCGCCCGCCAGCGGATTGCGGCGCTCGCGGGTATAGCGATCCTGTGCCGGCTGCCAGCCGAGCAGCCGGTGCACGGTCTGCGCGTCGCCTTCCGGAATGCAGGCCAACATCGCCTGCCAGTCGTTGCCGAGCGTGGCTGCCAGTTGTGCGATGCCCTCGCGCAGGCTGCTGGTCAGGCGCTGCGCGGCCTTGCCCGTTGGTGCCGCGACCTGAATGGTCGGCAGCGAATCACCTGCGTGGCGGGCAAGCATCAACAGCATGCGCAGCACGGTGGTGGTCTTGCCGGTGCCCGGCCCGCCGGTGAGCACGAACCAGCGCCGACCCACCACGGCTGCGACCGCATCGCGCTGGCGCGCGGTCAGTGCGCGATCCGCGCCGGCGAAAAGCTGATCGAGATCATCTGTCAGAGTCGCCGCTGGCAGCGGCGCGGCAAACGCGCGTCGCTGCACGATCGCAGCGGCGGTCTGCTGTTCATGGCGATAGTTGCGCCACAGGTAGAAGCGCGCCTCGGCATCGAGCACGAAGGCGCTCAGCCGAGATCCATCGCCGACCAGCGCTTGCGTGCGCAGGGCAGCGAGATCGACATCGTCGAGCGCGATCGGCGGCAAGCTGGAAAGGACGAGGCACGTATCGCCCTGCGCCTCGGCGAAACTGGCATGTGCGGCCAGCTCTGCCAGCTGCAGCGAACCGCCTTGCGAAACAACCCAGCGCGCGAGTGCGCGATCGAGCGCGCGCAGTGCATCCAGCGAGGGCGGCAGCTGCAGCGGACGGAAGTCGAAAGCGCTCATCGCGGCGTCGTGTCCGCGTGCGCGAGTGCGGCATCCGCGGCATCGATCAGCGCCAGCGGGAACGCCCGCCGCCACACGCCGTGACCGGGCGCAAGGCCCACCGCGCGCACGAACAGGTAGATGGCATCGCCGAGATGGCGCGCCGGATCGTAGTCGCGCAACTGCTGGCGCAGGTGGCGATGCAGGGCGATGCTGTACAGCAGCGCCTGCAGGCGATAGGAATGCGCGTCCATCGCTGAATCCAGTCGCGGCCCCGCATAGTCGGACAAACCCACCCCGAGGCGATTGGTCTTGTAGTCGAGCACGTGGAAGCTGGCGCCCGATTGCAGCACCAGATCGATCTTGCCGGTCATCATGCCGCGCAGGCTGCGAGCGCCGAGCGCTGCCGGCAACAGCTCGGGATCGCCGTGCGCAGCGCAAGCCTCGCGCAGACGCGCTAGCGAGCTGCCCTCCAGCACGAAATCGAAACCGAGCTCGGCGCGCTGCTGCTGCGGACCGAGCGCGCCCAGCCGCAGTCCAGCGCCCAGATCGGCGGCCAGCGTAGCGTCGATGCGGGCGGCAACCCTTGCTGCGAGCAGCTCGAAGGGGATGCTGCTGCTGCGCACGCCGTATTCTTGCAGGCAGCGCCGCAGCAGCGGCAGCTGCTCGGCGACCGGCTGGCCCAGCGCACGGCGCTCGAACACTGCATGCACCGCGTTGCCGAAATCGGCGCCACCGATCGCATCGAGTTCCAGCAGAACGGAATGCGGTGTCGCGCTGTCGACAATGCTGTCTTCAGCGACATCAAACACCGTCGCGGCAGTCTCGTCGGCCGCCGCATCGTCGCTCGCGGCGATCCGCGCACCGGCGCGCAACAGATGGGTGAAACTGTACTGGCCGCGATACGGACGCTCGGCCGGCAGCGGCAGCGGCAGCGGATCGAGCGGGGCATTCGGCACGCTGGGCATGTCGACCGTCGGTGGGCCGGGCCAATCACTGCGCCACTCGATGGCACGCACACTCGCGGCAGGACGCTCGTGCTGCGCCATACGTTCGAGCAGCGCATCCAGCGCAGATCGCTGCGGGTCGGTCAGCGGTGCCTTGTTGCCCGACTGCGGGCGCTCCACCGGCAGCGCGAACAGATGGCAGGCGTACTTCGCACGGGTCAGCGCGACATACAGCACGCGCGCACGCTCGCGCTGATCCGCGCGCTCGGCCAATGCGACTGTCTCGTCATGGGCGGGGCTGCCCAGGTCCGCCACCATCGCGCCAATCGCAGCATCGTGCACGATCGGGATCTTGATCTCGCGACCACAGTGGGCCCACATCAGCGGCAGGAACACGATCGGAAATTCCAGGCCCTTGCTGGCATGCCGGGTCCTCAGCTGCACACGGCGCGCATCCGATTCGATGCGCAGGCGTTGCGCATCCAGCGCCTCTTCATCGGCCGCGCCCTCGGCTGTGCGCTGTGCGACCAGCCACGCCCACAGCGGTTCGGGGCCATGCAGGCGCTCGCCCTGAGCGGCCAGCAACTCACCCAGATGGCGCAGGTCGGTCAGTGCGCGTTCGCCATCGGCAGCCGCCAGCAACTGCGGCGCGGCATCCACGCCGAGCTCGCGCACCACGGCGAGCACGCCGGAATCGCGCCACAGCACATGCAGCTGATGGAAACGTGCAACCTGCACGCGCCATCCGGGCTCGTCGGCCACCAGCGCGCGCAGCCGGGCATGATCGAATCCGAACAGCCGCGTGGCCAGTGCTGCGCGCACCGCGCCATCGTCTTGCGGGTGCACCACCGCATACAGCACCGCCTGCAGCACCCACGCCCACTCGCTGTCCCACACGCTGCTGCGACCACTGCCCACGCACGGCACACGCCGTCGCGCGAGCAGGCGGCGCAGGGTTTCGATCTGGCGGTTCTGTGGCAGCAGTACGGCGATATCACCGGCCTCGATCGGCTTGTCGCCGATGCGATGGTTGCCCTGCGCGAGCAGCTGCACGATCTCATCCGCACAGGCTTCCAGCGCGTAGCGCTCACGCTCGGCTGCATTGGTTGGCGTGAGATCGAGGCTGTCGATCGCATGGATCACCAACGGGCGCTCGCAGCGTTGGCGATCGATGGTGTAGGGCGTGGCGTCGGCACGACCGGCGGCATGCACGGGCATGTAGTGGATATCGGGGTCCAGAAGGCCATCGACGACTGCGGCGTAGAACTGGTTCAGCGCTGCGATGTACGGCGTCGACGAGCGCTGGTTGTGGTCCAGCGTCAGATGCTGGTCGGCGTCGAGCGCTGCGCGCAGGTAGGTATGGATATCGCCACCGCGGAAGGCGTAGATGGCCTGCTTGGGATCGCCGATCAGGATCAGGCAGCGCGTGTCCATCGCGAAGGGTGCGCTGAACAGGGTGTCGAAGATCGCATACTGGCGCGGGTCGGTGTCCTGGCATTCATCGATCAGTGCAGCCTGCCAGTCGTTCGACAGCCGCGTGGCAAGCAGCGCATCCGGCGCGCACACGGAGCGACAGACCTGCGCGATAAGGTCGTCGAAGGTGAACTGGTCGCGCTGTGCCAGTAGCTGCGCACGGCGCTCGCACAGCTGCGCATGCGCACCGGCGAGGGCGAAATTGCGCCGGATGCGGTCTTTGTGTTGCAACACGCGCGCCACCCGCATCGCGTCGATCAGCGTCGGGTCGGTCAGGGCCGACGCGTGCAGGCCGGCCTTGAACTGATTGGCCGTCGGCTCGCCGCCCAGATGCACAAGCTTGCGCAGCTCGGCGGCCGGATCGCCACGCTCGATGAAATCCGCCAACGCGTTCAGCTCGGTGATCAGTGCGGCATTGCTGCGCCCGAAGAAATCCTTGCGGGCAGCGAGCTTGCGGATGGCCTCTAGCGGTCCCGGATCCATCGCCACATCGATGCTGGCCGGATCCGGCACGCGCAGCTGCAGCTGCGGCAGTGCCAGCGCGCGCAGTGCCCGCGACAGCGCTGCGCGTCCGCTGTCGATCCACTCCGACTGACCCGGCTGCAGCGGCGCATCGTTCTGGGTCCAGTTGCGCCACAGGTCATCGACCAGCTCGGTGCGCAGGCTGTCGTCGGATACCAGTTCGGGTGTGGCCACCGGCGCGCCGGCATCGAAGGGATGATCGGCGAGCACCCGCCGGCACAGGCTGTGAATGGTGCCGATCGGGGCCAGATCGAGTTCCGCGCGCGCCAGCCGCAGGCGATGCAGTGCCGCGCCGCGTGGGCGTCCATCGGCAGCGAGTTCTTCGCGGGCGAGCAGATCGTGCAGCCAAGCCAGTTCCGGCGCTTCGTCGGCGGCGCGCGGCTGCGCGTGGCCGCCATCGCGCCACGCTGTCGCGTGGCCTTCGGCCCAGTCCAGGCGCGCACGCAGGCGCTCGCGCAGTTCCTGCGCTGCCGCTTCGGTGAACGTGGTCACCACGATCTGCCGCGCACCGCATTCACGCTCGAGCAGCAGACGCAAGTACAGCACGCTGATCGTCCACGTCTTGCCGGTGCCAGCACTCGCCTCGACCAGGCTGCGGCCGTGCAGCGGCAGGTTCTGCCAGGTGACAGGCGGCGTGTTGCTCATGCCGAATCCGCCGTCTGCTGTGCGCCGATCAGCGCGCCGATCTGCAGCGCCAGTTCGCACAGCCGCACAAACTCCGGCGTATCCGGATCAGCTGGTGCACGCCCGGCGGCCAGCAGCCGCGCATAGCCCGGCGCATAGTCGCGCTCGCCGGTGCTGTGGTCGCCCTGCCCGGCCCACGCTGTGGCCACGGCGCGGGCGACTGCTTCGGATCCTTTGCTTGCCGCTGCCAACGCCGCACTGCTGCTGCGTGGGAAGTACCAGTCGGGCTGCACCTGCGCGGCGTGCCAGATATCCAGCAGACCGAGCACCTGCGCGCGCAAATGCGCCACGCGGCCGGCGCCTGCCGACAGCGACTGCGCCCAGGGATTCGGGCCACTGGTTGCGATCAGCGCCGCAGCGACGCGCGCATCGGGGCGCGCCAGCGCCAGCAACGCCCATTCGAGGAACAGCGGCACCTGTTCGCGCAGTCCCAGCTTCTTGCCCTCCTTGGCCGCGAGCATGGCCACGTGCAGCGAACCGTCTCGTGCGCGAAACACGCGCGAGAGCGTGCCCTGCACCCGATAGCGACCCAGTACCAGATCGAGCACCTGGGGTGAGGCCTCCGGCATGCCGTGCGCAAACAGCGACAGTTCGCGCGCGGCCCGCAGCAGGCTGCTCGCGGTGTCGTACACGGCAGCGAAGCTGCGCTCGCCCAGGCGACCCGAAGGCAGGATGCCGGACAGTCGCAACCAGTCGGGCGGCGTACCCGGCACGTCATCTGCACCGCTGGCCAGCGCTTCGAAAGCGAGCCGGCGTTCGATGCCTTCGATGCGCGATACCGCCGCATCGAGCGGTTCGCTGTCTGCCAGCGCGTCATCGTCGAAGGCATCCAGCCGCAGCTTGAGGCCATCGACCAGCAACTGACGCGCGGGATCGGCGAAGTAGTTCAACAACGATCGCAGCGGCACCGTCGGCACATCGTCACTGTGTGCAGTGGTTTGACCCGCGCTGCCGACGAACGCGGGCGCAGTCGCGTTGTGCTGCCCCGGGGCCGCAAGCAGCGGCAGATCGTGCGATTGCAGGCGTGGATCGCTGCCATCGAAGTAGCGGCGGTCGAAGGGCTGCAGCGGATGGCGCACCAGCCATGGCGCGCGCACTTGCGCAGGATCGAGGGCCGAGTGCTGCGCCTGCAGGAATGCCAGCAACTCGGCCAGTGGTGCTGCGGGATTGCGCGGGCGGCCGTCCTGCGCGCCTTCACCGACATAGCTCAGATGCAGGCGCGAGCGCGCGGCCATCAGGGTCTCTAGGAACAGATAGCGATCGTCGCTGCGCGCATCGCGGTCGCCCAGTCGCGGAAAGCGCGCCATCAGATCCAGGCCGCCATCCGTGCGCTGGCGTGGGAACGCGCCATCGTCCAGACCCAGCACCGCGATCATGCGGAACGGCACCGCGCGCTGCGGCACCATGCCGCAGAAGGTGATGCCGCCGGGCAGGTACGTCGCGCGACCGGGCAGCGCTTCGAGGCGTTCGCGCAGCACGCCGCGTGCGGTCGCGAAATCGATCGACGGATCGACGCCGGCATCACCGATCTCGATGCTTACGCCGTCGATCGCCCGTGTGAGCAGGGCCAGGGCTTCGATCTCCTCGCGGTCGTCGGGATCGGCGCGCAGCAGGTTGGTCGCGAGTCGTCGCAGGCGTTCGAACCAGAGCTGCGCGGGGTGCTGCGCTTTGGCATCGCGGCGCAGCGCGTCGATCTCGCCCAATAGCCGATCGAGCGCGCCGATCGCCTGCACCTGCGGGCCCTGGATGCCGGCAACCGGCAGCAGCTCGGGCAGCGGCACCTCGCTGCCATCGCGATCCTCGCCGTAGACGAATCCCGCCAGCATGCGCGAGACGCCCCAAGCAAAGGTGTGCTCGCTGATCGCCGGCACGTCGAAGCCGGCGCGCGCGGCAGCATCCAGCCCCCACGCGACGCGCGCGCGCCCGAGCCAGCGGTCCAGCGCATCGCAGTCATCGGCATCGATGCCCAACGCACGCGCGACCGGTGCCAGAGTCAGCAGACCGACGATTGCCGGTGCGCTGACCCGCGCGGTGGGTAGTTCGAGCAGCGCAAGAAAGGCCTCGAATACCGGATGACTGCGCGCCAGACCCACATCCGCGACGTGATACGGCAGCGGCCCGCGATGCTGGCCGGCCGCGCCGAACACCGCCGGCAGCAGCGGCGCATAGGCACCGATGTCGGGCGCCATCACCACGATGTCGCGCGGCTCGAGGGTGGGATCGTCGGCCAGTGCCGACAGCAGCGATTCGCGCAGCACTTCGACTTCGCGCAGGCGCGTGTGGCAGGCGTGCACGCGCAGCGACGGATCGTTGAGCAGCGCGTCGAACGTGGCGTCCGCATCCAGCGTGCTCGCCCGATCGACCAGCGATGGCTTGAGTTGGCGGATGCTGTCCTGCAAACGGCCGAGCAGTTGCTGCGTGTCGTCGGCCTGCGGCGCGCGGTCGGCCCAGTGGCGGGTATCCGAACGCACGCCCTCCTCGCCCTCGTTGAGCACCAGCCCGAAGTGCTGACCCATGCGACCCAGACTCGCCAGCAGCGGATGGCCCAGATCGAGATAGGCGCGTTCTGCCTCCGGATCGACGCCGAGCGTGCTGAACTGCGCGAGCACCTCGCGCTGATTGCGCAATCCAGCCCAGTGCTGCACGCACGGATCCGGCATGTAGATCGCCACCAGCCGCGTGCGTGCGAGCAGGCGCAGCGCCTGCAGCACCGCCGGCGGCAGATGGCTGACGCCGAACACGTGCAGCACGCCGTCGTCATCGGCCACCGCCTTGGCGCTGGCAAGGCGTTCGAACAGCAGCGCCATGCGCTCGGCGCGATGCGGCTGGCCGATGTCGTCGCGCAGGCGCCGCCACAGCGGCGCGAGCAGCGATTGCGCCGGCACCTCGAAGTTTCCGCGCTGCCACGCCAGCAGCCAGTCGGGTCGATAGACCAGATACTGCGCATACAGCCCGGCCAGGCGATCGGCGAACTGCAGTCGCTGCCACGGCTCGATGGTGCGCGCGAGATAGTCGCGCAGCTGCGCATGCTCTACCCGCGGCAGCGCATCGAGAATCCGCCAACGCAGCGCGTCGCGCCGATACGGCGCCAGCGACAGCGCCGCCCCACCCAGCACCGACAGTGCAAGCTCGTCGAGCCACTCACTCGGCAATCGCACATCCAGATTCGCCACCACCCCACGCGGCCCCGCCCGCCGCGCCAGCGCCCCGATCATCCAGCGCTTGATCCCCGGATGCGCGGCCACCACCCGCGTCGGCCGCAGCACATCGCCCTCCGAGCCGCTGCGGCGCAACCCCTCGAATGGATCGAGCAGCGCCTCCAGCCGACTGGCGCGATAGACCACGATGCCGCTGGCGTCGGACATGGGGCGAGACGGTATCCGGTCAGTGGCGCGCGGCACGCGGCCGCGACGCCGGGACACGCAGGGTGCGGCAGTATGCAGTGCATCGCAAGCGGCGCGGATGGGACAGTCAGCCGACGAGCGCGGGCATCGACAAATGGCTCCGCCCTACCTCACGCCCGGGGTCGTAGGCGTGGCGCGGGTTGTCCCGACCCGCGGCGCTGCGCGTTGCAGCAACCTTCGCCGCAGCGACCGTGATGGCAGTTCGAGGGCGACCTGCCCTACGCCTCGCTGCAACCCGATGCATTGCGGTCGTAGCGCGGGTCGTCCCGACCCGCGGCGCTGCGCGTTGCAGCAACCTTCGCCGCAGCGACCGTGATGGCAGGTCGAGGGCGACCTGCCCTACGCCTCGCTGCAACCCGATGCATTGGGGTCGTAGCGCGGGTCGTCCCGACCCGCAGCGCTGCGCTGATTCGCTCCCGGCGAATCAGTCGAACCCTTAGGTTCTCATCAAGACCAGTCTCCCAGCCACCAACAAAAACGGCCCGCTGGGGGGGCCGGGGTGGTTGGTGGCGGGGGGAGGAGGTTGTATGCGGGCCATCCATGGGCCGCACCCGCGCGATGCGCGCGGGCAGCGGCTGCGCCGCTGCGCTGATTCGCTCCCGGCGAATCAGTCGAACCGTAGGTCCTCATCAAGGCCAGTCTCCCAGCCACCAACAAAAACGGCCCGCTGTGCGGGCCGTCGTTGTTGGTGGCTGGGAGACTAGGATTCGAACCTAGATAAACAGAGTCAGAGTCTGTTGTCCTACCATTAGACGATCTCCCAGGAGATCGGTATGGCGCCGCGCTCTGACCGCGGGCGCCTGCTTGAACAGCAGGCGCAGGAAACTCCGCGTTGCTTAGCGCTTCGAGTACTGCGTCGCGCGGCGTGCCTTGTGCAGGCCGACCTTCTTGCGCTCGACTTCGCGCGCGTCGCGGGTCATGAAACCAGCCTTGCGTAGCGGCGACTTGAGGGTGTCGTCGTATTCGACCAGGGCGCGCGAGATGCCGAGGCGGATCGCGCCGGCCTGGCCGGTCATGCCGCCGCCTTCCACCGTGACCACCACGTCGAAGCGGTCGACCAGCTTGGTCAGCTCGAGCGGCTGGCGTACGATCATGCGCGAAGTTTCGCGGCCGAAGAACTCATCGAGCGGTCGGCCGTTGACCACGATCTGACCCTTGCCGGGGCGCAGGAACACGCGTGCGGCGGAGGACTTGCGACGGCCGGTGCCGTAATTCTGGGTAGCTGCCATGTGGATTCCTGGATCAGGCCTTGATGTCGAGCGCCAGCGGCTGCTGTGCCGCGTGGGGGTGGTCCGGGCCCTTGTAGACCTTGAGCTTCTTGAACATCGCACGGCCCAGAGGATTCTTCGGCAGCATGCCCTTGACCGCGATTTCGATCACGCGCTCGGGATGCGCTGCCAGCAGGTCGCGCAGGCTGGTGGTCTTGAGGTTGCCGATGTACCCGGTGGTGCGGTGATACATCTTGTCCTGCAGTTTCTTGCCGGTAACCGTGATCTTCTCGGCATTGACCACCACGAGGTAGTCGCCGGTATCGATGTGCGGCGTGAAAATCGGCTTGTGCTTGCCGCGCAGGCGATGCGCGAGCTCGGTGGCGAGACGACCGAGGGTCTTGTTGGACGCATCGATCAGATACCAGTCGCGCTGGACGGTCTCGTTCTTGGCGCTGACTGTCTTCATATGGATAACTCCCTGGACGGGGATTTCTGACGGAAAAGGCGCGCGAGAATAGCTGCAGTGGCACGAACTGGCAAGTCTGCACCCGCGGTACGGGGCAGGCGGCCGTCCAGACCGGACTGCGGCGCGATGATCCGGTCCCGTGAGAGACCAGAACCGCCTAGCATGACGAGATCCGGGGACCCCGCAGGCTGGCGAAGGTGCATGTTACCATTCTTGACCTTTCCGAGCATGCGCCATGCCCGACCTGCACGATGACCGGCGTTTGGAACCCCGCTTCCGCACCGCCGGCAGCGCGACCCTGAGGGTTGGCCGCAAGGAAATTCGCGCACTGGTGCTGGATCTGTCGCTCAATGGCCTGAAGCTCAGTCGTCCTGACCCGTTCGAGGCGGTGGCCAATGCACGGTTCCCGATCTCGCTCGCGATCGGCCAAGGCAAGCCGTTCAAGGCCGAGGTCAAGCTCGCCCACGTCGAGCCGGGCTGGCTTGGGCTGGAGTTCGTCGACATGCCACCGCACGACTTCGGCGTGCTGGCTGGAATCATCGAGCAGTTCGAGCGCCTGCGCCGGCAGCAAGGCGCCCGATGAGGCCGCTGTCGCACCTGTTCCTGCTGGCAATACTGCTGCTGCCGCTGGCCGGCTGCGCCAGCGAGCCCGCACTGCCCACGGTCGAGCTCAAGGGCCAGCGATACAGCGTCGAGATCGCCGACGACATCGCCGAGCAGAGCCAGGGACTGATGTTTCGCCGCGAGATGGCGCCCGACCACGGCATGCTGTTCACCTACGACCGCGCGCAGCCGCAGGCGTTCTGGATGCGCAATTGCGAGATCGCGCTCGACATCCTGTTTTTCGACGGCCAGGGGCACTTCATCAATGGCCACTATGGCGCACCGCCGTGCCGCTCGGCGCAGTGCCCCAGCTATGCCAGCAACCGGCCCGCGCGCTACGTGCTGGAACTCAACAGCGGTGTGGGCCGCGCGCTGGCACTCAAGGAAGGCGATCCACTGACGTTGCCGGAAGCGGTGGCGCAGTAGCGGGCTTGGCAACACGCTCGCGCGTGACTGCATCGAGCATCGCGAACACTGCCACACCGCAGCGATAGGGCACCAGCCGCTCGCCGACCAACGCCCCTGCATCGGTGAATTCGTCGGGCATCGGAACGAACACCTTGATCTGCACAGCATCCTCCTTGGCGGGCGAAGGCCCGCCGTGCACACCATCCCACCACCAGCAGACGACCGCCGCATGACCGACGAGTGGCGGAATCCGGGCGCGCGGGGTGGCTTGATTCGCGGCGCCGTTCACCCTAATAAGGAGGGGTGGACAACAACCTGCCTCGCCCCGCCCCCGAAAGCGCCTGGGAATTCCTGCGCGATGCCCGCGATGAGGACATCCCGCTGGTGTGGGCGGCCTTGACCATTGCGCGCGACGAATATCCTGATCTGGACGTGGCCGCCTACGAGCAGCGAATCGTCGATTGGGGCAAGCGCGTGCGCGGTACCGCCGAGGTCGATCCGATGCAGGGCCTGCGCGCGGTCAATGCGCTGCTCTACGACGAGATCGGCATGAGCGGCAACCAGCAGGACTACTACGACCCGCGCAACAGCTACCTCAACGAGGTGCTCGACCGCCGCCTCGGGATTCCGATCAGTCTGGGCGTGCTGCAGATGGAGCTGGCCCAGCACGCCGGCCTGCCGCTGCAGGGCGTGTCGTTCCCGGGCCACTTCCTGGTCTCGATGCCGGTCGATGGCGGCGTACTGGTGCTCGATCCGTACCATCGTGGCCGCTCGATCGACGTGCAGGAGCTCAAATCGCGCGCACAGCCGCATGTGGGCGACCAGGACCTGCACGACGAGCAGCTTTCGGAACTGCTCACGCCGGCGAGCAATCGCGCGATCCTGTCGCGCATGCTGCGCAATTTGAAGGCGCTTTACGTAGAACAGGAAGACTGGGCGCGCGCGGTGCGCTGCGCCGACCGCCTGCTCACGCTGGACCCGAACCTGGCCGAGGAACAGCGCGATCGCGGCCTTTTGTACCTGCGCGTAGGCCATACGGCCGCCGCGCGCGCGGACTTGAACGCATACCTGGCGCGGGTGCCGCCGCCGGAGGACGCCGCGAAGATTCGCGACGTGCTGATCAAGTCGGGGCGCGACAGCAGCCGGCTGAACTGACTGAGCGCAGCAGCGACGGTCAAGCGGCGACTGCCGCGATCGGAAATGCCGCCATCGCCGGCATGCCGGCTCCCACAAGGTCAGTGAGGGCCCGCGGCGAGACCTGCACTGTTGCCGTGCCAGCATGTCTTGCGCTGTTGCAGTGCCGGATCGCACGGCTTGCGGTGCAGGCGCTCCTCCTTGTGGGAATCGCACGGCTTGCGGTTGCAGGCGCTCCTCCTTGTGGGAGCTGCCATGGCAGCGACTGCGGCGATCGGAGCTGTCGCCATCGCCGGCATGCCGGCTCCCACAAGGTCAGTGAGGGCTCGCGGCGAGACCTGCGCGTTTGCCGTGCCGGCATGTCTTGCGCGGTTGCAGTGCCGGATCGCACGGCTTGCGGTTGCAGGCGCTCCTCCTTGTGGGAATCGCACGGCTTGCGGTTGCAGGCGCTCCTCCTTGTGGGAGCTGCCATGGCAGCGACTGCGGCGATCGGAGGTGTCGCCATCGCCGGCATGCCGGCTCCCACAAGGTCAGTGAGGGCTCGCGGCGAGACCTGCGCTGTTGCCGTGCCGGCATGTCTTGCG
>JBBRFN010000070.1:0-14339 GCA_038224265.1 Lysobacterales bacterium
CAGCTCGATGCGGCGTTTCTGCACCTCGGCGTAACGTTCCTCGTCGGGGAAATTGCCGTAGATGCTCGCGGCCAGCCCGAGCAGTTCGATCTGCAGTTCCGGTTGCCCGGCGAACTCCTGGCCCATGCGCGACACGCTCAGGTCCAGCAGCTGTTTGGCGGTGATCGCGCCGCGCGGCTGGTCGGAGGCAACACGCGGATCGTTGGCGCGGAACACGCCGATCAAAAAGTCCTTGGTTGCAGTGGCGCGCTCGGCGGCCACTTCCGCGCGCTGTGCCTGCCACAGCGTGCCGGCCAGTCCAGCCGCGAGGCTGGCGATCAGCAGCATCGTCGCACCGACGGCCCAGCGGTAGCGGCGCAGGAAGCGGCCGAATACGTACAAGCCGGCGCCTTCGCGCGCGGCGATGGGTTCGCCGCGCAGATGCCGCTCGATGTCCGCGCGCAGGCCCGACACGGCGGCATAGCGGTCGCTGGGGGATTTGCGCAGGGCCCGGCCGATGATCGCGTCGAGATCGCCCGACAGCTGGCGGGCGGGAACCGGTGGCGCGTCGAGCTTGGCGGCGATCGCGCTGGCCGCCGGCGCTGCTTCGTTGAGGATCTTGTCGATCGCGAGCGCCACGGGTGTGGCGGTGCCGCCCCACGGCAAGCGCGAGGTCAGCAACTCGAAGGCGAGCACGCCGAGTGCATGGGTATCGGTCGCTGTGCTGACCGAGCCGCCCTGCAACTGCTCGGGCGCGGCATACGACAGCGTCAGTGGTGTACTGCGCGTGGGTTCGTCCGCCGGCCCGGCCAGCAGTTTCGCGATACCGAAGTCGAGCAGCTTTACCTGTCCCCCAGGGTTGACCAGTATGTTGCCCGGCTTGAGGTCGCGATGGATCACCAGGTTCTGGTGTGCGTACGCGACGGCTTCGCAGACTTGCATCAACAGCTCGAGGCGTTGCTGCAGCGTGGCGCGATGCGCGCGGCACCACTCGGTGATCGGCACGCCATCGACGAGCTCCATGACCATGAAGGGCCGCCCGTCTTCGGCGACGCCCGCGTCGTACAAGCGCGCGATGCCCGGGTGCTCGAGCCTGGCGAGGATGCGTCGCTCGCTCACGAACAGGCCCAGGTGCTCGATGGAATCCTGACGCAGCAACTTCAGGGCGATCTCGTGTTCGAACTGCCCGTCCGCGCGCGCCGCCCGGTAGACCTCGCCCATTCCGCCGCGCCCAAGCAAAGACACGACGCGATAGGCACCCACGCGTTCGCCCGCAGACAGCTCTTTGAGCGGCGGCGAGGTCGACAGCGCGTCGAGCGCGGGGCGGTCGAGCAGATCGCCGCGCGTATCGGCGTTGGCCAGCAGCGACAACACTTCCTCACGCAGCGGCGCGTCTTCGCCAGTCGCGCGTTCGACGAAAGCTGCCCGCTGCGCTGGCGGCAGCGCCAGCGCCTGATCGAGCAGGCGATCCACCTGCGCCCACCGTTCGGCCATCACGCGATCGTTCATCCTGTCCTGACGTGCAGGTATCGACGCTAGTATGGCCGCGAACGCTCAACAATGCGGGGTGGGCCATGGCGCCTGTCCCGGCACAACGTCCATGCCCAAGAGATCATCGTGAACGAACCAGCGCACAGCGCCCCCCCTGCAAGTGGGATCCCGGAGGACATCCGACGCCTCGCGCAGGAACTCATGCCGATGTTCTACGCCGACGTGAAGAAGCTCGCGCGCAACGAACGACGCCGCGTGCGCGCCGGCGACACCCTGCAAACCACCGCCCTGATCAACGAAGCCTACCTGAAGGTGATGCGCTCGCCGGAGTTCAGCGACCGTGCGCATTTTCTACGCGCCTCGGCGCTGGCGATGCGGCATGTGCTGATCAATCACGCGCGCGACGCGCTCGCCGACAAACGCGGCGGCGGCGCCTTCGTCGAATCGTTGACCGATTCCCACGATATCGGCGTGACCGACGACCAGGGCCTGATCGACGTCCACGAGGCCCTCAAGCGGCTCGCGACCTTCGACGATCGCCTCGCACAGGTCGTCGAGTGCCGATTTTTCGCCGGCTTCACCGAAGAGGACACCGCAGTGGCCCTCGGCATCACCGACCGTACGGTGCGCCGCGACTGGGTCAAGGCGCGCGCGTGGCTGCGCCGGGAGTTGGCCGGCGAGGGTCACGGCTGACGCGCGCCAAGCTCGAACCGAAACGAGCGTCCTCCGCCCGGCGGCAAGCAATCAGGTCGGCCGCAGCAGCCGCAGCCCGAACCAGTCCTGCGGGTCGTTCCAGCGCTGCACTACGGCCAAGCCTGCACGCGCGGCCAACGCGGCGAAGCCTGCGTCGGTGTACTTGTGACTGTATTCGACCTGCATGGCCTCGCCTGCGGCGAACGCGAAGGACTGGTCGTGCACCGTCACGATCTGGTCGCGCAGGCTGTCGATGAAAGTTTCGATACGACCACGCTCGGTCGCATAGACGGCGCGGTGGCGGAAGGCCTTGAGGTCGAAGCTGGCGCCGAGCTCGCGGTTCAAGCGCACCAGCAGGTTCAGGGTGAAGGCGGCAGTGACGCCGGCGGCGTCGTTGTAGGCGGCTTCGATCAGCGCCGGTGATTTCTGCAGGTCGATGCCGATCAGTGCGGCGCCGCGCGGGCCGATGGTTTTGCGCATGGCCTCGAGCAGGCGCACGGCTTCGCTGTCGGTCAGATTACCCAGCGTCGAACCCGGAAAGAACACCAGCACGCGACGGGCGCTGCGCTCGGGGACGGGCAGCGGCAATGCCTGGGTGAAGTCACCGAGCACTGGCAACATCTGCACCGGACCGAACTCGCGATCGAGTCGTTCGACGCTGCCCAGCAGGGCGCTGCGCGAGATCTCCACCGGCGTGTAGGCCACCGGATCATCCAGCGCGTCCAGCAGCAGATGCGTCTTGCGGCCGCTGCCGCTGCCGTACTCCACCACGTGCGCACGCGGGCCCACGGCGGCCGCGATTCCCGCAGCGCTGTCAGCCAGCAGCGCCAGCTCGACGCGTGTCAGGTAGTACTCGGGTTGGCGGGTGATTTCCTCGAACAGTTCGGAGCCGCGCCGGTCGTAGAAGTACTTCGAAGGCAGGCGTTTGGGCGTGGCCGACAGGCCGGCCAGTATGTCGCCCAGCACGTCGTCCCGACTGGGCTGCAAATCGGTCAGTGCATAGGAGTCGGCGGTCAGCGTCATGGCAGGTCCTTGGCCAATCGCAGGCCGGAAAACTGCCAGCGGGCGTGAGGCGGAAAGAAGTTTCGATAGGTCGCGCGGATGTGGCTGGCGGGCGTGGCGCAGCTGCCACCACGCAGGATCATCTGGCCGCTCATGAATTTGCCGTTGTACTCGCCCAGCGCGCCGGGCAGCGGCCGGAATCCCGGGTAGGCGCTATAGGCCGAGCTGGTCCACTCCCAGACATCGCCGAAAAACTGCTGCAGGCAAAGACTGTCGTCACGGCATGCTTGCGGATGCAGCACGTCGGCGTCGAGCAGATTGCCGGACGGTGCTTGTGCGCTTGCCGCATGTTCCCATTCGGCTTCGGTTGGCAGGCGGGCACCGGCCCAGCGCGCGAAGGCATCGGCTTCATAACCGCTGACATGGCATACCGGCGCATGCGGGTCGCGCTCGCGCCAGCCGGCCAGGGTGAACTCGCGCGCACCATCTTCGTGCCAGTACAGCGGGTGCTGCCAACCTTCGGCCTGCACGCGATCCCAGCCGTCGCTCAACCACAGGCCGGGATTCCGATATGCACCGTCGGCGACGAAGTCGTGGAACTCGGCGTTGGTCACGGGCCGGCTGGCCAGCGCATGCGCCGGCAGCAATAGGCGGTGACGCGGAGACTCACTGTCGAAGGCGAAGGCGGCGGCGACAGGCCAGGGTGCTGCGCCCATGTGCACGGTCTTCTCCTCGCTGCTGATCCAGCGCAGCGGGCGCGGTTCGCCCCGCGTGGTCGCAAGGTCCTTGCGGTAGGCCGGCGCCAGCGGATTGCTCCAGAACGCGTGCTTGATGTCGGTCAGCAGCAGCTCCTGGTGCTGCTGTTCGTGGTGCGTGCCCAGTTCGAGCACCTGCAGCATGTCGTCGTCCACGCGTCCGGCCTGCAGCCGCTCGTGCAGGCGCTCGTCCACCTGCCGCCGGTATTCGATTACTTCGGCCAACGAAGGCCGCGACAACAGACCGCGCCGCGCGCGCATGTGGAAGGGACCGACGCTGTTGTAGTAGCTGTTGAACAACACATCCCAGTGCGGCTCGACCGGCGCGTAGCGCGGATCGGCGCCCAACACGAATCGTTCGAAGAACCAGGTGGTGTGCGCCAGATGCCATTTCGCCGGGCTGGCGTCGGGCATGGACTGCAGCATCGCGTCCTCGGCCGACAGCGGCGCGGCCAATAGCATGCTGCGGTCGCGAACGGCCCGATAACGATCAGCCAACGTCACTTCCACGCGAGCGGGTTCGCGGCTTGCTGCGGGCTGGGAGGCGGATCCACGCATAATCTGACAGAATAGCGCCGCATCGTGAACGATGCATGATTGCGGCGTGCGTCGCGCAGGCTGCCAGACGCAGCCTGCTGCCGTAAAGTAGCGGCATGCACCGCCCTGCAACGCCCACCACGCCACCATCCGCTCCGTCACCCGAGACCCTCGGCGCTGCGGTCGCCGCCTTCATGCCGCACGGCGATGTGCTCTACCTCGACTGCGCCGCGCAAGGCCCGCGCCTGCACGCGGTGCATGCCGCAGGATTGGCGGCGTTCGAAGCGGCGGCACGGCCATGGCAGCGCGGGTCGTCCACAGCGGACGAACAGCGCGAGCAGTTGCGAAAACTGCTGGCACGTTTATTCGACGATGATCCGCAAGCCGTGGCGCTGGTGCCTTCCGCCGCGCACGGTCTGTCGGCAGCCGCCAACAGCTTGCCGCTGGGCGCCGATGACGCAGTGCTGGTGCTGGACGGACAGTTCCCGTCGAACCTGCTGTGCTGGCAGCAACGCTGTGCCGACACCGGGGCGCGGCTGTGCGGCGTGGTGCGTGCGGATGATCAGGACTGGACCAGCGCCGTGCTCGACGCGATCGCCGGCGAACCGCGTTTGCGCATTGCCGCCCTGCCCCATGTTCGCTGGGACGATGGCGCCGTGCTCGATCTGGATCGCATCAGTGCAGCGCTTCGGGTCCGCGGCGTCTTTCTGGTGCTCGACCTCAGCCAGAGCCTGGGCGTACTGGCGCCGGACCTTGGGCGCTGGCGCCCCGATTTCGTGATGTCGGTGGGCTTCAAGTGGTTGCTGGGCGCGCTTGGACTGGCCTGCCTGTGGGCAGCGCCGCGCTGGCGCGACGCGGGGCGACCCATCGAACACCATTGGTACGCCCGCGACTCGGGCCCGGACTGGCGATTCCCGGTGCACGCAGATATCCCGTGGGCCAGCGGTGCGCGGCGTTTCGACGCCGGCGGACTGGATGACCCGGTGCGGCTGGCCATGGCGATCGCCGGAGTGAAACAGGTGCTGGCCTGGGACCCGAGCGCCATCGCCGAAGCGCTCGCCGAACGCACCCGCACCCTGCACGATGCGCTCGACCGCGTCGGCCTGGCTGCATGGAGCACACGCGACCATGCGCCGCACCTGATGGCCCTGCAACCGCCCGCCGGAATCCTTCTCGCAGCGCACCAAGCGCTGCGCGACGCAAACATCATCTGCACTTGCCGTTTCGGCCGACTGCGAATTGCGCCGCACCTGCACGTTGCCAGCAGCGACATGTCGCGGGTGGCCGATGCACTGGCGCTGTTTGCGTAAACGACCGCTGCAGCTGCGTACGCGGCGCGGCGACACGGAGACGGAGGCAATCGAGGAGGGCCGAAGTCCGATATGCCTTTACCCGGGTGGGCGCACGGCGACCGCCATAGGCTAACCGGCGACCTTCTCGCCCTTTCAGGATGCCATCCCGTCCACGGAGCTGGCCAGGGAGCCTAGGGGTAGTACCAGGCCGCGTTGGTATTGCCCGCGTCGCCAACCACGACGTCGCAATTAGTACGCGGTGGCGTTCGATGCGCAGGTACACACATGCGTGGCGTCGCGGAAGTGCTCGCGCACGCGGCGTGCGAGCATCAAACGGCGTAACGGCGCTGCAGTCGCTGCACGGCGTGCACTTGCGCGATCATTCCGGTTGCTGCAAAGACGGCGAAAGGCGTCAGGCCCGAGTGAATCGCACCGCTCGCCCCGCGCGGTCGCCGAAACCCAGGCGGCAACGATCGAGGCGGGCAACATTCCGGGGGGGCATTACCGGAGCCGACCTGTCGCCATGATGGACAGCGTAGACTCGCCACGAGAAGGCCCATCAGGTGACGGTTCCCACATGACCGAGCATCGCGCCGCCGAGTCGACGGCCACGCTGCTGTCCCTGCTCCGCCAGGGCGATGATGCCGCGCGCGAGCGGCTGATGGCACGCTATCTGCCATTGCTGCGGCGTTTGGCGCACGGCCGCTTGCCGCCGTTCGCGCGCGATCTCAACGACACCAACGATCTTGTTCAGATCACCCTGCTTTCGGCATTGAGGAATCTGCAACACTTCCGATCGCAACACGAGGGTGCCTTGCTCGCCTATCTGCGCACCAGCCTGATGAATGCCATCCGCGGCGAGTTGCGGCGCGTCGGTCGCGCCGATGTGACCGTGGCGTTGCCGGAGAACAGCGAAGCCCTCGGAGCGCACCCATCGGCGCCACGGCTGGACTCCGATCAGTGGCTCGACTACGAGAATGCGCTCGCCAGGTTGCCCGAGCACAAGCGCGAGGCGGTACTGCTGCGGCTGGAGTTCGGCATGAGCTATGCCGAGATCGCGTCCGCGCTGGATCGACCCAGCGAAGCGGCGGCCAGCATGATGGTGTCGCGCGCCCTGGTCGAGTTGGCGCAGCATCTCGAATGAATCCGCACGAAGATACTGCCCTGGACGTCGCGCGGCGAATTGCCGATGGCGAGGCGATTGATCTGAGCGCGCTGGAGGCCAGCGATCCTGCGCTTGCGCGGCGCCTGGGCAAACTTCAGGCGCTGGTCCGCAGCATGCACATGGGTGCGGAAGCCGGCAACAGCTGGGGCCACCTGCAGCAGCTGCAGATCGCGGGCGAAGGCGGATTCGGCGCCGTCTATCGCGCCTACGATCCGACCCTCGACCGCACCGTGGCGCTCAAGCTACGCCACCAGCGCAGCGACGCGCTACTGCCCAGCGGCCGCGACTTCGTCGCCGAAGCGCGTCGATTGGCGCGTGTGCGCCATCCCAACGTGCTGGCTGTGCATGGCGCGAGCTATCACAATGGCCGCGCCGGGCTATGGGCGGACTGGATCGAAGGGGAAACGCTCACGGCCCGCCTGCAGCGCACCGGCCCACTGCACCGCGATGAGCTGCTGCGCGTACTGAGCGAGCTGGCCGATGCCATCGATGCGGTGCATCGTGCCGGCCTGGTGCATGGCGACATCAAGGCCAGCAATGTGATGCTCGACGCGCAGGGCCGGGTGATCCTGATGGACTTCGGCGCCGGCTTCGAATCAAGCGACGAAGGCAGTGCAGTCAGCGCCGGCACGCCGCGCTACCTGGCGCCGGAGATCGCGGCCGGCAAGCCGGGTACGTCTGCCGTCGACCTCTATGCTTACGGTGTGCTCGCGCATCTGCTGGCCGTCAATCACTACCCGGAGGCGTACCGGCCCTCTGCGGCGCTGCGTCCACGCGCTTTACGCAACTTGATCGCACAGGCGCTGGATCAGGATCCCGGCGCGCGGCCCAAAGCATCCAAGGTGCGTCAGCGTTTGCAACAGCTGATCGACGCGCCGCGACGCAATGTGCGACGCGCCCTGCTGGCATCGGTGCTGCTCGGACTGTTCGGCATTACGCTGGCGACCGCGATCGGCCTGCGACGTGAACAGGCACAACGTCACGTGGCCGAGCGTGTCTCGGACTTCCTTGCGTCGCTGTATCGCGAGCAGGATCCGCTGGCGCGCGGCAGCAATCAAGCCCAGGCGCCGGCCGCCACCGTCGCCGAAGCGGTCGCGCGAGTCGATCGCGAACTGATCGCCGATCCGCTCACTGCTGCACGCCTGCTCAAGGTGCTTGGCGAAGCCCAGCTCAGCCTCGATGAACTTGGCGCCGCCGCGGCGACCCTGACCCACGCGCACGAACTGGCCACCCGCGCCGACGACGCGCTGCTGGGCGCCGAGATCGATGCGATCCGGGGCTCGCTCGCATTGCGCGAAGGCCGACAAGACGACGCCGAGCGACTGTTCGACGGCGCACACGCGATCGCGGTAGCCAAGGGCGGTGCCGACAGCATTGGGGCTGCGCGGATCGATGCGCGGCGCGCAATCAGCCTGGTCTATCTGGGTCGCTTCAAGGATGCGCGCGCGGCCGCCGAAGAAGCCGACCGCGTGCTTTCCGCGCAGCTTGCCGAGGGCGATTCGGAGCGGATTGCCGCGCGCATCAATCTGGGCGTGATTCTCGAGCAGCTGCGCGAGGACGCTCTGGCGCAAGCGGCGTTTCGCTCGGCGATCGCAGCCATCGAGACCGCATTCGGGCCGGACGACGCACGCCTGGTGGCCCCGCTGATGTCTCTGGGAGAGGTCCTGCGCCGCAGGCGCGGCCTGGACGAGGCGCGCGCCCTGCTCACTCGCGCCGCTGCCATCGCGCGCGCGCAGTTCGGCGCACGGCACAGCAAGGTGGCAAACGTCCTGATGCGGCTGGCCACTGTAGAGCGCGATGGCGGCAACGCGCGACGCGCAGTGGCGGTGCTTGACGAGGCCGAGGCGGCGCTGGGCGACGCTGGGGCCGAGTCGCGTGCGCAGCTGCTTGCCACGCGCGGCGGTACCTGGATCGAATTGGGCGACGGTGCGCGCGCGGAAACCGATCTGCGCGAAGCGGTGCGCCTGCGCCGCGAGACCGGTGGCCTGCGCACCGGACTCGTCTGGTTCACGCAGGCCCAGCTTGGCGAGTCGCTCATGCTGCAAGGGCGCCTGGATGAAGCCGATGCCCTGCAATCGGAGGCCGCAGGCGAGCTGCGCAAACTGCTCGGCCCTGATGCGTACCAGAACGCGCTCATCGCCGACCGCTGGGCCAAGACCTTCGATGCACGCGGGGATGCGCGAAACGCAGCGACGCAGTGGCGCGAAGTACGCCGGCTGACCGAGAAAACCTACGGCGTCGCACACCACGGTTATCTCGAGGCCAGCGTGGCTCTGGCCACATCGCTGTCGACCCTGGCCGAAGGCAGGGCGGAGGCCACCACCATCGTGGATGCAATCCTGGGACAGTGGAGCGACAAGCCCGAATTTGCGGCACAGGTTGCGGATGCGGTCGTATTGCGTTGTCGTTTGCACCTGGCTGCCAACGAGCGTCCACAGGCTGTTGCCCTCGCGCAGACCGCATTGCAACGCATCGACGCGGGCATGGATTCCGAACGCCGTGCGAGCCTGCAGGCGATCGTCGACGGAAACTGAGTCGCAGCGACGGCTGCCGAGGGGCCGTTCGTGGCGAACACCGGAACCCCTGTCCAAAACGACAAGGTGTCGGGGACGAATGGAACTGGGCGAACTGTTCCAGCCTTTTCTCCAATGCGCCAGTGGTAGCTCAAGGGTGTGGGGAACCACGCAGCGCACCCATTGGCCAAGCGCGCCCTGACTAACTCGCAGACCTTTTCGCGCCATTTTGCCAAGGCAATCCCGCGGCGAATCAGCCACAACCGCGTCTGGGCCTCACCAACCCCGCCACGCCGATGGTGAATGCGCCGCGCAGACACCCAGCGCGGCGCGTTGGTGCGCTCCTGTTCTGTTGGATTTGCGCTCTGCACGGCATTGACTACGGGAGACGCACTACGGCCAAAGGCCAAGAGGACTCGCAATGCCCATCACTCGGCGTGCCTTCGCAGGCTGGCTCTGTGTTCTGGCGTGTGCGGCAAGCCCGACGCCCTGCTCTGCCGCAACGATGCAGGTGTTTCCGGATAGCTCCCCCTCCGGCACATGCAAGCTGCGCGCTGCCGTACAGGCAGCAAACACCAACACCGCGGTCGGTAGCTGCCCAGCCGGCACGGCCTCCGACACTTTGGTGCTCGCCCTGGGACGCCCCTATGTCCTGACCGGCAATGCCGATGACGACAACAATTCCGAGGGCGATCTCGACATCACCAGCACGATCACCATTCAAGGCGCCAGCACGCAGTCGGTGATCGTCGCACCCGAGTTCGACCGCGCCATCCACGTGCTGACCACCCAAGGCAACCTGACCCTCAACGACGTCGCCATCGTCGGCGGCAGCGTGCTGGGCGGCAGCAGCAACGATGGTGGCGTCGTGCGCAAGGAAGGCTCGGCGACGCTGACCATCAATCGCAGCACGTTGCGCGGCGGCAACGCAGACTTCGGCGGCGGCATCTACGCAGCGCCAGGCTCCGGAGTAATGACACTTAACCGGGTGGCGATTCGCGACAACGTTGCCAATAACGGTGGCGGCATCTTCCTCGCCCAAGGCAGCGGAACAGATGTATTGCTGAACAACTTGACCTTGAGCGGCAACACCGCCAGCAGCGTCGGCGGGGGCATGTTCGTGTCGACCGGCTGGTTCCGCATGCGCAACTCGACCGTGGCACGTAACCGCGGATCATCCGCAGGCGGCATCTTCTACGGCGGGGTCAGTTCAACCGGCATCAATCTGGCCAACAGCATCGTGGTCGAGAACACCGATGTGAACGGCAATCCAAACGATCTGAGCTGTGCCGGCGGCGGCGCGCAGCTGGGCTCGCGCGCGCACACCATGATCGGCGGCATCGTCGGCGGCTGCACTTTTGCATCGTTCGCGGGCAACACCACCAACAGCGATGCGCGACTTTCGCCACTGTTCGACTTCGGATCGGGCGTGGAGACCCACGCCTTGCTCCCAGGAAGCGCCGCCTTGGCCGCGGGCAACCCAAGCAACTCGAATGCCCTCACGGCATGCTTGAACACGGACGCGCGGGGCGTGTCTCGCTCGGTCTCCTGCGATTTAGGTTCCTACGAACAGCAGTTCGACCGCACGGTCAACTCATTCAGCGACCTGCCCGACCTGAATCCCGGTGACGGAAGCTGCCTTGCACTCGGCGGCGTCTGCACCTTGCGTGCGGCATTGATGGAGTTCAATGCAACCGGCGATCGCTCCTTCGTACTGGTACCGCCGGGCATTTACACCCTGAATCGCCCGCTCCCCTTCGGCTTCGATGATTCGGGCGGTGATCTGGATGTACAGCCGCCGCAGCAAATCACCCCTGGCGAAAGCCCCCCTGCCCTGACCCTGTTCGGCGGCGGCGACCCCGCCGCAACGCAGATCGTGGGAACCGGTCTTGACCGCGTATTGGGGGTACGGAGCAGCGGCAATCCTCCCGGAGAGGACCGGGCACTTTCCTTCGCCTTGCTCAACGCCACTGTCAGCGGCGGCCTTCTGACCGAAGATCCCTTTGCTTTCGAACCAAATCCCACGATCGGAGGTGGTGGGATAAAAATCTATGGCGGCAAGAGTCTTCTCTACAACGTTGTCATCCGCAATAACGAAGTGAACCTGAGTGCGGGCATGGGCAGCGATAGCTACGCTGGCGGAATACTGATTCAGTTCCCAACGACGCCGCAGTACAGCCGACCCTACGCATACAGCGCTGTGCTTGAACGATTCGCGATTGTCGACAACGTCAGTGCTGGTGCGGCTGGCGGAATCGGCGCCAGCATTTCCACCTCGATACCCAACGACGGCATCGTGCTGACCAACGGCACGATCGCCGGAAACCATGCGGTTCGCGGCGGCGGCGCGTTCACCATCAATTCGTCGCTGGCATTCGTGACGATCGTCGGCAATACCGCCGATCTTGCCCCTACCAATCCAGTCGAGGGTGTTGCCGCTGGCTTCACTGGCTATAGCAATGTCCTTCGCAACTCGGTGATTTCCGGAAACGTTGCGGCAGGCATTGCTTCGGACTGCCGGGTTTCCACTACCCAGGATGGCGCCAACAACATCAGCCTTGGATACAACCTGATCGGCACCAACGAACCGGCTTGCGTGATCTCCGGCGTCGCCACCGGCAACCTCTACAACGTCGACCCCCTGCTCGGCCCCCGTGAGACCCTGCCCTCGGGCATGCCGATCCATCGCCTTGCAGCCAACAGCCCAGCGGCGAATGTGATCCCCAAAGCCGCGTGCAGCGATGCGCGCAACTTCAACGTGACGACCGACGTGCGTGGCGTGCCGCGCACCGGACCCGGCACTACGTTCTGCGACATGGGTGCTGTCGAGAACGAACTGCCGTTGTTCAACAACGGCTTCGAGTGACAGCCACGCGAAACCTGACGCCGCGTCCCGGCATTGGAGATCTCAGTCATGTTGTTTGCCCTGAATCGTTCGGCCGCGGCAATCGTCATGCTGCTGCAGCCATCGCTGCTGCTAGCCGCACAAATCGACCTCGCAGGTCCAACGGGCAGCAGCGCCTTCGGCAGCAGCGTGACCCTGCTTCCCAACGGCAACTTCGTGGTGACCGATCCGGGTTTCGATGCGCCCGCGGGAGCGGCCGACGTCGGCGCGGTGTATCTCTATCGGCCCAATGGAGAACTGATCTACCGCCTCACCGGCAGTAGCACGGGGGATCAGGTCGGCAACTTCGGCATCAAGGTGCTGACCAACGGTAACTTCGTGGTCATCAGCCCGAACTGGGACAATGCGGGCGTGTTCGATGCCGGTGCAGTCACCTGGTGCAGTGGCGTCAGCGGCAGCAACCAGACGGTGAGTGTCAACAACTCGCTGGTCGGGGCGACAGCAGGCAATAGTGTCGGCTACGACTCTGTGTGGCCGTTGAGCAACGGCAACTATGTGGTCGCCAGCTCGCTGTGGGATAGCAGTTCTGCGGTCGACGTGGGCGCCGTGACCTGGGGCAACGGCGCAACGGGCAGCGCCGGTCTGGTCGATGGCAACAACTCGCTGATTGGAAGCCAAGCCAATGATCAGGTCGGCATCAATGGGGCCGTTGCGCTGACCAATGGCAACTACGTGGTCGGCAGCCCGTTCTGGAACCACGGCAGCGCGGCGCTTGCTGGCGCCGTAACGTGGCGCGATGGCAGCGGACCTGGACCTGGCGTGGTTGGCGTCGGCAACTCGTACGTGGGCAGCACTGCAAACGACCGGGTCGGCATTCCCCGAACGGTCGCACTGGCCAATGGCAACTATGCGTTCGGAAGCAATTTCTGGGACAACGGTTCCGTTGTGGATGCAGGTGCTGCAACGTGGGGCGATGGCCTCGGCGGCAGCAGCGGTGTGCTGAGCGGGGACAACTCCCTCACGGGAACTAGCCCCAACGATCAGGTTGCGGGTTTCGGCATCACGGTGCTGAGCAACGGCCATTACGTGGTGCGAAACGGTGCTTGGGACAACGGCAACATACCGGACGTTGGTGCCGTTACCTGGGGAAACGGCATGGGCGGTAGCGTCGGCCCAATCGGCCCGGGCAACTCCCTGATCGGTAGCAGTGCAGGCGATACTGTCGGCGGCACCAACTCCAGTGGTGGGGGTGTCGTCGCGCTGCAGAATGGCAATTATGTGGTGGGCAGTCCGCTATGGGACAACGGCGTCATCGCAAACGCCGGCGCCGCAACCTGGCGCATGGGAACCAGCAGTAGCAGCGGGATCGTCAGTGCCAGCAATTCCCTTTTCGGAAGCAGCGCCGAAGACCGGATCGGTTTCAGCATCACGCCGCTGGTGAACGGCCATTACGTGGCCCACAGCATCTTCTGGGACAACGGTGGCGTGGTCGATGCGGGTGCGGCGACGTGGCGCGACGGCACGGGCGGCAGTGGCGCCGTGGTCAGCGCAAGTAATTCATTGGTCGGAACGACAGTGAATGATCAGATCGGCTTTGGAGGTGTCGTCGCCCTGAGCGATGGAAACTACGTCGTTGCAAGCCCCCAATGGAGCATGGGCGCAAGCGTCCGACTCGGTGCGGTGACTTGGCGCAATGGCACCAGCAGTAGTGGCGTGGCCGTCGCCAGCAGCAACTCGCTGGTAGGTAGCGTCGCGAACAACGCGATCGGGAGCTACGGGCTCACCGCGTTGACGAATGGCCGCTACGTGGTTTCCAGCCCGCAATGGGACACCGGCACCCCCTTGAATGTCGGCGCGGTCACATGGCGCGCCAGCGGCAGCAGCAGCGGAACCGTGAGCGCGAGCAATTCGCTGGTTGGCAGCGTGCAAAATGACCTCGTCGGAAATGATGGACAGTCGTTTCCAGGCGTGACAGCGCAGGCCAACGGCAACTATGTGTTCTTGAGCGGTTACTGGGACAACGGCGCCCTTGCCGGAGCAGGAGCCGTTACGGTTGGTTTTGCCAAC